>JAHDHP010000014.1 GCA_020631245.1 Bacteroidota bacterium | reverse complement strand
GTATAGAGCAATTATTTAGTGAGTAGAGACAAGGCATGCCTTGTCTGTACGAACGCTTATTCACTCATTCGCGCAATCATTAAATCACTCATTGTTTTACGTGAGGGATAGAAGTGGTAGCTTGGCGAAGCAGAAAGGTAGTGAGGCTTTTGCTGGCAGGGCTGACGGAGGAAGACACTGCCAGCAAAGATAGCCGAACTCCTTTTCTGCAAGCCAACTACAAACGAATAGCCCGACCTGGAATAGTGATTGGGTGGTTGAGTGATTGAGTAGAGACGTTGCGCCCAACGTCTGTACAAGAGTAAATCCCCAACCACCCAATCACTATGAAAGGGCACGCCCAAATAAAAAATAAAAAAAAGAATTCCTTCCTTCGTCTGATGTGAAAAAGTAAATATTCACTTTCTTTCCTTTTTCTTAATACATCTTAGTAATAATTTTAAATTTATTAGATTATGAGAACAATTATTGTACTCTGTACTTGCCTTTGGGCATTTATGGCCCTTTCTATATCCTCATTGGAGGTGAGGGCGAATAGTGGTGAAATTGCGGGAGTCGTGAGTGGACTAGAGGAGGATGAAACGCTGATCGGGGCACATGTCCGAATAGTGGAAGGACCTGTAAAACAGGGAGCTGTAACAGATTCGGATGGGTATTATTCTTTGAAGCCACTTCCGGCGGGTGAGTATACTTTGGAGTTTTCTTATATCGGTAAATCTAAACTGATTAAGAAGGGAGTGAGAGTGGGAATTGATCAAATTGTGATGATGGATGTGGCATTGGGTAATAGTAACGAATTGACGCCTTTTGTGGTAGAAACTTATGTGGTGCCTTTGTTGGAACCTGGTAGCCCTATTGGGGTGCAGATGACGGATAAAGAGATTAAAAAAATGCCAACGCGTAATGTGAATGATATGATCTCGACGGCTACTGGGATTTTTCAGGATGATTTGGGGGCGAGTTTTAATGTGCGCGGTGGACGCACTGGTTCTACTTTATTTTTGATTGATGGGGTAAAAACGGAATCGAGTGTAGGTGTACCTGCTAATGCGATTCGATCCATGCAAATATTAACAGGTGGAATTCCTGCGCGTTATGGGGATGCTACTGGTGGTGTAGTGGTGATAGAAACAAGATCCTATAATCATGGATGGGATTGATGATGATTGGGTGACTGGATGGGAGAATTAGTTTATAATAATCTTCTTAAACCATGTGTGTTTTTTCCCTTTAAAATACATTAGATAAACTCCATTGGGCAAAGTCTGTAGATTCAGGCTTTGCCCTTTTTTATGACTTGTTTGCAGGGCTTGTTTTCCATGGAGGTGATAAAGGGTTAGAGTACCTTTCTTTTCTTCTTCAATGGTGATATAATCAGTGGCAGGCGATGGATAAACGGCTGGCGGATTGACTATGGTTTGCGCTTCTTGCCCATTCAATATATCGGCAAGATAGGTTAGTATATAGGTTTTGTTGCTTACTTTCTGCCCTGTTTCCATACCTCCTGCAATGATAAATTGGTCAGGAGCAATGGCGGCAATGCTACGTAAATCCATGACTGCCACTGGAAAATCGTCATTGAGGGAAAGCTGACCATTAGTTGGTTGATAATACACAATACGTCGAAAAGGAGGAACGCCTCCACTCCCATTGTAGGCAATGCCATCGTAATTGTAAGCTACTCCTGAACCTCCAATCCAAGCGGCTTGCCCGTCGGATAGTGTAATAGCTCCCATGCGATAACCAATTGCTAAATCCCGCTCACTTACTTCCCAATCAATCATTGTTGGATCATCTGGATGAATATATCCTTTGCGAAAAGTATTTCCTAAGAGGAAGTTATTACCTTCAATTTTGGCACCTCCTGCATAGTAAATGGTATCGCCAATAATAACACCTGAACCTCCAAATACTTTGTAATCGGCATTATCTGGTGTGCTGTTTCCTTTAAACCATTCGTTGGTTTGGGGATTATAGATTTGGACATCTGGTACATTGGTGCGATCACTCCAACCTGTAATGATAAAAAGCAGGCTATCACGCCAAGTAGCTTGTATGTGGTCATCTATTGGAACGGGTAGGGGAGCAAGGGCTTTGTATTCGTTGGTATTGGGGTCAAATTCCCAAAGTTCATCGAAGGATTTTTCATTTCCACTGGCAAAAACCTCATATCCACCTACGATATAGATTTTATTATTAATCGTGCTGGCTCCAGCGGCAATTCGTCCTTTGTTGCCTGGTATATTGGGTAATTGTTCCCAGCTATCATTTTCGAGACTGTATCTCCATGCTTTGGCATGTATGCCATTATATTGTTTGCTTTCGTCGATTCCTGTAAATGAATAGACATAGGTGTTCCCATCTATTTGAGCAGCAGTGACTGCATTGTTGCTCACCGCTTCAGGTATAGGATTTAGCTCTTGCCAAATCCAAATTTGTGCTTGTGTTTCTTGCACATAACAAGCTAAAATTAGAATAACGACTAGGTGTATATAGGAGCGACTTATTCTGTTGAATAGTAGCAAGCTATAGATAAAACTATTTTGAATTTTCATTTTCACCCAATTTATGTTTATATTCGTCCCTAATATTCTGAATGGATTGTTTCCTCTCTACTTGCATTATTCACCTACCTACCTCCAATGTTGACAAAAGTATAGTAAGTTTTTTATAAACTTACCTTGTTTTACGCGTATTTAATTACAATTACTTATCCCAGCGATTTATCCTGCTCATTAATTTATATTAACCAATGAAGTTGCGTTATTTCTTACTTTGTATAGTATTTGGCTTTTGTGTGCAGCCCTTTTTTGTGGAAGCTCAATATCCTAGCGAATATGTGAAAATCACTGCTAAAAATGGAGATGGCTTATATCAAGTTTTTGAAAATTACCATATTCCTATCAATAGTTGTAATCTCGATTACTTCTATAGTCTTAATAATTTTGATGCCAATGATCATTTAATAATTGGTAAAAAATATAAACTGCCGATCTATATCTATTATTACAATGGAGAAAGTATTCGATCTACCATTAATATAAAAGATTGGAATAAAGCTAAACGGATTCAACAGTATAACCGAGAAATGAAAGATAAGAGTTATAAAGTTGGGGCCTATGAAGATAGTAAAGAGTTGTGGGTTCCTTACTATGAATTGCAGTGTAAAAGTACCAATAAACCATCAAATACGACCAGTACTGGAAAATCACTAGGTAAAAAACGTTTTTATATATTTGGAAAGGATTACCGAGATATTACGATTACAAGCCACGCCTTAAAGGGATGTATTTTCTATATAGTAAGTGGGCATGGAGGTCCTGACCCTGGTGCTATTTGTGAAGGCTGTGATAGCCATAAACACAATTATTGTGAAGATGAATATGCCTATGATGTGTCTTTGCGTTTGGCTCGCAATCTCATTAAAAATGGAGCAACCGTATATATTATTACACGCGATGAAAATGATGGGATTCGTTCGGGGAAATATTTACCTTGTGATAATGATGAGATTTGCTGGTTAAATAAACGGATTCCTCGTAATCCTAAATTGCGTTTAGAACAACGGTCTGGAGCAGTAAATGAAATTTACAAACGACAAAAATCAGTTGGCTCTACTTATCAACGAGCTATCATGTTGCATATTGATTCGAGAGATAAAAATCAACGAGCAGATATGTTTTTTTACTATTATCCAGGTACCAAAAAAGCAAGAAGTTTAGCCATGAACTTACGTGAACATATTCGCTCGAAATACGCTAAACATCAGCCTGGAAGAGGTTATTCTGGAACGGTATCGGGACGAGACTTACATATGCTACGCGAAACCAAGCCTGTGAGTTTGTATATTGAACTTGGAAATATTGCCAATAAAAAAGATCAAACCCGATTTTTGTTGGAAAGCAATCGACAAGCGGTAGCAGATTGGCTTTGTGAAGGCATTATTAAAGATTATCAAAAACAACGTTAACTTTTATACTATTTCCAACAAGTACTACATATACCTTTGGAGCTTGTTGCTGGTGTGTATGCAAGCACCATTATTTGCCCAAACTCCTGCCTATATCCATTATACGCTAGAAGATGGATTACCAAGTATGCAGGTCTATAATATCTTGCAAGATTCTAAAGGTTTTATATGGTTGGCTACCTCACTTGGAGTGAGCCAGTTCGATGGAATAGAATTTACGACCTACACCACCGCACAAGGTCTACCCAATAACAATATCCTCTACCTAGAAGAAGATGCCGAGCAATCTATTTGGATTCAAACAACTCAAGGGCAAACCGCGCGCATTCGCGATGGGCAAGTAAAGGTCAAATCAACTCGTATTTTTGGTGATCAACTAGTGCGAAGTGGTGATATAGTCATCGACTATGCCCAATCCCTCCTTTACTTTCGAGACTCCCTCGAGCAGCAATTACTTCCCAATCAAAAGACCTATTTCAAGCAGCCCATTAGCTGTCGCTTTGATGAGAACCCACAACATGTGTGGTTGGGTACTTGGGGAGGAGGAGCTTTTTATTGCCGCAATTTTCAAACAGATAGTCTTATTGTAGAACAGTACCTAGCTGATAAAACAATTACAGATATTCAAGTAGATACGGAAGGAAATACATGGTTTGCCACCTTAGGAGAAGGCGTCTTTTTATTGACCAATCGTTATGTACACAATTATAACCCTTCCAACGGACTAGCGCATTTTGAAATACATAGTCTACATGTCGATGATAAAGGGACTATTTGGGCAGGTAGTAGCAAAGGTAATTTATCGAAGCTTACACCAGACACCATTCTCAATTATGAAGTAGGAGCAGGATTTAATGCCTATAATCGTATCCATGATATATACATGGATAATAACCAAAACCAATGGCTGAGTATGGATGAAGGCTTAATGGTACGTAAACTCCATACAGGAGAACAGTTTTTGGTATATCTAAATGCTTGTAAAAAGGTGATTCCTTCTAGCCAAGATCGCTTTTGGATTGCTACTTATGCCCAAGCCGTTGAATTAGATGTTTTTGAAGGAGTTGAAGTTAATCAGATACCTGTGCCACTAGTCAATAGCTTGTGTAAAGATGCTAGTAACACTTTGTGGTTAGGAACCAATGAAGGACTCTATTTTTATACCCAAGATACTGCCTATTACTGGGGCAAAAAGGAGGAGGTGCTATCCAAACGAATCAATGAACTGGATATAGATAAACAAGGGCGATTGTGGATGGCAACTGATGGTTACGGAGTGGTGGTGAAAAAAGGAAATCTACTATTACAAATAAATAAGGAGCAAGGTTTGGCAAGCAATATTTGTCAAGCGATTCATGTCGCAGCAGATGGAGCAGTGTGGGTGGCAAGCAATAAAGGACTCAATAAACTACTATTGGATGAAATGAACCCCAATAGCCTGAAAGTACAAACTTATACCTATTTGGATGGTTTGGCTTCCAATCATGTAAATGATGTTTTGGTACACGAAAATAAAGTATGGGTCGCAACACATAAGGGCTTATCGGTATTTGAAGAAAAGGAGTTAAATACCAATCAACTGCCCCCACCTGTCTATTTAAAAAACATCCAGATTCAAAATCAAGATACGCTTCTCAAAAAGAAGTACCTACTCGATTATGATGAAAACAACCTCAAGATTAGTTATGTTGGTTTATCCTACAAAACAGATGGGCAAATAAGGTATTACTACCAAATGGATGGAGTAGATACAACTTGGCAGACCACGAATGCTAGTCATATACAATATTCTACCTTAGTACCAGGCGATTACACCTTTCGAGTAAAAGCCATTGACAAAGCAGGTATTACTAGTAAACAAACTGCCAGCGTTCAATTTAAGATTAGTAAACCCTATTGGGAAACCATTTGGTATCAACTAATAGTAGGATTAGGAGCATTAGCAATCATTGGTTTGCTCACTTACCTCATCATTCAATATTTCAAAAACCGCAATGAAATACGTCGTCGCCTAGTCGAATCAGAACAAATGGCATTACGTGCCCAAATGAATCCTCACTTCATTTTCAATTCTCTCAATTCCATCCAGTATTTTATTACCGAAAATGACAAGAAATCAGCGAATCTATATCTTTCCACCTTTTCGACCCTCATTCGTAAGGTACTAGATCACTCCAGCCAATCGCGAATTAGCCTTGAAGATGAACTCGAATACCTACACCTCTATCTCTCCATCGAATCACTGCGATTTAGAGACAAATTTGCTTATAAAGTGGAAGTGCCTGACAATATTGATATCGACGAAATCATGATCCCACCCATGCTCATACAGCCCTATATAGAAAATGCAATTCAGCATGGGCTGCTACAAAAAAAGGAAGGTGCGCGTGAGTTAATGATCCACTTTCAATTAAAAGGGGAACATCTACTTATTTGTACGATTAAGGATAATGGAATTGGGAGAGAAAAATCACAAGCTCTAAAAGAAGGACGTGCAAGAAATGCACATCAAGGAATTGGCACAACCAATCCTAAAGCACGATTGGATATTTTAAACCAGCTAAATAAAGCAAAAATACAGGTACGCTTTATTGACCATTATGATACCAATGAACAAGCCAGTGGAACCAGTGTCGAAATAAGCATACCTGCATTCTATGAGTAATCACTTATCTAAGTAAAGATAAGTCGGAAATGTTTCAAGCTAAAATGAGTTTGTCCAGTAGGGGGTTAAAGGCTTTAAGGGGGACTGCTACTTACCAAAGTTCAAAACCAGATAAGTTGGCATAAGCCTCTGAATCTCTCATCGTAATCAATTTAAAATGTTAATCTAAAAACCAATAAGTTCAAATAAGAAAATGAATGAATAAATACTAAATAAAAACAATTGATTATACGGTAGGAATAATGGGTTAGTTTCAATTATTTTATAAAGTGTATTATTCTTGCATAACACTTTCTCCATAAACAGTTTTATTTATCCATTTTGTCAAACTGTCGCTCCCATTTTTTCTGATCCTTCACCTCTTTTTTATCTACTCTTTTTTGTTCCTTCATACGATCCAAATCGCCAACAAAAACACTATATTTTTCATTGATTTTTTTATTCTTTTCTTCTTCTTTTTGTTTCAATTCCGTCTCCTTCATCGATAAAATATCATCCCCAAAAACCAAGTCATGTTTAAACAATGCATCATCCCCATCCGCCATACTATTACTTCCTTCCCACTTAATAATCCCCATTTCACGGCCATTCATCACATAAGCATCGGCAAACTGCAATAAAACCACTGTACCACTAAAACCTGCCCATCCAGGTTTCTTAGACGAGTAGCGCGAATGACGCGGAAAAGCCGACTCCTTTTTCATATCACTTCGCCATTGTTTAAACAAGACATCCACTTCATACTTCATCGAACCATTTGTTTCATCATAAGCAAAAGTAGGATTCTGCGCATTTTGCGGACGCACTACCGAACGCCATTCTAAAAACCAATGTGGTTGATCTAAATTGACAGTCAACGATTTAAAAGCAATGACCGCATCAGGAAACTTACCATTATTACTTACTATCTTCTTTTGCACAGGGCTAATCAATATCTCCTTATCCTTATTCCAAGTATACAATTCGTGGAAACTATTTTCTGTTGTAGCAAACATCTTATTTGTTCCATTTAAAACAGCATAATATACCTGTACTTTATAATCAAACTTATTATTAAATCGATTACATTCTAACGATTGACAACGCACAACCATGCCCACATTAATAGTAAAACGCACCTTATTGGCATAAGGAATAAAATCAATATCCTCAACCGACAAATGAAACATATGCAATTTATCCGCCTTCTGTTTCGACACCACATCAAAACCATTCAAGACAACCTCAAAATTACCTTCTTTAAATACACTACCTGGCAAAACCATTTCCACCTCTACTTTCTTATTGTGTAAGTCTCCCTCTTTTCCTGAAAAATTAATATCCTCAACACCCGAAAACATCCGCACACCATTTGCAGCCACAAAAGTATAATGCCCATCATAAACTCCCACATCAGCACCAATTCCAGTAGCCGAGGCATGATGCAAAGTAGCCTTATAAGGACTCGTCTTTTGTTGCGGATTCACCACATAGCTTCCCAAGCGATTCAAACGATGATTGTACGTCCACTTATGACTAAATCCACGCCATAGTACAATTCCTTCCTCATAAATACTACTTAAACCATCAGCAGAAGTCCGTTGAGGTTGTGCTTGCACCTCCATACATCCCACCCCTATTCCTAAACAAATGAATATGACTACAATAAAATACTTCATAAATGATCTTTTAAGCTTATTGGTCTCTATTACTTAAATGTGCTTACTTAATGTTTTTTTTGGGCGTGCCCTTTTTCTCCTCGCCCGTTCATGCGTCCACGCATGAACAGGCGAGGAGAAAAAGGTCGGGCTATCCGTTTGTAGTTGCCTTGCAGAAAAGGTGTTCGGCTTTATATCTAGCAGTGTCTTCCTCCGTCAGCCCTGCTAGTTATTGCCTCACTACCTTTCTGTACAGACGTTGCGAGCAACGTCTCTACGGCAAGCTACCACTACTATCCCTCACGCGATCCCATGATTGGATGACGGGATGACTGCATGATTGGATGGGCGTTACGCAGCAATAAAAAGTTGTTTTTTTATTACAAAATTCTTGTATTTTGATCTAAAATGGATTTCCAATCCCCCAATCCCCCACTATTCTAAGACGCAAAAACCCCCTCTTCTGTTGTTCGCTCCACCTAATCATTCAATTAATCCCACAAAACAATCGTCGAAACAGCCAAGAATATCAAAATAGACAAGTTAAAGCCTGCTACTACAAAGAGTCCCCCAACAGCAGGAGAAATCAAATAGAGTAGTACCCATATGAGATAAGTAAAAAGCGGGTTAGTAAAAGCGACCCAGCGCGGGTAAGCCGTTTTTTGAGAGTAGATGAGATAAAAAAGTCCAAAAGAGATAAATAAAAACACAAAAAACAAAATCGATCCTAGTGGCTCAAACATAGTAATGCCCCATTTTAAATAAGAGCTAACGACTCCTATTTCTTCTACTTGTTGAGCATGCACGAGTAAGCCTCCCATTCCCACCATTCCATGATAAGCGACACCTATCACCATCACGTAAACCGTTGCCATCAATACAGGAATCACCAATCGACTATTCGACTCCTTCAATGCTTGATACACCTGCCAAAATCCTACCAACTCCAATGGAATAAATAATACCCCTAGATAATGCCCTAGACAAATACGCCAATCAGCAATGTCATTAAAAAAAAGATAATCCATGTTTTCATAGCCTCCATTGGGTGAATAGAGTAAGAGTACATCGCCAATGCAGCCGATAAAAGCAGCGATTATACCTATGATGCCATACCATTTGAGTTTCATAAACAAACATTATCAAATAAAAAAATAAGATGCAGAGTAGAGTAGGGGCAGGCCTATGTGTCTAACCTAAGTGAAGTATAAAGAAAAACCTACTTGAATTACTATAACTGCCAAAAAAACAAAACGAATCGGTAATTTTGTCAGCAAAAACAAAACAATAGTGACATTTTGTCACTGATTTCATGCGTTTTGGCATAAAAAACGGGTTGGTATTCCATTTGATTAAGTATAGTCGTCCGCATGATTGAAACGGACTTAAAAATAAACCCCCAATCAAAAGATTAAATCATTTTTATTTAACATCATAAATTTAACCAATGAGAGTCATTAATTATCATTGTCCACCAAAATTAAGAACAAGAAAAACAACAACCGTTATGCCTAATTTATTTAATAGTGTAGCCAACGAGCTAATTAAAGACTTTGATAGTCTGTTTACTAACCAAGCATTTGTTAATAAATCTGCTGCTGTCAATGTCATCGAAAACGAGGATAACTTCCAAATAGAAGTTGCTTTCCCAGGATTGAGCAAAGAGCATTTTTCTGTCAATGTTGAGAACGATCAACTAGTAATCAGTGCCGAAAATAAGATAGAGAATACCAATGAAAATGAGGAGGGAACTGAAACAGAAACTCCAACTAGAAAATATACAAGCCGCGAGTTTGCATACACTTCTTTTAAGCGTTCTTTCCACCTTTCTGATAAAGTGGATATAGAGAACATTAGTGCGAATTACCACCAGGGAATCTTAACTGTTAGTCTTCCTAAAAAAGTGGTAAAGGATACCGATAAGCAACGAAATATTGCAATTTCGTAATTAAGGAATGATAATTAAATAATAAGTGGAACGAATAGGGTTTGAGGTGTACCTTATTTATACGTTTCTGAAAAAAAACATCTCAAAATTAAAATACTTCTAACATTTAGAAGTCAGATAGTGATGGTTTAAAAAGCGGTTCTCGTAAGAGTGCCGCTTTTTTATATTTAACGATTTACGATTAAACGTCCGACGGTTGAACGATTAACGTCCGTGAAAACCATCAGCAAAGACGCTGGCAGCAGCTAAGAAATAAGTGCGTAATGCTAACTCAACAACACAATCACCCAACAACACAACAACTGTCTCGTGAGGGATAGAGGCGGAAGATTGGTGAAATAGAAACATAATGAGACTACTGCTGGCAGGGCTGACGAAGGAAGACACTGTTCAGCAGTGATAGTCGAATATGTTTTCTATGAGCCAACTATTAGCCGAAAGCCCGACCTGTATTGCGTATATTTTCAATCGCCTATGTTCATGCGTGGACGCATGAATGGTCGATTGAAAATATACGCAATGCGGGGCACGCCCAAATTAGTAATCAAATAATTCTTGGATAGCAGTGTGAAAACGATCTTCAGGCATGTATTGTTTTTCGAGAGCTTTGGCGAAAGGAACAGGGGTGTCTAAGGCAGCACATCGTTTGATAGGACCATCGAGGTATTCGAAGCAATGCTCGGCGATAAGTGCGGATAGTTCCCCACCAAAACCACCTGTGAGGCTTGCTTCGTGTAAGATGATGACCTTGTTTGTTTTTTTGACGGATTCGAAAATAGTGTCCTTGTCGAGTGGGGTAATAGTACGAAGATCAACGATTTCGAGACTGATTTCTGGGAAGGTTTGTGCGGCTTTTAGTGCCCAATGTACGCCATAGCCATAGGTGATGACACTAATATCTGTACCTGCTTGAACGACATTTGCTTTGCCGATCTCAACGGTATAAGGAGCGTCAGGAATTTCTTGTTCTAAGGCTGGATTTCGATATAATGCCTTGTGTTCGAAGTACATAACGGGGTTAGGGTCTTCGATAGCTGCCATGAGTAAACCCTTCGCGTCGTATGGGTTGGATGGGTAAACGATTTTGAGACCTGGACAGTGATTGAACCAGGCTTCTACTGTTTGGGAGTGGAAAGGCCCAGCTCCTACATTGCCTCCAGAAGGCATTCGAATAACCATGTCTACTTGTTGACCCCAACGGTAATGTAATTTACTGATATTGTTGATAATTTGGTTGAATCCACAAGTAACAAAATCAGAAAACTGCATTTCTACCATTGCTTTGTGCTTTTTGATAGAAAGCCCTAAGCCAATACCTAAAATTGCAGATTCGCACAAGGGTGTATTACGTACTCGATCACGTCCGAATTCGTCTACAAAGCCATCGGTGATTTTAAAGACACCTCCATATTCGGCAATATCTTGTCCCATAAGTACGAGGTTGTCATGTCGCTGCATGGACTGATGGAGAGCATCTTTAATAGCCTCAATGTATTTTTTGGGTGATTTGGTATTGTTTGTTGGTAATAAGGCTTGGTAATTATAAGGAGCGTATATTTCGCTGGTTTCTTTTTGTAAGTCCGCTTCTACAGGTGGGAGGGCATAAGCTTGTTTGAGGTTTTCACTTATTTCGGCTTTATAACCTGTTCTTATTAAGTCAATCAATTCAGGGCTTAGTACGCCTTCTTGAAGTAGGAATTGCTCAAAGTTGTTGAGTGGGTCTTTCTTGGCCCATTCATCCATGAGTTCTTGTGGTACATATTTGGTTCCTGATGCTTCTTCGTGTCCTCTCATGCGGAAGGTCATGGCTTCGACAAGTACTGGATGTGGATTTTCACGCATACTAATAGATAGCTTTAAAATAGCATCGTATACCTCTAATACATTATTACCATCAATACGAACTGCTTCCATGCCATAGCCTAAACCTCTTAGAGCAATGGCTTCACAGTTGAACTGTTCAGAGATGGGGGTAGATAGACCATATCCATTATTTTCGACCATAAATATAATGGGCAACTTCCAAACAGAGGCGACATTGAGTGCTTCATGAAAATCTCCTTCACTTGTGCCACCTTCTCCCGTAAAAGCTACGGTTACAGTAGGTTTTTCTTGGAGTTTGTCTCCGAGTGCGATACCGCTTCCTACAGCGAGTTGTGGCCCAAGGTGCGAAATCATCCCAACGATATGATCTTCTACACTTCCAAAGTGGAAGGAACGGTCACGTCCTTGCGTATAGCCATTGAGTTTACCTTGCCATTGTTGAAATAGGCGAATGAGTGGAACATGGCGACTGGTAAAAACACCTAAGTTACGATGCATTGGTAGCATGAACTCATCGGGTTTGAGGGCTTTAGCGACTCCAACAGAAATGGCTTCTTGTCCAATTCCAGAAAACCATTTGCTGATTTTGTTCATGCGGAGCTGATTGAGCATCCGTTCTTCAATCATGCGTGGAAGTAGTAAACCTTTATATAGGTCTAGTAATAGCTCGTCGGTATGGTGAGCCTTGCGTTTATAATTGATTGAAATGTTAGTCGTTGTCATTTCCATTATTTCAAAAATTGAAGTAGAAGAATCAGTAAAAATGTACAATAGTTAAACCAAGTTTGGGTAGAAAGGGCAGGTGAATGTAAAAAAAAGATAGTCTATTCAGCAAAATGAAATATAATATTACCTATTCGTGCTTGATAATGACTTATTTTTTGGGTGATTTTTGGGGATAAAAATGGGAGCGAAAATCGTTAAAATTAAGTCCACTAATTTTTTTGTGCGAAATTTCAACTGAAAAACAGGTAGTTAGCTATATTACTTTTCCTGAATTTTGCCTTCGCGCTTGTTTTATCATAAAAAGAGTTCTATCTTTGCAGTCGATTTTTGAATCACAAAGTTAATAAAAAGTGGATACATTAAGTTACAAAACCGTTTCAAAACGGAAAGAAGATGCTGCCAACGAAAGAGACTGGTATGTAATTGATGCTACCGATTTAGTAGTCGGACGTCTCTCAACAAAAATTGCGACTTATCTTCGTGGCAAGCACAAAGCATGTTACACTCCTCATGTTGATTGTGGAGATTGTATTATTGTGATAAATGCCGAAAAAGTACGATTTACAGGTGCTAAGTGGAATGATAAGGTATACCAACGTTATAGTGGGTATCCTGGAGGACAAAAAGAGCGTACTGCAAAAGAGATGTTGGCTAAAAAGCCAACTGCTATTGTAGAAAATGCTGTTCGTGGAATGTTGCCTAAAAATCGATTAGGTCGTCAAATGATCAAAAAATTATTTGTTTATACTGGTGCTGAGCATCCACATGCTGCTCAAAAACCTGAAATTTTAGAACTCTAATCTATGGAATGGATTAAGGCAACTGGTAGAAGAAAAGCTTCTATCGCTAGAGTTTTTCTAGCTTACGGTACAGGAAAAGTGACCGTTAATAATAAAGATTACAAAGAGTACTTCCCCGTACCTCATATTCAACAAAAGGTTGTAGACCCTTTAACTTCTTTGGAAGTAGCTGAGAAATATGATATTAAAGTAAACGTGAAGGGTGGAGGTATTAAAGGGCAAGCGGAAGCTATCCGTATGGCTATAGCTCGTGCTTTGGTGATAGAAAACGAAGAGAATCGTCCTTTGTTGAAACCAAATGGCTATTTAACGCGTGATTCACGTGTGGTAGAGCGTAAGAAACCAGGTTTACGTAAGGCTCGTAAGCGCGCACAATTTAGTAAGCGTTAAGAGACGACTTTCCTCTTTGATTGATATTTTAGTAAGTAAATTTGAAACTTTTATAATATGCAAGGCATTCCCCATCAGGAATTATTAGATGCTGGAGTTCACTTCGGGCATCTCAAGAAAAAGTGGAACCCTAAAATGTTACCATATATCTTCATGGAACGTAAGGGAATTCACATCATCGATTTGAATAAAACCAATGAAGGTTTGCTTCGTGCTGCTGAAGCAATGAAGCGTATTGCTCGTTCTGGGCGTAAAATCTTATTTGTAGCAACTAAGAAGCAAGCGAAAGATATTGTGAAAGAGGCTGCAAAGAGTGTAAATATGCCTTTTGCTTGTGAGCGTTGGCCAGGAGGTATGTTGACCAACTTCGGTACTATCCGTAAGTCGATCAAGAAAATGCAAATGATTGAGAAAACCTTGGCAGAAGGTGCTAAAGGTTTGGTGAAAAAAGAACGTTTGGTATTGGAGCGGGAGCAAATGAAATTACACAAAGTATTAGGAGGTATTGCAAATCTTAATCGTGTTCCTTCTGCTTTATTTATTGTTGATATTTCTCACGAACATATTGCATTGGCAGAAGCTCGTAATTTAAATATTCCTACAATTGCTATTGTAGATACGAATTCTGATCCTACTAAGGTTGATTTTCCTATCCCTGCTAATGATGATGCTTCTAAATCAGTAAATGTTATTACTGAATTTGTAGTAAAGGCAATCCAAGAAGGATTGAATGAGCGTAAGAATGAACGAGGTGATGAGAAAGAGAATGAAGGTGGTGATGCTAAGGCTAAAGAAGGAAGCGGAGAAGGTGGAGGTCGTCGTCGTCGTCGAGTTGCTGGAGGTAAGAAAAAGTCAGAAGAGTAATCTTTATCTATTTAGTTAGAGATTAATGTATGTATGTTAGTTGAATGATGAGATAACATAAATGAACTGGTATCATACTATGGCATTTAAGTTACTTGTCGAAATCTTATTTTTTAAAATCTATAAATTAGAATATACTCATGAGTAGTGATGTAAAAATAACGGCTGCTGAGGTAAATAAATTAAGAAAGCACACTGGTGCTGGAATGATGGATTGTAAAAAAGCCCTAAAGGAAACTGGAGGAAATTTTGAAGAGGCAATCGAATTCCTAAGAAAAAAAGGACAAAAGATTGCTGCTAAAAGAGCAGATCGTGATACAAACGAAGGGGTAGTTGTTGCCCGTGCTACAGACGATAACACTAAAGGTATTTTAGTGAGTGTGACTTGTGAAACAGATTTTGTGGCTATAAACGAAGGTTTTGTTGCTTTTGCTAATCAAATTGCTGATTTGGCATTAGAAAATATGCCTGCGGATAAAGAAGCTTTATTAGCTCTTCCTTTAGATGGTTCGACAGTTGCTGAAAAGTTAGTGGAACAAACAGGTAAGATCGGAGAAAAAATAGAAGTTTCTCATTATGTATCTGTTAGTGGTTCTTCTATTGCTTCTTATATACATGCAGGTAGTAAGATTGGAGTATTGGTATCTTTTGATGATGGAGGAGGAGCAAATGCAGAACAATTCTTTAAAGGAATTGCTATGCATATAGCTGCTATGAAACCTACTATCATGTCTTACAAAGATTTTGATCCAGAATTTATTGCTAAAGAAACAGAAGCTTTCAAAAATCAAATCAAAGTTGAAAATGAAGAGCGTGAGCGTTTAGGGAAGCATTTAAAAAATGTGCCTCAATTCGTTAGTAAGTTTCAATTGACAGATGAGGCGATGGCACAAGTTGAGGCAGACATTAAAAATCAGCTTAAAGCAGAAGGAAAGCCTGAAAAAATCTGGGATAAGATTGTACCAGGTAAATTAGAGCGATTTGTTGCTGATAATACCTTATTGGATCAAGAATATTGTTTATTGGATCAGTTTTATGCTTTAGATAGCGATAAAACAGTTGCTGAAGCAATAACAAATTTTGCTGAAGGTGCTAAGATACTCGAATTTAAACGAGTCGCAATCGGCAAATAATAGGAACAAAAAGAAATGAGGGACGCATTAAGCGTCCCTTTTTTTATATCACCTAGGTAAGTTATATCTTACTTAAATACCAAAGTATATCATGAGTGTAAAATTTAAGCGTATCTTATTGAAGTTAAGTGGTGAAGCCTTAATGGCAGATCGAGAATTTGGGATTGATCCTAAAAGAATGCTAGAGTATGCTCGCCAAATTAAGGAGATTGTAAAGTTAGATGGAGTGGAATTGGCTATTGTTGTAGGTGGAGGAAACATTTTTAGAGGTATTCAGTCGAAAGACTTAGGAATTGACAGAACCTCTGGAGATTATATGGGAATGTTAGGAACGGTGATTAATGGGATTGCTCTTCAGAATGCGCTAGAAAGTCTTGGATTATATACAAGGCTTGTTTCGGCTATCGAAATGCAAAAAATTGCAGAACCTTATATTCGTCGTCGAGCAGTAAGGCATTTAGAAAAAGGACGAGTTGTTATTTTTTCGGCGGGTACAGGTAGCCCCTTTTTTACTACCGATACTGCCGCTTCTCTACGTGCCATCGAAATGGAAGCAGATGTTATTTTAAAGGCAACGCGTGTAGATGGTATCTATACCGCTGATCCAGAAAAAGATAAAACAGCAACAAGGTACGAGACACTTACGTTTGCGAAAGTATTGGAAGATAGATTGAATGTAATGGATGCAACAGCCTTCACCTTATGTGAAGAAAATAAACTTCCTATCATTGTTTTTGATATGAATAAAGTAGGAAATTTACGTAAAGTTATACACGGAGAGTCAGTTGGAACGTTAGTGTCATAATAAATTAATAACCTAGAAATCCATCAATAACTGTCTATTCTGCCCTGTTTCACATTGTTCTAAATAGGTATTAATGATACGAGGAAATGCATACTTATCTAGTTGGTTACGAGGCACCTCAATCCATTCGTGATTTTCAATTTGTTTCAGATTATCCTTTAGTTGTATTTCTAGAAACTGGGCATGAATTTTTTGGTGAGACAACTGCTGACGAAAAATAGAAGAAACCTTTCGTAACCAAAACGCTTGATCTTTAAAAAGGGTGTTCAAATTAAGTTCTTCACTCGCTACTAAACTCTCCTTCTCAATCATTGGAAACTCGTACAAGTTTTGCCAAATATCCTTTTTTAAGCGTTTGTTTAAATATACTTTCTGATCTGGAGTAGAGATAACTAAATAATGAAAGAAACGCTGACTTTGCTTGGTTTTTTTACTCTTAATGGGGCGCATGGTAACTGTTCCCTTTTGATAGGCCTTGCAACTACTCCTCATTATACACGTTTCACAAGCAGGGTTCACAGGTACACATTGGGTAGCTCCAAAATCCATGATAGCCTGATTGTAAGTAGCTGGATCTTTTTGAAGTAAAAGTTGATCTGCTAACTGGGCAAATTGCTTTTTTCCTTGTGTCGTATCTATAGGCTCTGATATATTAAAATAACGCCCTAGTACTCGATATACATTACCATCAACTACTGCATGAGGTAAGTCATAAGCAAACGAAGCAATGGCTGCGGCTGTATAAGGTCCAACACCCTTCAAGGCCAATATATTTTTGTGGGTATTAGGAAAAACACCATTACACTCCAATGCTACATACTTTGCTGTTGCATGAAGGTTACGTGCCCTAGAATAATAACCCAATCCTTCCCACAAACGCATTACTTCATCTTCAGGAGCATTTGCCAAATCAATAATACTTGGGTATTTTTCCTTAAATCGAAGAAAATAAGGCGTACCTTGTTCGATACGTGTTTGTTGTAGAATGATTTCAGATAACCAAATATGATAAGGGTTCTTGGTCTCTTTCCAAGGGTGGGCACGTTGATTCTCCTTGTACCAAAGCAATAAATTTTTCGTAAAAATAGTCATGTTGTAAGATAATCAATCTAAGTTTTTTATAAAAAAATCTTGGTCATACAACCTTTTTCCTTTTTTCATTCCCTTTCATTTGAAAAACGCATCCATTATATCTTTTTCAAGGGAACTTACCAATATGCAGGCATTCAAGATGAAATATCAAATTAGAAAAGAAGAAGTCGAAATAATAGACGGTTGTCTGGCCAATAATAGGCGGTCGCAAAAAGCTCTTTTTGATCGCTATAAAAAAGGAATGTATACCGTTGCCTATCGAATTGTTAATGATCGTGATGATGCACACGATGTATTACAAGATGCTTTTGTGCAAGTATTTCGCGATTTAAGTAAGTTTCGTAGAGAGTCTTCATTGGGTGCATGGATCAAAATTATTGTGGTGCGTTCAGCATTAAAAAAACTAAAGCAACGCAAAAATATTGATCCTATTGATGATAACTATGAAGAACCTATTGTTTGGAATGATAATCTAACAGGAGAATATCTCGATAAAGCAATTCGATCGCTTCCCGATGGTTATAGAGCTGTCTTTTTATTAATTGAAGTAGAAGGC
Organism: Bacteroidota bacterium; assembly: GCA_020631245.1. Taxonomy (GTDB): domain Bacteria; phylum Bacteroidota; class Bacteroidia; order Chitinophagales; family UBA2359; genus JAHDHP01. The sequence goes on along the minus strand of JAHDHP010000014.1, from coordinate 11,088 downwards.
TATGCTCATAAAGAAGTAGCGCAAATGCTTAATATCTCTACTGGAACCTCTAAATCTCAATTGTATCACGCTAAAAAACGACTGCAAAAAATTATTACCGATATGGGAATATAAGAAGTGACAAATATGCCATCACATAATCTATCGTTAATAGCTATTTTTTACTTTTTTGAGAATTAAAAATGGAAACAAATAAACAAAAACTCATCAATGCTATTCAACAGCTTCCGAGCTTTGAACCTACAGATAAAATGTGGGAGGGGATAGAATTGGAGTTAGATAATATAAAACAGGCTGAATGGAATAAAACAGCCTTAGATAAAGCCTGTTTACAATTGCCAGATCAGGAACTAGAGGTCAATCTCTGGATGCGTATCGAACAATCTTTACAAGAAGAAACAACTGAAAAAAATAAAACACATTTAGATCAAGCCATATTAGAACTTCCTAGTCCATCATTAGATGATGAAGGCTTATGGGCAAAAATTGAAGAAGATTTAGAAAACAACAACTATGAAGAAATTAACAGAAATAGACTACAAGAAGCGATAACTGATTTGCCCGACACTACAGATATGAAGGACGAATTAGTGTGGAGTCAAATTGAAACGGAAATAAAACAAGAAACAAAAGGACGACAAATTACCTTCAATTTCCGCCGAATGATGGCGGTAGCGGCAAGTATACTTGTATGTTTAGTTGCTACTTGGAGCATCTTACAAATAGGACACCAACAAAGCCATATTAATACAACAGAAGTTGCTGTTAACTTTAGTGAAGAAGAAGTAGAACTAACGGAAGAGGTAGAAACAAATGTGGTGACTCATACAGAAGAATATGAAAAAGCAAATGATTTTATTCAATCATACTGCTCAAGTTTACCACCAGAATGTCGTAGTTCTGAATTTACGACCTTACAAGAAGAACTTTATAAAATAGAAGAGGAATACCAAAAATTAAAACAAGTATATCAAGATAACAAAGATAACTTGGAAGTCTTTTCTTATATCGTTAGATTAGAAAAACAAAAAAATCAACTAACCAAAACACTTATCCAATTAATTGTCACCTAAATAAATCACTCTAACTATCACAGAACTCCCTACGGATACATTTAACACTGTGAAATATTATGATAAGAAAAACAAGCCATATTATAGTACTAATTATCAGTTTATGCTGCTTGGCAGAGTGGAGCATCGCTCAGAAAAAAGTACAAGTTGCTACAAAAACAATTAAGGAGGCACTAGATGTGAAAGAGCGAGTGACTATTCGTGTGGAAGGTGAAAAAGCCAATATCGAAATTGTTGGATGGAACAAAAAACGGGTAGAAGCTGAAATAAAACTCATCGCCAAACATCCCGATAAAGCGGTAGTAGCGAAAGAAATTAAATACATGAAGCACATCTTCCAAGGAGATCGAAAAAATGTATATTTCAAAAACTACTACAGTTTTCCTATAAAAACGGATCAACCTAATGCGAATTTACAAGCCATATTTATCCTTAAAGTGCCCGCAGGAGCCAATATAGAAATCATTAATCACTTCGGAAATATTAAACTAGAAGACCTCTATGGAACGATTGACCTTCAATCGGAATATGGAAAAGTAAATCTTCAAAATATTGCAGGAGTAATCGATTTTTACAACCACTTTAGTGACATCAACGGCTCCAATATTTCAACAAGTACCGCCCAAATAATCACGCAACATTCCAATATAAATCTATTAGAAGTAGAAGGCGATTACACGATTAAAAGTGAATACGGAGATGTTGAATTACAAGTGGCAGACGAAAGCTTAAATGTGGAACTAGAAGGCGATAAAACAAATATCAAACTACTTACAACTGACTATAAAAAACACAATTACTCCTTGCTCAGTAAATTTGGAAAAATTAAAATACCTAAAGGGTTACAAGTAAAAATACTGAAGGATAATAATAGCAAAAAACATATTGAGTATAAGAAAAACAAACAATATGGACTGCTTGATATTAAAACCTCTTTTGGGGATATTATTCTAGAGTAATGAAAAACTACTATACAATATGATTCAAGGCAAATCTATCATTCATTTACCTATCCTAGTTTGTTTTTTCTGTTTGCTAGGGACTGTAACAAAAAGCCATGCCCAAGAAGTCGAGTTTAGTGAAGAAATAGTCGAAGAAGAGGATACTAGTTTTCGTTTTAAAGAGCAGTATAACTACTTTATAAGAGCTGATAAAGAAGAAAAAGGACTTGTAAGGTTTGCCTTATTGCGAGTACCTAATTTGGAATTACCTTCTATCGGATACGAGCATAAAATTAGACCCGCTTTTTCTGTTTTTGCAGATGTAGGACCATTATGGGGAATTGTAATAACAGACTCATTAGCAGGATTACAAATTAATAAAACAAGTATCAACGGAGCTGATATCGAAGTAGGAATTAGGCATTACTACAATATTGTAAAGCGAATCAAGAAAGGAAAAAGCGCGAACAATTTTTCAGCCAACTATGTTGGACTCAATTTCTATTCTTCTGTGAGAAGAAAAAGTGGTGATATCATCACCCGACAATATCCAAGTCTGGTATTTGGTTTCCAACGTCGTTTAGGTGCTTTCGGCTTTCTTGATTTAAGTGCAGGTCTAAGATCCGAACTAAGTGGAAAACCATATGTAGAACCACTAGTTAAATTTAAATTAGGAGTAGGCTTATAAAACTTACTTCGCCAACTTTTCAGGATCAACTTTTATACGTTCATCTCTATTGGCAAGGTGCCAAGCCGTATAAAAAATCATGTGAGAACGTTTTTGTAAGGCCTCAAAATTGATTTTTTCCACTGTATCAGTGGCTTTATGGTAATCTGCATGAACCCCATTAAAATAAAAAATAGCAGGAACCCCTTTTAGTACAAAGTTGTAATGATCAGAACGATAATAAAAACGATTCGGATCATTTTCATCATTGAAGGTATAATCAAGCTCCAAATCTTTCAAATACAATTTCCCAACTGCTGCATTCACATCATGTAAATCCTGGCTCAATTTGTCCGAGCCAATAATGTATAAGTAGTTGCCATCAGTATGATTATCATCAATACGACCAATCATATCCACATTAAGGTTAGCAATCGTTTGACTGAGTGGAAAACGAGGGTCCACATTCGCATAATAACTCGAACCCAATAAGCCCTTTTCCTCTCCCGATACAGGCATCACCAAAATACTACGACGCGGCCCATTACCTGCTTCCTTCGCCTTAGCAAAAGCCTCAGCAATCTCAATCAATGCTGCTGTACCTGAAGCATTATCATCCGCCCCATTATAAATCAGATCATCTTCTGGCTCCAAGTGGTCATAGTGAGCCGTAATAATAATCAGTTCCTCTTTTTTATCAGAACCTTCAATAAAACCAAGTAAATTCTCCCCAATCACATCCGCCTCTTTCCGATTCACATGCATATCCAACTCACTAGACAAGGGCATCGCAACAGCCTTTCCTTTTCTATTAATCTTTTTTTGGTATTTACGTATTTTGTTTTGCTGCAAAATCGCATTCGCCATATCATAACTGATATAGGCAATATTCAACATGCTTCTACCATTAGTTCGTCCACCCTTATCAAGTCCCTTCACCTTCATTGATGAACTATTGATATAATGGTCATAATTCTTAACGCGACTTTCAATATCATCCACCACAATCAAAATCCCATTAGCCCCTCTACTCATCGCAGCAGTAGGCTTAGTACGCCAATTCGTACTCCAATCACTCGGCTCATCATTTCCTTTAATGTGATACTTCCCCTTTTTATTTTTAGGCTCCCCATCTAGCACCATCACTACCTTATCCGCTACATTCAAACCCTCATAATCATTATAAGAAACCTCCGAAATACCATAACCTGCAAACACCACCTCCTGATCCATCAACGAAGAACCAGCCGTTCGAGCAAAGCAATAAAAATCCTTTGAAAACGCAAACTTTTTACCATTCACCTCCATATAAGGATTATCCCAAGCCTGCTTTACCAACCTAATATATTGGTAATATGTCTCATCCTCCCCAATAGCAGGTAATCCAAATTTTTCATAATGTTTAGCAATATATTCCGCTGCCATTTTCTGCCCCTTCAAACCCGTAGCACGCCCCTCATACTCATCAGAAGCAAGCGTAAATACATGCTTTTTCAAATCCTCAATACTAATCGTTTCCGCAAATTTCTGCGCATTTTTATCCAATTTTTCTTGTGCCCAAGTAAAGATAGGACAAAGCAAAAAAGCCCAAAGAAGCCATTTTTTCATGATGATAAGTTTAGTCAATGAATGTAGGGTGCAGACCTATGTGTCTGCCCCAATGTAGGATACAGACCTATGTGCCTGCACTCAAATACAAGTCATTTTCCCCACCCGCCGCGCATGACGACCTCCCTCAAAAGGCGTTTCCAAAAAAGCCTTCACCATCGCAATCGCCTTTTCCACAGGCACATACCGAGCAGGCAAACACAACACATTTGCATTATTATGCTGTCGAGTCAACTCGGCCAAAGGCACATCCCACGCCAATCCCGCTCGAATATTCGCATACTTATTTGCCGTAATCGCCACCCCATTACCTGTGCCACAAACTAAGATACCAAAATTCGCAATATCCTCACTCACTGCCTTCGCCGTAGGATGCACAAAATCAGGATAATCCACCGAATCTGTCGAATGCGTTCCATTATCCATTACCTGAAAATCATTTTCCAGCAAATACTGCATAATTTTCTCCTTGTACTCATAACCCGCATGGTCAGCACCAAGCGCAATAATCATTTTAGTCTCCATCTTTATTTTTTATTGGTTCATTATTTAAATAAATTTTCCTCAATCCTTCATTCCCTTATTCATTAATAGCTGGGCGTGCCCTTTTCCTCCTCGCCCGTTCATGCGTCCACGCATGAACAGGCACGAGGAGGAAAAGGTCGGGCTATCCGTTTGTAGTTGGTTCACATACCCTTGTTCGGCTAAACGCCTAGCAGTGTCTTCCGCTGTCAGCCCTGCTAGTCGAAGCCTCACAAAGTGTTTGTTTCACCAAGCTACCACTACTATCCCTCACGCGAAACAATGAGTGAATTAGTGAATGCGCGAATGAGTGAATAGGCGTAACGCAACATTCGTACAGACAAGGCATGCCTTGTCTCTACTCATTACCAATCATTTTCCCCTCCATCTCTTCCGCTGCCTCACGCGCCTTCAATTGTTTCTCCACTCTTGCCGACACCCCAATACTCAACTCATAGAGCAAATATACAGGACCTGTTACCAAAACCTGTGTCCAAATATCAGCAGGCGTAATCATTGCCGCGATAAATAAAATCGCAATAACCGCATGTTTACGGTGTTTACGCATCAAGTCAGGAGTCACCAAACCAAAGCGAGACAAGAAATAAACAATCAAAGGCAGTTCGAACATTAACCCAGATGCAAGCGATAGGGTCGTAAACAAGTCTACATAGGCCCCAATATCAAATTGATTGAGAATAGGCTCGTCAGGCATTAGTTGGTAGGAGGCAAAGAAATTGAACGAGAAAGGAATAAGTACATAATAAGCAAAAGCCACACCTGTGAAAAATAACAAGGAACTAATAAACACAAAACCCCTTGTATTATTCTTTTCATGATCGTGCAAGCCAGGCTTTATAAAACGCCAAATTTCCCAAAGTACGTAAGGGAAAGCAGCAATAAAGCCAAGTACAACCGATACCTTCAAGTGTATAATAAACTTTCCAGAGGGTTTTATACTGATCAATTTGGCTCCTGTTGATTGAAAGCACAACATATCACCCAAGCCAATACTATTGGATAATTGACAAAATAAATCGAAGGTGATAAAATTCTGTAGGGTAGGAGCAACAATGAAATAACCAAATACAAAACTCTTGGCAGCGAATACAATAATTGTAATGATTAAAATAGCGATTACAGAACGGATAAGATGCCATCGTAGCTCCTCTAAATGTTCTAGAAATGGCATTTCCTTTGTAGTGACTCTTTGCTGGCTCATATATCAGTGCTTATGCAATAATTTATTGTACATTTGTCACGCAAATATACAGTAGAAGTATGTAGAATGACGAATGTATTGGTAGGAAGAATTTTATTGTATAAATAATCCGATATTTAAACAACAAATAAGGGCAATAGAGAGTTGATATTATCAGGTACGCTAGAACTATTTTTTTAGCAAGTAATAGGAAGTTTTTTTATATCCATTACTAAATCCCAACTATTCCTTATTTTCGCTGATTCATTAAGAGTAAAAGATATGTAGTTTCGCTTTTAATGACATTAACCACTAATCAAAATCATGGTAAATATTTACTAGTATGTCAAGAACATTGTTACTGACCCTTTTAATACTAAGCAGTTTTGCCTTTCAAGGGCAAGCCGCGCTTGGTCCTTGTGAAATTGATATGGATGCCTTTGCGGCTACCTTTGATGATTTCACACCTCGTATAGGTGAGTCGATCTGTCCAGATGCCTTAATCAATTTGCCTAATGTTGCTTTCGAACCAGGAGAAGATATGATTGCTCCTAATATTATATGGCTAATTTATGAGGATATTCCAATTACAGGTAATCCCAATAGTGACCCAGGAAACTTAAACGTGTTTCTACAAGATTCATTAGGAAATATCATCTTTGGCGATGGAATGGCTGATTTAAGCCAAAATTCTATTTTCGATTCGTTCGATGATTTCAAAGATATTTATTTAGTGCCTATCATTATTCCTGATTCAATAAATGGAGGAAATATCTTCGATCCACTCTGTACAGGTATTGTTGCTTCCTTCAACTATCCAGCCTATCGTTTATTAGATCCAACAAGTCATCCTGATGTATGTGACGGAGCCGACTGCCCTGATGAATTCTTGGAAGCAGATGATTGTATAGGAGCCATTTCAATAGACCTAAACAATCTGGAAGCCTTAAAAGAAGATACCGTTTCTAATTTCTGTGCTACTTCTGTAGATGATCCAACATTACCTGCAAACAATGGTTGTTTCTTTTATGATGACACCTATGCGCATACTGTTTGGTTTCAGTTTGCAGGTACAGGGGCGACTTATGATATTCAGACGTTAAACTGCCAACGAGCAGATAAAGACGCTTTGGGATTTGCACAAATTACCGTGTTTTCAGGAGCATGTAACAACCTTGAATTTGTAGCTTGTGCCGAAGATCCCAATGGTTTAGCTTTAATAGATGAATTAAAAACACTAGCAGACACAGACTACTATATTGTCATAGATGGTTTTGGCGAAAATAAAGGAGATTTCTGCTTGGATATGATAGAAACTGTTCCTGTAACAGAATGTATACCTTTAGCAGGTGACCTAGATATTAGTGGTACTGAATTTTGTGTAGGCAACTTTGCGATTGATATTGTGGGGAGTTTTCCAGGAAGTACTTATAGCGATTTGGTCTATGCAGTAAGTGATGATGCAGGCTTTGCTGGTATCTTAACAGAAGGTCCTGTTGATTTAGCACCAGGTACTTATAACATGTTTGTATACAATTACCTTACTACAGATGAGCAAGAGGTAGTAGATGCATTAAATACAGGTGGACCTGAAGAGTTGAGTAACCTTATTGAGAATGGAGTTGTTTGTGCTGGGACTAGTGACCTTGCTTATATCATTACCATTCTAGAAGAAAATGATCCAGCTTGTATTGATTGTGAAGCAAACTTTGGTACCATCAACCCACCAGCGATACTAAGTTCTTGTGAAGGAGAGTCGTTCTTTTTTACAACAACTGGTGATGCTACTGGTGACTATCGAACCACCTTCCTAGTAGTTCAAGGAGATAATATTGTCTTTAATTCGGGTGATGGAAGTATTAGTGGTTTGGAGCCTGGTACGTATAGTGTTCATGCTCTAAACTATTTGATAGCTGATGAAATGGCAATTGGGTTTGCCATTCAAATAGGAGCAAATGTTAATGAGCTTGTGACCTTATTACAAGGTGATGACTGCGGAGTTTTATCTGAAGGGATAAGTATTACTGTTTTAGCTCCTACTGATCCTGAATGTACAACTTGTGAAGCAGATTATGGAACAGTGATTGTACCCAATGACTTAGTAGCATGTGTGGGAACAATCATTCCTTTTTCTGTAGAAGGCAATAACACAACCAGTGAATATGCTAGTGTTTATATACTAACACAAGAGGGTATTATTTCTGGAGCTGTTGTATCTGGAGATATTAACCTACCTGTTGGAGAATATACTGTTCACGCCTTTAATTATTTGGTTGATGATAATGATCTCGTTAGTGATTTGGTAACAGAAGGCTTACCAGCTTCTGGTATTTTAGATGCTATTGCAAGTGGTGAATTATGCGCTGATTTAGAAGTGCCAGGTACAACGGTTACTATTTTAGCGAGCGATGATCCTGCTTGTGTCGATGATACTTGTGAAGCAGATTATGGAACAGTGAATGCTTCTAGTGAAACAACTGTTTGCCAGGGTAGTCCATTGAGCTATAGTATTAGTGGATCAGCTGCTGATGGGTTTACTACTTATGTGGTTGTAACAACAGGAGCAGAACTTGCCATTGTAGATGCAGTAGTACTTGGAGAAACGATTAATTTGATGCCAGGTACTTATACTTTCCATGCATTTAATTTCGCAAATGAAAATGAGACTGCTATTCTTAATTTATTAGGGGAAGATGATGTAAGAGCATCGAATGTTGTCGCCTTAATAGAAGATGGGACTATTTGTGCAGAACTAGATGTAACAGGTGTTACTTTCACTATTCTTGCAGAAGATGATCCTGCTTGTTTTGAATGTGATGCAGATTTTGCAGTATCACTAGAACCTTTTGGCCCATTATGTGAAGCAGACGGTATACCAGTACCATTAATTACATCACTTAAAGAAGGATATACCTTTACATGGGTGATTACCACAGGAGAGGATTTAGAAATTGTAACAACAGCAAATGGTAATATTGTTATCCTTGATCCTGGCACCTATACAATACATAGTTTCAATTATCTTGATGAAGACGAATCTGTTATATTGGATGCTTTAGCAATGGATGGAATAACAGGTGGGGATGTACTAGCTTTAATAGACAATGGTAGCATTTGCGCTTCATTGGACGTGGTTGGAATGTCGTTTACTATTTTATCAGGCGATGATCCTGCTTGTGTAGAAGAAACCTGTGAAGCTGACTTTATGGTAGATGTAGAACCATTAGGTGCTATTTGTGAAGGGGAGTTGGCAGAATTACCAATGGTAACAACCACAGATGGATATACTTTTACTTGGGTAATTACCACAGGAGAAGACTTAACGATTTTAACAACAGTCAATGGTTCCTTTAGCTTAGAACCAGGTGATTATACCGTGCATGGTTTTAACTACCTAAGTACTGATGAAGCAGCGATATTAGCAGCCTTAGCATTAGATGGTATTACAGGCGGTGATGTTCTAGCCTTAATAGAAGATGGTACTATTTGCGCATCTTTAGATGCTGTGGGAGTACCTGTTACCTTCTTAGCGGCTGATGATCCTACTTGTTTTATTCCTGACCCATTGGCTTATGAGGACGAAGTAATACTTAATGGAGATGGTACTTATTCAGTAATAATTACTATTTCAGGAGGGAATGAAGAGTATCTGGTAGATGGAGCGTCTGTTGGAAATGTATTTATGAGTGATCCCATTCCTTGTGGAGAGGATTATTCTTTTTTAATTGCAGATACTAATGGTGATGAATTAACTGCTTCAGGAACTTCTCCATGTGTTGTTGATCCACCTTGTGAAACATCTGCTGGTAGCCTTAGTGACGAAGGAAGTACCTTGATTGTTTGTGAAGGAGATAATGCCACCTTGGTAGCGAATGGCAGTACTTTAGAAGAGGGTGATATTTTGACCTATATTCTTCATGATGGAGATGAAAATATGTTTGGTGAAGCGATTGCTGTTAGTGCAGACGGAACCTTTAATGGAGCAGATTTGACTCCTAATATTCCTTATTATGTGGTAGCTGCAGCAGGACCTACTGATGCCGATGGCAATATTTTGATTGGTGATGAATGTACAAGCTTATCAATTGGTAAGCCAGTAGTATTCTTACAAGAAATTACAATTACTACCAATGTTGCTTGTAACCAAGAGACAGGACTTTACCAAGTTACCTTTGCGGTTACTGGTGGGCTTCCTGCTTATGATAATAGTCTTGTTTATACGGTAAGTGGGATACATAATGGAACAGCTAATTTTGGAGAAAATATTACAACCAATGGTATTCCTGGAGGAACAAGCTTTACCGTTAATGCAATAGATGGAAATGGTTGTAGTGGAATAGTGACCAATGATGGACCGACTTGTAAAGAGCCATCTCCAATTGAACTAATTCGTTTTGAAGGAGAAGTGCAAACAACGGGTAACTTGTTAGAATGGTCTACAGCTTCTGAATTTAACAATGAATATTTTGTATTAGAACGTTCAGTTGATGGTATCGACTTTGAAACAGTAGCCATGGTGGAGTCAAAAGGAGAAGGAACACGTCTTCAAGATTACGAATGGTTTGATAAGTATGTTGTTTCAGGAGTCAGTTACTATCGTTTACAACAAGTAGATTATGATGGTCAATTTACTTATTCCGACATTATCGCTCTAGAGCGTGGGGAGGTCGAATTAGGTTTTACTAGTATTGCTCCTATACCAGTGATTGATCGTGTATCTGTGAGCTTTACAACGGGTCAATCTACGACGATTACCATGAATATGTATGACTTACTAGGTAAGTTGATCATGACACGTGTTGTAGAGGCAGAAAATGGTATTAATGAAATTGCCATTGATATGACGGACTTTAGTCCTGGTATTTACTTTATCGCTTTGGAAGATGGGGAGAAAAGAATGGTAGATAGAGTGATGAAGAAGTAAAAAACGATGGAACGATTTGCGTCCGACGATTTATGATTGAACATTTGGCGAAAACCTATTCGTCGGACGTTCAATCGTAAATCGTCGGACGTTTTTCGCGTGAGGGATAGTAGTGGTAGCTTGATGAAATAGCCGCTTTGTGAAGTAATGAC
>JAHDHP010000013.1 GCA_020631245.1 Bacteroidota bacterium | reverse complement strand
GCTTTTATTTTACTAAATAAGGTCAGGTAATAACGATAGGCTGTATACACGCCAAACTTAGCACCTTCGGGTAATTGCTTAATACCCTCATAAGCGGCTTGAAAATCGGCTTCAATATCTGCCTCTATTTCTTGTTTATGTACATCATCAAATTGGTGGAAATTAACTCCAGGAAAATAGACACGTCCTCTATCCACATAATCACTTTTCATATCGCGTAGAAAGTTGACTTTTTGGAACGCAGCTCCTAGCTTGCGAGCCGAAGGCACTAATGCCTCATATTCCTTGTCATCTCCTTCACAAAATACTTTGAGACACATTAAACCTACTACCTCGGCTGAACCATAAATGTAGACATCGTAGAGTTGTGGGTTATAGCGATGATCGACTAGATCCATTTCCATACTGTATAAAAACGCGTCGATCATATCTTTCTCTATCCCATAATCGTGTACTACTTGCTGAAAAGCTTGTAATACTGGGTTCATACTTATTTTTTCTTCAATCGCTCGATAGGTATCTTCTCGAAAACGATTTAACAGTTCTTCTCTTGGGAAATCGTGGAAGGTATCTACAATTTCATCAGCAAAACGTACAAAGCCATAAATACCATAAATAGGGTCGTGAAACCGCTTTGCTAGTGCCTTGATTCCTAAACTAAAAGAGGTACTATACTTATTGGTAATTAGTTTACTACATTCGAAACAAGTGTCTTTATACAATTGAAACATAAAGGATAGTTGAAAGATGATTATTTTATTTTACAAACTCTTTACTTAACGTGCTTTTAGATGGCTCTTTTGCAATTTGTTGTGGCCAATCTTTCTCAATTCGTTCTGTCACTAATTTAGAACTAATAACTACTATTGGCAAACCTGTACCTGGAACAGTAGAAGCTCCTACATAATAAAGGTTATTATACACCTCGTCTTTATTCTTAGGACGCAGTGCAGCGACCTGATTCAATCCATGTGCTAAACCCAATCCGCTTCCTTGATACAAATTAAATTTATCCTGCCAGTCAATCGGGTCAAAAATGGTTTGTGTTAAGCGATTTTCAATGAGGTCATAACCTATACGCTTGGATAAGTCTTTTAGTATATTCTCCGTTAAGGTTTCCCGATCCGACCAATCCGATTTGAAGCGCAAATCGGGTACAGGACAAAGGATAAATAAGTTTTCACAACCTTCAGGAGCACAATGAGGATTAGATCGAGAACTCACATTGACATAGTAATACGGCTTTTCTGGGCTGACAGATGTTTTGAAAATGGTATCTGCATAGCCTTTGAAATTATCTCCTAAGAAATAAGTGTGGTGATGTAGATTATCTATTTTTCCTTTAACTCCTAAGTAGATCGTAAAAGGAGCTAAAGTCCACTGCATTTTATCTAGCTTCTTGTTACTAAACTTTTTACGTTTTAGCACATGTCCTCTAAATGCTGCTGCATCGGCATTACATACAAACAAATCTGCATTCCACATTTTTCCGTGTTGATCCACAAAAGCAGAAATGCCTTGATCGGTTCCAACTGCCGATTTAATCTCGACTCCATAGTGAAAGGTAACACCTCGTTCTACTAATATTTTCTTGATCTCCTCTACAATCTTATACATCCCTCCTTGAATATTCCAGTAGCCATCGTGTTGTAGCTCCGTGTAGTTTAACAAACTATAAACGGCTGGCGTATCAAAAGGCGTAGCTCCTAGAAAAAAGGCTACTAAAGAAAAAATAATCTTTACCTCCTCCGAATCGAAATGCCGATCTAACTCACTCCACATGGTACGCACCAATAATGGACTGTGCTTTAAGGGAACACGTACTAGTGCTGCGGCATATTCTACTAAGCTATCATAGTTGCGTTTTACTACTACATGCTCCGTATCGTGAAAAACCTCTTTGGCTTGTTTTAAATACTTCTTTGCTTTTTTGACAAACCTATCTTCTACGCCTGCAAACTCTTTTGCGAGACGTTTTAAATCTTTATAAATTAAAAATGGGTCTTTGCGATTAGCAAAATATACTGCGTATACAGGATCTAATTCATTCATTTGTAGTGGGTTCTTGATCCCACAAGAATCGAATAGCTCCGTAAACTCATAACTCATACTAAAGAAAGAAGGACCTGTATCGAAGGTAAATCCATCTTTCTTAATTTGATTGAGTCGCCCACCTGCTTGGTGGTATTTCTCTACAATTTCTACTTGGTAGCCTTTGCTAGTCAATCGCAATGCGGTTGATAAACCTCCTAGCCCTGCTCCTATTATGATTACTTTCTTTGACACAAGTTCGTATTTATGTTGCACAATTACTAAACAAAGTACTGTTTTTCTTCAACAAAACAATATAGATTCTACAACGTTGTTTTTTTTAGATTGTTTAACAAAAATCAAAAAAAGTTAAACAAAAATCAACAAAGTAAGTTAGTAGTTTCATTTTCAGGGGGTTGTAAAAACGATGGAACGATGAAAAGTGTGACGGTGGAATGATGAAACGTCCGACGATAGAACGATGAAAAGTGTGACGATGGAACGATGAAAAGTGCGAAGTGTGAAGTGTGAAAATTTAGTGTACAAGTACTTCCGTCGAACGTTTAATCGAAAATCGTTCAATCGTTTTCTGCGTGAAGGATAGTAACGATAGCTTGACGAAACAGCCACTTTATGAAGCAAGGACTAGCAGGGCTGACAGCGGAAGACACTGCTAGGACTATGCTGAATAAGTGGGTGTGAGGCAACTATAAGTGGATAGCCTGACCTGCATTGTGTATATTTTCATTCGCCTGTAGTTCATGCGAGGACGCATGAACGGGCGATGAAAATATACGCAGTGTAGGGCACGCCCAAAAAATAAAGTAAAAACAGTTTCTTATCTTTGCGCTCTATGGCACGAATAATGGCTTTTGACTATGGTGGAAAACGGGTGGGTATTGCTGTAACCGATCCTTTGCAGATCATTGCTAGTGGATTAACAACCATAGCAACTGATAAGGTAATGGATTTTTTGGAGACCTACTTGTTTACGGAGGAAGTAGAATGCTTTGTGGTTGGTGATCCGAGAAGCTTAGACAATGAAGCGACGGATGCAACGAGTGGTGCGGATGAATTTGCGGAAAAATTAGCAAAAAAATACCCTCATATTCAACTTGAACGGGAGGATGAACGTTTTACATCTAAGATGGCAATGCGTACCTTAATAGATAGTGGTGTGTCGAAGAAAAAACGGCGTAATAAGGCGTTGATTGATGAGGTTAGCGCGACTATTATTTTACAGTCTTATTTGGGACATATTTAAGAAATTTAAACTCATATATCTAAATGATTCTTCCGATTGTAGCTTATGGCGATCCTGTTTTGCGAAAAGTGGGAAAAGAAATTGATGCGGATTTTCCAAATTTGCAAGGTCTGATTGACAATATGTTTGAGACGATGTACCATGCAAAAGGGATTGGTCTGGCGGCTCCTCAAATTGGGAAAGCTATTCGTATTTTTTTAGTGGATACTGACCAGATTTTGAATAATGCTGATGATGAAGAGGCGGAGATTGATCCTGAAGATATTGAGGAAGGAATTTGTGAGGTGTTTATTAATGCACAAATTACTGAAAAATCGGGTACTCCCTGGGCTTATAATGAGGGTTGTTTGAGTATTCCGAAGGTGAATGAAGATGTAACGCGTGATGAGATTATTACGATTGAATATTATGATCGCGATTTCAATTTTCACACCAAAACTTTTGATGGTATGACGGCACGAGTGATCCTCCACGAATATGATCATATTGAGGGCAAACTATTTACCGATCACTTATCAGCTTTACGTCGCCGTTTACTAAAACGTCGCCTCGAAAATATCACGAAAGGAAAAGTTGATTGTGCTTATAAAATGCGCTTTCCGAATGTGAGCAAGAAGCGGAAGTAAGTCAAACTTAGAATACTAGCAAATTACAGCCTCTCATATCACTACTATCCATCCGTCCTAATACTTCAAAATTATTGTTGGGATGCAATTTCCCTAAATCACTAGTCGCAATAAAAGCACAGGAGTTTATATTGGCTAAGTCAATAATATTAATAGCTCCTGTCTGCCCTATTTGGGTGACACATTGAAAGGGATCATTTACCTCACGTAATTGTACCCGCATCCAGGGTGGACACTGAAAAAGCCCTTCTCCTTTGGAATAAGCTTGTGATAAAAGTTCGGTCATTCCATATTCTGAATGGATTTGTTGAACCCCAAAACCCTTCCGATAAATTTCGTGTAATTCTTCTCGAATCACTTCTTTCCGCCGCCCTTTCATCCCTCCTGTTTCCATCACAATGGTATGTTCCAAATTCAATTCAAATTGTTCGGCTACATCCCATAAAGCAAAGGATACTCCTAGTAAAATAGTAGGCTGTTTTTGTGCTTCTAAAGATCGAATGGTCTGTACTAAGCGTTGATAATCATCTAGGTAAAAGCCACTTTGTGGATGGGTACTTTGTTGGATGAGTTGATCGGCCATATAAACCAAAGAGGAGCCTTCGCGTTCTAGATAGGCGGGTAAAAGGGCTAGTAAACAGTAGTTTTGAATCGGCCCATAAAAGTGGGTAAAGGCTTTGGTAAAACTTTGTTCGTATAGGGCTAGGCTTCTGACATAGTGGCGACTGGTGACCATTCCTGTGGTACCACTACTCGTAAAAATATGCTCGTAATCACTTGTCCCTGTAATAATAGTATGTTGCTTAAACAACTCCACAGGTAAAAAAGGAATCTCCTGAATAGAACTAACTTGAAATGGGTCAACACGTAAGTATTCTAAAAATTGACGATAAATCGCATTATATTGTGCTTGGTATCGAAATAACAATAAAGCCGTTTGTTCAAAGTAAGGTTTATCTATTTCAAATACTTCATGCTGCAATGTTTGCCCAAAATCCATAACTTTATTGCCTTAAAATCGTTCTATACTATAAATACATGCTTATGAACACACAATATAGTATATTCTTAGTCTTTTTGGGTTTATTATTTGCGGTTGCTTGCATTAAGCCTGACGAATATTCGATCGTTCCTGAAATTATGGAAATTCGACTCGATAAAGCAGAAGTCGATAATTATATAGAACCATTAGTCATCAGTATTGATTTTCAAGATGGAGATGGTGATATTGGCATTAATAAAGATGCCCCACAAAAAAATATCTTTATCGTCGATAACCGTACAGGATTCATTGACTCGCTGGCGGTGCCTTATGATCTTGAATCTCCTGGAAATATCAAAGGTATCTCTGGAACTATTGATGTAACTATTCTTAGTTCTTGTTGTGTTCCTGAAACAGGGCTTCCTTGTACGCCCAATGCCGATTATCCTCCGCGTCAAGAATTGGTTTACGATATTTATATTACAGATCGTTCGGGCAATCAAAGTAATATCATGAAAACACCCCCATTGAGTGTCATTTGTCCGAATTAAAAGAGGGGTCAGGTATCAGGTTTCAGGAGTCAGATTTTTTAATGCTGAAACCTGACACATTGACTTTAGTAAAGAGGAAAAAATAAATTGACCAATCTAGCTGTCTCTTTGCTAACAATACTTCGTTGAAAAGCCTCGCCAGAGCCTACGGCTATGCCTACGTTTTTCGCCTTGTCTTGTCAACAAATAGCCTAGCAATATTTGATCAATTTATTTTTTCATCTTTACTTGTGTTCTATCTCCCCTAGTCTATCAATTATTCCATTTAGCATGTTAACACCTACATCTACCACCATCATTTCTCACTTCCAACAACTACAAGATAATATTTGCGCTAGTTTAGAAGCCTTAGATGGGAAAAGTAAATTTCAAGAAGATAAATGGGAGCGAGAAGAAGGGGGCGGTGGTCGCACACGCATTATTCAAGGGGGAGATTTGATCGAAAAAGGAGGAGTTAACTTTTCGGCTGTCCATGGTAAGATGCCCGAAAAAATCTGCAAAGCTTTACAACTACCCAACTGTCAGTTTTTAGCTACTGGCGTTTCTATTGTGTTACATCCTCGTAACCCCCACATGCCTATTATCCATATGAATGTGCGCTATTTTGATACAGATGCTGACCGTTGGTGGTTTGGTGGTGGTATCGACCTTACTCCACACTATGTTTATCCCGAAGATGTGACCTTCTTTCACCAATCGCTCCAAAAAATTTGCAATAATCACGACTCCTCCTATTTTCCAGCATTCAAAAAATGGGCAGATGACTACTTTTACATCCCTCATCGTCAAGAAACACGCGGTGTTGGAGGGATCTTTTTTAACCATTTATCAAAAGACGAAACCCACAGTTTTGACAGTCGCTATGCATTTGTCAAAGAAGTGGGTGATGGTTTTGTTCCGATTTATTCATTTCTAGCTAAGAAGCATAAAAACAAACCGTTTACTAAAGAGGAACAAAAGTGGCAATTTTTAAGAAGAAGTCGATATGTAGAATTTAATCTGGTATATGACATCGGGACAAAGTTTGGTTTAGATACCAATGGTCGAACTGAATCCATCCTTATGAGCCTTCCTCCAATGGCTGCTTGGGGTTACCATGTACAACCCAATAAAGGTAGTGCCGAAGCTTACACTCAAAGTATGCTAAAAAAAGGCATAGACTGGGCTTCAGGCTAATTTTCGAGCCTCATTTACCAGCTTGTCACATTGATTAAAGTGCATTAAGTCTTTCAACTTTTTATTAAATGCTTCTTTAAAAGTATCATTAGGTATAAAGCCCTCTTCCCAAACTAAATTTTTGAGGATAAATTTTTTACTTTTCCGATCCGCTTTTGCATCCAACTGCCCCACAAAAGTAGTACCCCATAAAATAGGCATCGAATAGTATCCCACTACTCGTTTAGGAGCAGGGACATAGCACTCCAATTTATACGAAAATCCAAATAAACGTTCTAATCGTTTCCGTTGAATAATGGCATTATCAAAAGGGCATAAAAAATGGATCTTCTTTTTTGAGGAAGTAGGTGCATTTAAGTTTTCTAAATAATTAGGCTTGGTGTAATAAGCCATTGTTAAATCATCTGTTCCCACCACATTTACCCGACACAAATCCTTTGCTTCCAACATACCCTCCATCACAGTCTTCACTTTTTTCGACATTCCTCTACGCAAATAATGCATTTCTTTTACCGTTGCCAGTCCATGTGCCCGAATTGTCGAATCAATCAAATGTCGTATATACTCCTCTTCCGTTGGTTCCGACGTATCAACACCGCTAGGCAATACTCGTTCGGCGAGGTCATACACCTTTTGAAAACCCTTTCGATTAACAATCATCAATCGCCCCTCCATAAACAATTGTTCTAAAGCAGCCTTTGCAGGTTTCCAATTCCACCAAGTTCCTCCTTTATGTCCTTCAGGAGCTTTAAAATCACGCGCCATCAAAGCACCTTCCGCCTTTATTCGATCCAGTACCCAAGCCATCACCTTTTTATCAGGATTTAGCCAATGTCGATCCCCTCGTCGATACGCCAACATACGCGGCAGGCAATAACGATACTGTTCAATAGGCAAATAAGCAGCCGCATGACTCCAATATTCAAACACTTGTCGTTCTTTTACTTGCAAATCATTCAACATCGACGCTTCATAATTAGGCATTCGCACCCAAAGTGTATGTTCATGTGCCCGTTGTACTACCGAAATAGTATCAATCTGCACATAAGTAATCTGACTGATAATTGCCTTCAAAGTAGCTAAATCAGTCCCCTCGCCTTTTAAGGGTTTTACCAAACATTGACGATCCAAAGCCAGAGTTTTAGCTTCTTCCAAACTAATAGTAATTGCCATATGATAAAGATAATATAAATTTGGGCGTGCCCCCATTTTTGCCAATCAACCTGTCAGGTTTTAAAAATCTAACAAGTTTCGATTGGCAAAAATGGGGTCGGGCTTTCGGCTAATATGTAGCTACTCGCACAGGGTTCGCTATGGTCGTCCCTTGTCTTCGCTCTGACCGCTCAGCCTGCGGCACTCCCTAGCTCACACCTATGCTCCTCACACTACATTCCGCCTCTATCCCTCACGTTTTTTCATCGCACTTCGCACCTCGCACCTCGCACACTAAAATCATCTCATAAAATAAACCCATTTTACCGCCTCCGAGTTATCATTTTTTCTTATTTTTGCAGAAATTTTAGCACGATATAAAATGCCAAGAAAAAAAACAGCCACCAAAAAGACCACCTTCAGTAAGGAAACTTATCTAGAATGGTATCGCCTAATGCTCTTATTACGAAAGTTTGAAGAGAAAGCAGGGCAATTATATGGTCAACAGAAAATTAGAGGTTTTTGCCACTTATATATTGGGCAAGAAGCAGTTGCAGCTGGTATTATCAGTGCTACTCGTCAAAGCGACCCCTTAATTACTGCCTATCGCGATCATGGGATGGCGATGGCAAAAGGAATTTCTGCCAATGCATGTATGGCTGAGCTATACGGTAAAGTAACAGGTTGTGCTGGAGGAAAAGGAGGCTCTATGCACTTCTTTTCAAAAGAACACTCTTTCTATGGTGGACATGGTATTGTAGGGGCACAAATCCCATTAGGAGCTGGCATTGCCTTTGCTGAACAGTACCAAGGTACTGACAATATCTGTGTCACTTGCTTTGGAGATGGTGCAGCAAGACAAGGAGCTTTGCACGAAACCTTCAACCTAGCGATGCTTTGGAATCTTCCTGTTGTATTTATCTGCGAAAATAATGGATATGCAATGGGCACCTCTGTAAAGCGTACTTCCAATGTGGTGGAGCTATACCAATTGGGACAAGCTTACAACATGCCAAGTCAAGCAGTAGATGGAATGCGTTGTGAAGATGTTCACAATGCTGTTTACGAAGCAGCAGAAAGAGCAAGAAGTGGCGGAGGTCCTACTTTCTTAGAAATACGTACTTATCGTTACAAAGGACACTCTATGTCTGACCCTGCAAAGTATCGTACCAAGGAAGAAGTACAAAAATACAAGGCTATTGACCCTATTAGTGAAGTCAAGGCTTTATTGCTTAAAAAGAAATATGCTACTCAAGAAGAGCTAGATACTATGTTAGCAACAATCAAACAAGAAGTGGCTGACTCTATTAAATTTGCAGAGGAATCTGCCTTGCCCCCAGATAGTGATTTGTATGCTGATAATTATATGCAGCATGATTATCCATTTATTCGGGAAGAACTATAGTCTCTTAAAGAATACAGACATTTATTACAGTAAATACTAATTTTATTTAAAATGGCGAAAAACAAGCAGCAGGAAACGATTTTAGATCGAGAAATTGATCTACAGGAACAGTATGGGAAAGCCGAAGATTTCATTGAAAAGAATAGAAACCTAGTTATAGCAATAGGTGCCCTTATTTTATTAGTAGCCATCGCTTATTTCGGGTTTTATCGCGTATACTTACCTGGACAAGAAGCCGAAGCAAACGCTAATATGTATAAAGCACAACAGTACTTCCAAAAGGATTCTTTCCGTTTGGCAATAAATGGCGATGGTAATAACGACGGTTTCTTAGATATTATTGATTCGTATAGTGGAATGACTAAATCTGCTAACTTAGCACAATACTATACAGGTATCTCTTACCTTAATATGGGTAAATATGATGAAGCGATTGAGCACCTTTCTAATTATAGTGGAAGTGACATGATGACCTCAGCAATGGCTACAGGTGCTATTGGTGATGCGCATATGGAACTCCAAAATGTAGATCAAGGAATCAAATACTATAAGCAAGCAGCCAATTCGAGTGATAACAAATTCACGGCTCCTTTATTCCTCTGGAAAGCAGGAATGGCATTGGAATCACAAGGCAAATTTAGCGAAGCAAAAAATATGTATAGCCAAATCAAATCTAAATACCCAGATGCAGGTGATCCTACTAATCTGAATATTGATATTGATAAATATTTGGCTCGTGTAGAAGCAAGACTTTAAATTACTAGCTAGTAATAATTGACCTTCTATTTAGAGGCTGTCTTGATACAACCTCTTATCGTGAGACGTTATAAATGGACGCCTATACATGTTGTCCAAACTCTAAAATAATGCCAGTCAGTGATTTAGTCTTGTTACTAGATCACTGACTTTTGTTATTTTAGTATCTGCTATCATTATTCCTCCACATTCATTTACCCTTATGGCCAGCTCTCTAAAAAACCTATCCGATTACGATCCTTCCCAAATTCCCTCGGCAGAAGGCATGTCCTTCGGAATTGTAGTTACCGATTATCACACCGATATTACCTATACCTTGTTACGAGCTTGCCATGAAACCTTAGTAGTCCATGGAGCCGAACAATCACGTATCGAAATACTCCATGTACCTGGTACCTTCGAATTGCCGCTTGGTGCGCAGTTTCTACATGAAAACTATGAACCCGATGCGGTTATTTGTATTGGTTGTGTAATCACTGGCGAAACCAAGCATGATGAGTATATCAACTCTTCTGTAGCCAAAGCGATCATGCAACTAGGTATCGACACCAATGTGCCTTTTATCTTTGGTGTACTCACTCCTCGCACTCATGAACAAGCTCTTGACCGTGCAGGAGGCAAACATGGCAATAAAGGAATAGAAGCAGCCATTACAGCGATCAAAATGGTAGATCTTAAATGGAAAACCTACCACTATAAAGATCTTTTTGGTGGACTTGGTAATTAATTCCTAGATGATCTAAACTTATTTTATGACATTATATACCATTGATACAGGTTTTTTCAAATTAGATGGTGGAGCGATGTTTGGCGTTGTCCCCAAAACACTTTGGTATAAACTCAATCCTTCGGATGATAAAAACCTTTGTACTTGGGCAATGCGTTGTTTACTAATCGAACAAGGGGATCGACTCATTTTAGTGGATACAGGAATTGGTAATAAGCAAAGTGAAAAGTTTTTTAGCCATTTTCGACCACATGGCGATGATACTATCGAAAAATCATTGGCAAAACATGGATTTGGTCTAGCAGATATTACTGATGTTTTACTCACACACCTACACTTTGACCATGTTGGTGGTGCAGTCACTCGCCTTGCAAATGGCACCCTTATTCCTACCTTCCCCAATGCTACTTACTGGTCGAATGAGGCACATTGGCAGACTGCAACAGTTCCTAATGCACGTGAAAAGGCATCTTTCTTGAAAGAGAACTTTGAACCCATTAAAAGCAATGGACAATTGCAAATGCTGACAGATGGAGCGAATATTTGTGAAGGCGTACATGTCAAATTTGTATATGGACATACTGAAGCGATGATGCTACCACATATACAGTACAAAGGAAAGGAGATAATTTATATGGCTGACCTTATTCCATCAGCAGGTCATATTCGATTGCCTTATATCATGGCTTATGATATGCAGCCCTTAAAAACACTAGCAGAAAAAGAGGCTTACCTACCACAAGCTTGTGCCGCAGGTAGTATTCTGTTTTTTGAGCATGACCGTATTAATGAATGTTGTTCCCTTAAACAAACAGAAAGAGGAGTTACAGTAGATCAATTATTTAAATTGGAAGACTGGTAAGAGTCGTCAAAGACGCTGGTCGAGCAATTTAGGTCCTTGCACTTATTTTAAGGCAAACTAAAATAAATAAATCCACAACTTTACTCGCCTCTTTTTAAGCTACTCGGTGTTGTGAAGCCTCGCCGATGCGCTGCGTCGCCTTCGTTTCACGCCTTGATTAGCTTAAAAATACCCTTCCTAGTTAGGGATTTATTTTTTTTAATTTGCCTAAAACTCCCCCACAATCCCCATTGCATCCGCAATTTTACGAATAAGTGTAACCACTAGCATGGCACAAACATAAAATACACATACAATCATATACAATAATACATAGGCTCTAATTGTAAATACATCTATCGACGATAAGGTATCTGCTACTAACCAAAGTACAGCACTCATTATCAAAAAAACCAATACTGATAGGAGAAAATATTGTATTTTTTTAGTCTTTCGAAAGAAGCTCAACACCGAGTTGGTCCACGTATAAAAACCTAGTGTTGTAATCGCTATAAACCATTCTACTTCTACATTATTACTGACCAGACTAAAAAGGATGATGCAAACAATCGACACTAATGTAATAGCTATGCCCTGTCGAATAGGACTAGCGGTACGAAGTTGTTGATATGTCAGAAAAGTACGATTCAATATCTAATTATTTAATTATCATTCCTAACCTAGTTTGTAACATTATCGACGATAAGATGTTTAGTTCTAGCAAATTTTTTACCTTTAGTTTCGTCTTATTACTATAAACGCTATCACTTTTAAATTTGCCTTCACCAATATCTCTCTCATGAAATATATAACCATACTAATTAGCTGTCTTTTTGTATTATCTATTTGGTCTTGTGGAGATGATCCTGTAGACCCAATAGACAATAATCCAGACCCTAGTGAACTCAGTTTCACCCTCTCTGGAGGTAGTTATGACAACAAACTTTTTGAAATCAATAACTTTTTTGACCGTGTTTCAAGATCAGGCTTTGTGGATTCATTAGGTGGATTTACTGATCTTTTTTCAGTAGGTGAATTTGACACGAAAACCATCGTGTTAGAAATGCGGATACCTGGCAGTAAAGCAGACACCGTTTTTTACGATTCAAATACCTCTGACTATGTAACCGACTATCGTAAATACTTTAACTTGACAGTTGATGGAAATGTGCTACTACTTCGCAATGTCAATATCTTAATCAACGAGTATGGTGCTGTTGGTGATCGCATTAAAGGAGTATTCAATGCGCAAGTTATTGACTTTTCACAAGGTACTGGCGGATCAACTATTGTTTATGTAAATGATGGTAAGTTTGACTTAGTACGGAAACAATAACTCTATTCTTAGCCTTCTGTAACCTCTTCTTTATAAGTCGGATAATCGGTATATCCAACTTCTGATTTGGTATACCAAGTTTCTCGATGACGAGGAGCTATTGGATAGTTATATTTAAATCGCTCTGCCAAATCAGGGTTGGCGATATAATCACGTCCAAACGCAATACAGTCTCCCCTACCCTCATCGAGTGCTTGGATGGCTGTTTCTTTGGTAAAATCACCACATAAAATCAAGGTACCCGTATAGCTTTTTCTAATATTATTCCACAGATTCAATTTCTCCTCGAACATTTCACCCATATTCGATAAGTGCATAAACACCACACCGATCCGCTCTAGCTCATTGGTCAAATGTAAATACGAATCCTCTACCATTTTAATGTCCTCTTTACCTTCTACAATAAAAGGAGAAATACGAATACCTACCTTGTTTTTACCAATCCGCTCTGCCATTTTTTCAGCAATTTCTAAGACAAATCGACATCGATTTTCAACACTTCCTCCATACTTATCCGTTCGTTGATTGGAAGCTGGATTAATAAACTGATTAGGAAGATACCCATGCGCACAGTGAATTTCAACGCCGTCAAAACCCGCTTCTACACATTTGGCAGCCGACTCTACATATTCCATAATCGTCGCTTCTACTTCTTCTGTGCTCAATTCATGTGGTACTGGATAAGGTTGCCGTCCCATATCATAGGTAGATATTTCCCCTTTCTGTGCAATAGCAGAAGCTCCAATGACACGCCCACCTTCTGGTAGGTTATTGACATGTGCAATACGTCCTGTGTGCATCATCTGAAAAAAGATATGTCCATTTGCGGCATGAACAGCGTCGGTTACTTTGCGCCAAAGCTGGGTTTGTTCTTCCGAATACAAACCTGGAATATTGGCATAGCCTAAACCATCTGGCGAGGGCGAGGAGCCTTCACTAATGATTAAACCTGCTGAGGCACGTTGGGCGTAATAAGTAACCATCCAGTCGTTAGGGAGATTCTTATCAATGGCACGACAACGGGTAAGCGGTGCCATAATTATTCTATTCTTAATTTCAATATCTCCTAATTGGTAGGAGTCAAACATTTTGTGCATAAGTATATTTTTTATTATTTCGCTACGACCATTTTCTTAAAGCCTCTCGCCTCATTAGCGACATAAGCACGTAAGAAATAAACGCCTGGCGTCCAATCTTGTGTATCTATTTTAAATTGAGGTTGAGTGGGTAACAATTCGATCGTTTTGACCAACTTTCCTTGCGCATCATAGATCAGTAAACGAGAATTAGGGGGTACTTGTTCAAATTGAATGCGTGTTAATCCATTGGTTGGATTAGGTAAAATATCAAATACCAAATCATCTGTAACAACTGGTGCATTTAGCTCCACAGAAGTAATTAATTGTTGGGTGCAATTTGTTGGTTGATATGTTTTTAGGGTATCAGTGCGACTAGTGGTTTTATAAGCCAATACATACTCCCCAAAGTTGAGACGAGGCACTTTAATTTGTCCAACTTTATTGCTGGTACTCGTACCCGTTTCTATCTCTGTAGATAGTTCTTGCCAATCACTTGCAGAACTTGACCGATAATACACCTCCAATGAGTTTTCACTAGTTCCAATCAAGTCATTGTCTAAATAGCCTCCTGAAGAACTACGACTTCCATTATAATAGAGAATTCCAGTGGCATTGAAGGTTCCTTTTTGCATTCCCTCTACCGTCCAATAACGATTGGGAGACAGGATCACTCCCTCTTCTTCTGTCTCAAAACGATCGGGCATCACCATATTGTGAATAACGCGTATGAGGGAAGAATCGGAAACATCTATCACATCAATATCCATATAAGAATTGGAAAAAATATAGGTACCTGCTTCCTTCACCATCACGTATTCATCGACGGTTGCATCTGGAATTTTTTCTTCCATATCCAGTGCAGCATAAACGGGGTATATCGGAATTTCTACTTCTATTTCGTTACAAGCTCCATCTACCATAATTGTTGTGGTATGTCTCTGCATAAAGAAATCAAAAAACTGGACTTCGATAGGTACTTGTGTGTAAAACTCAGGAGCTTCGTAAAGTCGCTGTCGAATAAAGAGACTGGCAATATAGGAGGAGTCATTAACGGATCGCACGTCGAAGGAATCGATGGCAAAATGAGGGAATCCAGGTTTAAAGACCCAGTTATTAAAAAAGTGACTGAGATCTGTATTAGAACAATCACTCAAATAATCTTGAAATTGTAGACTCGTAATTTCTGTAAAGGCATTTTCTTGTACAAATTGGCGGGTACATCTAAAAAATGCCTCATCGCCCATATAACCACGTAAAGCCTGCGCTACTACAGCTCCTTTATCGTATACAGTAGAACCATAGGTATAATCAAATGGGATAGGAGAAACGGCAAGAAAGCCGCCATCTCGCACATGGCTGTATTGGAGTACTTCTTGGTGGTTTTGGCGTGTTTCGCGTTTATAACGTTCCTTTCCATAAGCTACTTCAAAGAAATAATTGGCGCAAAAAGAAGCCCAACCTTCATTGAGCCACATTTCATCGGCAGAAGCACAGGTAACCAAATCACCCCACCAATGATGAGCAAATTCATGCGCCATCAGGCTTTCCCACTCATACGTTCCATCAAGAGCAAAGGTTGGATAAGCAATATTCGCTGCATGTTCCATCGCTCCTCCTCTAAAAGGAACCGCTACAAATCCGATGCGATCAAATTGGTAAGGTCCAAAGGCATTTTCAAAACCATCAATACATTCGGGCATATGTTCGAAAGAACCTTTGAGGCGAGCTGTATCGGCTTCTCGAGCTGCATAAAGTATAGGAATCTCGCGCTCTAAACCTGTATGATTACTTTCTAACCACTCATAATCTGCAACGGCTACCGAGGCCAAATAAGTGGGTATCTCTTGTGCTAATTCCCAATCCCAACGAATGCGTCCATCTGCAAGTGTCTCTTGATTGGTCAGCAAGCCATTGCAAACAGCACTGTGCTGCGCTTGGGTGGTAATCGAAAATTGATAGTGGGCACGGTCAGTAAAATTATCGTGGCAAGGAAACCAAGCACGACCAAAATTAGGTGGGTCGATACCAATTCCTACTCCTAAATTGTAGGCATAGTTACTAGTAAAATAAAAACCGCCAAATGTAGCGGTAGAAGGACTTCCTTGATAGTATATACAAACACTTGTCGTATCTCCTTTTGCTAAAACAGTAGGCAGAGACATACTAATCAGTTCTTCTTCATATTTAAAGGGCTGTAAATTACCATTTACCTTAATGGAATCGACTTCTAAAGCTCGCAAATCAAACGAAAGATCATTGACTCCATCTTGTAAACATAGCAAGTCAATCGTACAATTTCCTTTTATACGTTTATCTTCAAAGTCACTTATGTCTAAGTCAATATGGTACTTCAAGATGTCCACCGTATCGGAACGCTCATCAAGTGTTGTCGCACGACTCAATAATGCCTCTTGAAGCACTTGTTTGTGATGTTGACAAGAAGGTACTGTATGATCTGTGTGCAAGTGCATCGGATACTGTGCAAATGCTTGGAATTTGGGAAGTGTCGCTAGTATAACTAGCAAAAAAAATAGCCGTTTCATGCATGATACATTTACGGCTAAGATACGTTTTTTTTACGGACTTTAGAGGCTTCTATACAGGGTATCAAAGAAGCTAGAACCCATAATCCGCATGATCTTCATCAAACTCATTGCTTGGAAAACTCGGATTCACTTTTAAATCAGTATATTCATATAATTCATACAAGCCTTCCTTATCTTCCATTTTTAGATAAATAGGCAACATGATATCCTTTGCAATATACATAGTTGTTTTAGAAGCATAGGAAGTTGGTATCTTTATTTTTTGTCCAGCACGCACATCAAAATAATCATCTACTCCCTCATTTTTAGTCATCATCATATATTCAGACACGCCAAATTTCTTCGCAATGTCAAACAAATTCTCATTATTTTGTACCGTATAATCATAAAAATGAAAATTATCATCTACAATTTCTAGCACATAACAATCCTTGCTATCTCTAGTGATACTCCCTGTAATTTCCATCTTTACGTTGGGATTATATTGTGCCCGACTCAATGCTTTCCGTAAAATAGTTTTAAATTTACCAAAGCCACTTTCTGTCACAGGATGATGTTGCATACTCAACAATTGCCCTCCTATTGGATTTAATTTCACATTAAAATACGGAAACCCATTGGGGTTAATTAAAGCTTTTCCATTATACTTCCCCTCTACCCAAAGCAGTTCAATACCCTCATCTGGTGTTAAGGTCTTCACATAAATTTGTTTTTTCGGCTTCACCTGCACCCTTGTTCTCACCGACGACTCCTTCAAGTGATCCACCATTCGTTCCTTCTGTTTAAACTGATAAGTCAGGGTTTTTACCTCATCAATAGAGTGAAACACTTTTTGTAACACTTCTTCTGCTGACGGACTATGCACATCAGTAATCATACCCGCACCTAGTACACAAATTAACAACCAATACTTTATCATTCTATTTCGTCTTTTTGCTTTTTGATAGACTTGCTTGCTTAAATGAACACACAAAGATAAACAACGCATAAAAACTCAAAAACTTATCTCATACATTAATAGTCTACTCCAATCTTATCATACACAAACGACAACAACCAAGCAGGACCAATCAACAAAAACTGAATATCCTCAAAAAAGGAAGGCTTTGCTCCTTCGATCTTATGTCCTACAAACTGTCCAATCCAAGCAACTACAAAAATAAACAAGGAGAAACTAACCAAAGGTACGCCACTCATTGCCAAGCGGTGATTAAAATATACCATAAGGAAACCAATAATAGCAAAACCGACAAAGTGGGCAAACGAAAGACGCGCATAGAAGATGAGGGTGATTATTAAGCCAATCATTGCCCAATTACTCCACAAAGTCTTTGCACCTACAACTGGTAGGGAATAAATGAGTCCGAAAATGCTAAACATGATCACGGGTACACAAACCCAGTGGATGAGCTTATTGGTTGAATTTTGATGGCTTTCTCCGTACATGGATAGCCATTCTCGCATACTACGCATAATAGTGGTATTTTTTTGGTGAATACTTTTTTGACAGGGATCAGGAGCCAGAGTTCAGCTTTTTTCTAAATTTTAAAGTTTCACAAACAAACCATAATCAATTTCAATATTGGCTTTTGAGAGGCTGTCTTGATTTTAGAGTCGGAACTGAAAAGCCTTAAAAAACTGACTCCTGACACCTGATCCCTCTCTAAATTTAAATAAAAACCTCCAGACAAGGAGAAAAAGGTAGTAAAAAAAAATAGGAATGAGAGATTTACTCCCATTCCTAAATAACAATCCGAACTAATAAAATAAATTACATAGCTTGAGACAGGCAGAAATATAAAAAGTAATGCATATCTGCCATAAAAAATGTCATTTTTTTATCATCAATAACGACAATGTACGTATAGCGTGGCTTTCGAGCTATAATTAATATTGTTCTTTTTCGTTTGGAAAGTCGGTTGACTTAACATCTTCGATATAATTACTAACAGCTCCTTTAATATCGTCATACAAATTTAGGTAGCGACGCAAGAAGCGTGGATGAAAATCCTTGGTGATTCCTAGCAAATCATGAGTAACTAATACTTGCCCATCAACATGTGGTCCTGCACCAATTCCAATGACAGGAATACTAAGTTGTTCGGCTACTTTTTTTCCTAGTTCAGCAGGAATTTTCTCCAATACAATTCCAAAACAACCTATTTTCTCTAGCATCAAAGCATCATTAATCAAACGTTCTGCTTCTTCCTCTTTTTTTGCGCGCACCGTATAGGTTCCAAACTTATAAATAGACTGAGGAATTAAGCCCAGATGTCCCATCACTGGAACACCCGCTTTCAAAACGCGAGAAATGCTACCTTTCACTTCTGCTCCTCCTTCGAGTTTGACAGCATGTGCCCCCGATTCTTTCATCATACGTATAGCCGACTTTAAAGCTTTTCGAGTATTACCCTGATAGGTTCCAAAGGGTAAATCTGCAACGACCAAAGGACGCCTTTTACCTTCTGCTTCTGTTAAGCGTACTGCACGTACAACCGATGAAGCGTGGTAAATCATTTGATCAAGTGTAATAGGCAACGTTGTTTGATGTCCAGCAATTACATTGGATGCCGAGTCGCCCACCAAAATAATATCTAGGCCTGCATCACTAAGAATACGCGCCATCGACCAATCATAAGCCGTTAACATGCTTATTTTTTCTCCATTATTCTTCATTTTTTGAAGAACATGGGTCGTTACTTTTGTAGGTTTTGATTTTCCTGACATAGTGTTAATTAATTTTACCCCCAATGTTACGAAAAATTTACAGCATGGAGTAACGAAAAATAAATAAAAAAGTCTCCCTCTTTTCAAAAAAAACACTGGAAACCATTCGTCCTAGTATAATGATATGCAAATCCATTCTTTATCCATTACTTATTCCTATCTTTGCGCCATTATGAAAAAACTTTTGATTATTATATTTTTAGCAAGTATCTGTTGGACACCTGGTTGTACTACAGATTTTGATATTGCTGATGATTGGGAAGAGATTACAGTAGTATATGGACTTATCGACCAATCACAAACTACTAATTATATTCGCATTAGTAAAGCTTTTTTGAGTGAGGAGTTGAGTGCTTTAGAAATGGCTAGTACTCCCGATTCCCTCTATTACGGTGCCAATTTGGTTGCCAAGCTTCAAGAAGTGGATGCAAATGGTAATTTTCGAAAGGATATTCCTCTAGAACAACTCAATGGAGAAGATGTAGGTCTATTAAAAGAAGAAGGAATCTTTGCGAGTAGTCCTAATACACTCTACAAAACCGACTATGTTTTTAATGAAGATTATGAATATCGCATCCATATAGAAACTCCTAGTGGCGCATTAGTAACTTCCTCTACTCCTATTATTGACGATTTTAGAGTTAGTTTTCCTAAAGAAGAAACAAAAATCAACTTTTTATTTGATGTGGGAGTTTCTTGGAATCCTGCTATTGATGGAGAGATTTATAGTTTAGCCATTCAATTTAAATTTGAAGAAGAGCGGATCGAAAATGGAGAACGAGTACGAGTACCCAAAAATATCACTTGGAATTTATTTTCCAATTTCAAGAAACCTGATGAGAACTTCTCTTCACGTATCAATTATGATATTGACTCTGAAGACTTTTTCCGTTTCTTAGCTACTAGCCTCGAAGCAGACGATGATGTACTCCTTCGTGAATTTGTACGAATGGATTTTGAGTTTGGAGTAGGTAGTAGTGAATTCAAACGCTTTAATGATGTTAAACTCGCTCAATTTGGTATTACTTCTAGCCAAACGGTTCTTACTTATAGTAATATAGAAAATGGCTTAGGCTTATTTTCTTCCCGTTACAATAAAACGGTATTCAATGTCAAATTGGAAGGAACAACTTTAGATGAAATGGCGTGTGGTGAAATTACGGGCCATCTCAAATTTGCTCCTGATCCAAATAATCCGAATTATCCTTTCTGTTTTTAGTATAGACAGATAACTATGTGATAAATAATTAAAAAAAGGCTTGTTGAAAAAACAGATGTTATTATTGACATTCGTTTTCTCAACAAGCCTTTTTTTCATGAGCAAAACTGTCTTTTTGTCACCCTCCCCTAGCACCTTTCCGCCAACATTTCCTTACTTTCTGGCACTTTTATGTCAAAATTACAGCTAAAGTAGCTCTATCCCCCCTTGGCATAAGGATTGAACAGTCATCAGTAAATTAAAGAAATTAATAAAAGTTAAATCCAACAAAATATGAGTAAAATTATTGGTATAGACTTAGGAACCACCAATTCCTGCGTGGCTGTAATGGAAGGAAACGAGCCAGTTGTTATCCCTAATAGTGAAGGAAAGCGTACTACTCCCTCTATCGTTGCATTTTTAGATAATGGAGAACGTAAGATTGGTGATCCTGCCAAGCGTCAAGCAATTACCAACCCTGAAAAAACCATACAATCTATTAAGCGTTTTATGGGTTGTCGTTTTAGTGAGATTGCGGGTGATGTAGATAAAGTAGCTTATAAAGCTGTAAAAGGTGATAATGATACAGTTCGTGTAGATATTGATGGGCGTTTATATACACCTCAAGAAATTTCTGCAATGGTCTTACAAAAGATGAAAAAGACAGCGGAAGAATACCTCGGACAAGAAGTAACTGAAGCAGTAGTAACTGTTCCTGCTTACTTTAATGACTCACAGCGTCAAGCAACCAAAGAAGCGGGTGAAGTAGCTGGCTTAAAAGTTCGTCGTATTATCAACGAGCCTACAGCTGCCTCTTTAGCTTATGGTTTAGATAAAAGAAATGTAGAGCAAAAAATTGCCGTATATGACCTCGGTGGAGGTACCTTCGATATTTCTATCCTAGAGTTAGGAGACGGTGTATTTGAAGTAAAATCTACCAATGGAGATACCCACTTAGGAGGTGATGACTTTGACCAAGTAATCATCGACTGGATGGCTAATGATTTCCAAAGTAAAGAAGGAATGGACTTACGTAAAGACCCAATGGCTTTACAACGTTTGAAAGAAGCTGCCGAAAAAGCAAAGATTGAATTATCTAGCTCTGGAGAAGCTGAAATCAACCTTCCTTATGTAACTGCTGACGCAGGTGGACCAAAGCACTTAGTTACTAAAT
This sequence comes from Bacteroidota bacterium, assembly GCA_020631245.1. Lineage (GTDB taxonomy): Bacteria > Bacteroidota > Bacteroidia > Chitinophagales > UBA2359 > JAHDHP01. Next base: position 7,946 of record JAHDHP010000013.1, on the reverse strand, counting down.
TGACTCGTGCAAAATTTGAGCAATTAGCTGATAAGTTAGTACAAAAAACATTAGAGCCTTGCCGTCAAGCATTGAAAGATGCAGGCTACTCTATCAACGATATTGATGAGGTGATCTTAGTAGGTGGTTCTACTCGTATCCCTAAAATCCAAGAGGCTGTTAGTGGTTTCTTCAATAAGAAGCCAAACAGAGGGGTGAACCCTGATGAAGTAGTGGCTATTGGTGCAGCGATTCAAGGTGGTGTATTGAGTGGTGATGTGAAAGATGTTCTATTATTAGATGTAACACCTTTATCACTCGGTATCGAAACATTAGGTGGTGTATTTACTCCAATGATCGAAGCCAACTCTACGATCCCTACTAAAAAGACAGAGACGTTCTCTACCGCAGCAGATAACCAACCTTCTGTAGAAATTCACATCTTACAAGGTGAGCGTCCACTAGCTAGAGATAACCGCCCAATTGGTCGCTTTATGCTCGATGGTATTCCACCAGCTTCTCGAGGTGTTCCACAAATTGAAGTAAGTTTCGACATCAATGCTGATGGTATCTTAAGTGTATCTGCTAAAGATAAAGGAACTGGTAAAGAACAAAGTATTCGCATCGAAGCAACTACTGGTTTATCGAAAGATGAGATCGCCAACATGAAGGAAGAGGCTCGCAAAAATGCGGAAGCTGATTCTAAAGCAAAAGAGCGAATCGAAAAGATCAACCAAGCTGATACTTTGATCTTCCAATCAGAAAAGCAATTGACTGAGTTTGGTGATAAATTGTCAGCAGGTAATAAAGAGGCTATCGAAGGTGCATTGAAAGGCTTGAAAGAAGCACACCAAGGGCAAGATATTGATGGTATTGATGCCAAAATGGCGGAATTACAACAAGCTTGGAATGCTGCTTCTCAAGAGATGTATGCACAACAAGGTGGTGCTCCTGGAGCACAACAGCAAGGTGGCACTCCTCCTCCAAATAATGAAGGCGGAGACGAAACCGTACAAGATGTTGAATACGAAGAAGTAGACGAAACTAAGTCGTAAGCTTATACGATTTTGAATATAAAATGATTAATCCCATCTCTGGAAACGGAGATGGGATTTTTGTTTGTAAAAACGGAAACTATTTGCCCGAAATTTGTGTATTATATCTCGTTCCATCATAAAGGGCGACCACAAAGGTAGCCCCAACACACTTACCTATGAATAATTACATTTACGGACTTGATTTCGGAACGAGTAACTCTGCCCTCAGTATTTTGGACATTCGCACCAAAGAAGTCGTTCACACCTTTATAGAAGCTTCTGTCCTTTATTTCCCGCAACCACTTACCAGTCGCGATCCTGTCATTCATTTTGTAGGGAAAGAAGCTGTAAAAAAATATGTCGCGAGTGCCCAAGAAGGGCGATTGATGAAATCACTCAAATCGGTACTTCCTCGTACTTCTTTTACCCACACCTATATTTACCGCCAAAAATACACTGCTGAAGAATTAGTTGCTCTCATCATTAGCCATCTTAAAAAATTGGCAGATGATTGGACAGGGGAAGAAGTCACTACTGTTGTATTAGGTCGCCCCGTTGTATTTGATGAGAAAAGAGCGAATGACCAACTAGCCCAAGATCGCATTCGTAAAGCTGCCCAAATTGCGGGCTTTCGAGATTACTTTTTCCAACTCGAACCGATTGCGGCAGCCTTCACCTACGAACGACACCTCCAAAAAGCAGAAAAGGTATTAGTAGCTGATTTAGGAGGGGGTACTTCCGACTTTACGGTCATGCAACTCGATCCTAATCGTGCTCATTCGCCACATCGAAAACAAGATATGCTTGCTAAAGGAGGTATTCATATCGGAGGAGATGATTTTGATTCTGAAATTATGTGGAAGCATTTAGTTGCTTATTTTGGCTATGGCTTGCAGTATAAGAGTTATGATAAAATGCTCGACCTTCCCCTCCACTACTTTCGCAATATTTGTTCGTGGGAGGAAATGAATTTCTTCAAGAATAAGAAGATTAAATCGGATTTGGAATACTACTATTTTGCGACGGGTAATAACGAGGCGATTGCCCGCCTAATGACTTTGGTGGGTGATAATTGGGGCTATGCGCTCTTTCGGGCTATTGAACAAGGAAAAATAGATTTATCAGATCAAGATGTTGCGGAGATCTGTTTTCAGGCTGGCAATATTGATATTCAAGAAGAAATAACAATAGCTGCTTTCTCGAATACGATCCAAAAGGATACTCAAAAAATCGGCAACTATTTGGATCAATTTCTAGCTGATACGGGTTTGACTTATACGGATATTGATACGGTGTTTATGACGGGTGGTAGTTCGCTGGTTCGCCCTATCCGCAAGATGATTGAGGAGCGATTTGGGGCAGATGCGATGCAGTCGGGTGATAATTTTAATAGTGTGGCGAATGGTTTGGCTTATTGTTCGGTGTTGTTTGGGGAGGTGTCGTAAGACGTTTTTTGTTCTTTGTCTTGAAACAAAGAATCAACATTCAATCCTTTATTTGTTCTTTGTCTTGAAACAAAGAACCAAAATTCAAGACTGATGATTTTTTTGGATAAAAACTAGCACTTGGAATGGCTTTCAGTCGTCAAACTCGCTACGCTCAGACACGACGACTCACAAGGCCTTCGCTTCATTCCTTCATGCTGTTTTTATTGCCAAAAATATCAGAGGTCAGATGCCTGCGCTTAAAGCCTTGACTTTTTGTCAATCTGTTTTATAATCGTTCATCGTCGGACATTTAATCGTAAATCGTTCTATCGTTTTTCGCGTGAGGGATAGCAGTGGTAGCTTGGTGAAGTAGACAGCTAATGAGACTTTTGCTGGCAGGGCTGACAGCGGAAGACACTGCCAGCAAACATAGTCGAATAGCTTGTCTACGAAGCAACTACAAGCGGATAGCCCGACCCAAATACAAAAAGCGCAGTAACTGTGTAACAGTTATTGCGCTTTTTGTATTTGGGGCACGCCCAACACTTACTCTTTTACAAAACGCCCTACCATTCTACGACCTTCTATATTTACTTCTAGCAAATACATACCAGTCGTTAAATCTTGTACTGACAATTGTTGATTGCTTTCAGTGAGATTGGCACTTTGTACTAAGCGTCCATCAATCGTACTAATACGATAAGGAAGGGCTTGATTGAAGCTGGTAGTTTCGGGCAATTTTACTTGGATAAAATCGGTGCTTGGATTGGGGTAAATTTGGATCATTTCCGTTTGTAATTTGGTATCATTTAAGCCGACTGAAAAAGCGGAGTAATCAACTACTTCTTCTAGTGGAAAACTTTGTACCGAACGAGCAAAAGTAGCAGCGACAAGTTTACGATTGACGGCATCATATTCGATGTCAAATACTAATAAATAAGGCATATCACCCATTCGATTCCAGCTTTCGCCTCCATCTTGTGTGACGTAAACGCCAATATCGGTAGCGGCAAATAAGGTGTTTCCTGTGAAATCTTCGGGTAAAATAACGAGGTCATTGACGCCTACATTTGGTAAATCTCTGCTAATATCTTCCCAAGTATCTCCATTATCGAGGGAGCGATGAAGGTGTGGAATGACACCATTTCCTTTGTAGCCTGAACTCGTTACATAAACCTTGTTTTCATTATACACATCTCCGTGAACACTCGTAATAAATCGTCCTGGTAAGCCTTCGGTAATATTTTCCCAAGTAGTACCTCTATCTAGGCTACGCCATACATTGGCATCAGAAGTACCTACATACAAATGGTTGGAATTGGCAGGTGATTCGGCAAGTGCAGAGATGAAGTGAAAATTATCCCCAAAAATACTTCCATCGGTTAAGTCTTCACTGATCGGCTCCCATCTTCCTTGTGGTGCATCTTCCATTCTGTATACTCGATAAGAGCCTCGATATAAGACATCTGGATCATCATGACTCATGATATAAGGGGTGTCCCAACTGGTACGGTCACCTGAATCATAGCCTTGTGATAACAGGTCATCATCACCATTTAAAACTGAATAGATAAATCCACGTTGTGTTTCTACATAATATAAGTCGGGGTTGGTCGGATGATAAATCGGTTGAAAACCATCAGCTCCAAAAATCTGAATCCATTCATCGGCTGCATCTGCACCACCAAAAGAGGTTCCATTGTCTTGCGCGCCTGCCATATATATCCCTGGTTCGTGTGGGTTTACAGCTACCCGATACAACTGCGTCGAAGGAGTAATTTCTATATCTTCCCAATTCATGCCATCTCCTATACTCCTATAAATCCCTCCATCAGTAGCCATTAACAGAAGGGAATCATTAATAAAATGCAAGGCGTGTTTATCGGCATGTACTTCTCCTGTATAAGAAACTGGAGCTGCATACCTCCACGATTCTCCTCCATCATCCGTTTTATGCAAATCGACTCCCATAATATACACTTCGTCTTCATTGGTAGGATGTGTATTTATTTGCCCAAAAAACCATCCAAAGCCTCCTAAAACACCATTATAACTATCTAAGCCTTTCAATCCATGTTCAGCATATACCTCCCAATTGGCTCCTGCATCATCTGAACGATAGACTTTATCGAGTTCATGATCTGTATCAACATATAATGCATAAACAATCTGCGGATTTGGTTCAAAAATCGCCAAACCAATACGGCTCATTGGTTCACTTGGCAATCCATTGGTAAGGTGCGTCCAATCGTCGCCTCCATTTTCAGTTTTATATACTTTCGCATCAGTACCGAAGGTCATACTTTCTTGTGTAGTACGAATACGATTCCAGCCTGCCGCATAAATTTCTTGTGGATTTTGAGGATTCATCTCCATATCAATCACGCCTGCCTCTTCCGATACAAATAACACTTGTTTCCACGTATCTCCCCCATTCGTTGTTTTATATACTCCTCGTAAATTATTACGCTTCAAAGGGTTTCCCATCGAAGAGACATAAATGGTATTCGGATCGTTTGGATCAATCAGAATATCACTAATGATTCGTTGCTCCCCCAAACCAATATTTGCCCAAGTCGCTCCCCCATCAGTCGATTTATAAACACCATCACCCAACGCGAAAAAGCCCGAAATATTCGGATCACCTGTTCCCACATAAATTGTTTCGGGATCGGTAGGATCTAATACAATCGGACCAATAGCCATATAGGCAGCGTCATCAAAAATAGGCGTCCATGTTGCGCCACCATTTAAAGTTTTAAAAATCCCTCCTTTAGAAGCACCCGCATAAATAATATTGGCATTATCGGGGTGCGAAACGACCGAATTATATCGTCCACCAATATTGGTAGGACCTTCCACTGTCCATGCTACTTCGGCACTTTTAGTGGTGGTTTTTGCTTGTTCTCTTGCCTTGCGAATGGCATCGTGGTATACGGCTGGCGAAGTCTCAAAATCGGGATACAAACGCACATGCATGAAATCGTTGGGTTCATGCTTTTTCAAATCCTCTTTAAAGGTCGCATACTTCTCTTCTGCCTCCATTTTTTCATCCGACTGTTTAGGTGTAGGAACTGTATAGGTAAGGCTAACAATTAACGCGATAATGCCTAGTAGGGCTGCTACTATAAGAAAGGGTAGGAGATATTTCTTCATAATTACTGTTTCTACAAAATCAAAAAAGGTACACAGATAAAAGCGGGTGGAGCTAAGGGTAAGGCTTAGTTTAGGGATTAAAGATAAGGTTTTTTTATGTATTATGGGCGTGCCCTATACACAAAAAGCGCAATAGTAATACAAATTTGCATCACTACTGCGCTTTTTGTGTATAGGTCGGGCTATTCGCTTGTAGTTGGCTCATATCCACTAGGTGCTGTCATCGCTTCAGTGCGTCTTCACTCCGTCGTTCAGCCACCCTTCAGCGGTCAGCCCAAAGTGGCTATTTCGCCAAGCTATCGCTACTATCCCTCACGCGAAAACAATGAGTGAATGAGTGATTGTGCGAATGATTGAATGAGCGTTACGCATAATTTTACTATTGCACTCATTCACTCATTCACTCATTTATTTAAAGTATCTAAAATCATGTTTATACTCGATCTTCTGTAAGGTATAATACATCAATCGAATGATATTCTCTACATCATCTTGATGAACCATTTCAACTGTTGTATGCATGTATCGAAGAGGTAATGAAATAAGGGCTGAAACAACACCCCCATTAGAGAAAGCAAAGGCATCGGTATCGGTACCTGTACTACGAGAGTTTGCCTCTCTTTGGAACGGAATCTTATACTTTTCCGCTGTCTCCACAATCATGTCGAGGAATTTGTTGTGTACGGCAGGTGCATAAGTTAATTGCGGGCCTTTTCCAATGGTAAAGTCTCCCATTTCCTTCTCCTCAATCATCGGAGTAGAAGTATCATGTCCTACATCGGTTACGAGGGCAACATGTGGCTTAATGGTATCGGCTATCATCTGCGCACCGCGTAGTCCCACTTCTTCCATTACCGAGTTCACAACATAAAGGGTATAAGGCAGCTTTATTTTGTTTTCTTTGAGTAAACGTGCTGTTTGGGCAATCATAAAACCACCCATACGATTATCAATGGCACGTCCTACAAAACGATTACCATTCAATATTTCGAAAGGATCATCATAACAAGCTACACAACCCGTATGTACTCCTAATGCCTCCACTTCTTTTTTGGAAGAACAACCTATATCAATAAAGACATTACTTACTTTAGGTAGTGGGTTGTCGCTCTTACGAAGGTGAATGGCTGGCCAGCCAAATACACCACGCACAATTTTTCCGTCGCGCGTGTGGATATTGATACGCTTAGAAGGTGCAACAACAGCATCAGAGCCACCATTACGAATCACATGAATAAATCCATCGTCGGTAATGTGGTTGACAAACCAAGAAATTTCATCGGCATGTGCTTCTAATACCACTTTATAATCCGTACCAGGGTTGATAACTCCATATACAGTTCCGTAGTTATCTACATGGTATTCATCAATATAGGGTTTGAGGTATTCGAGCCATACTTTTTGTCCTTGTACTTCGTGGCTGGTTGCCGAGTAGGAATTGAGGTATTTCTCCATGAATTGGAGGGCGTCCTTTGTAATAGGAGCCTTACGTAGTTTTTTCATACTATAAATTCTTTTTATAACTTACTCACTAATCATCAATGATCGTGCAACAATTGTTGGTGCAAAAATTTCTGACACTCTAGTCAAGCTTTTGTTCATTTATCTATCCTTTTTCTTTTCACATTAAGGTATGTCACGGTATACAAATTACTCATTAACAATACTTATAAATATGGATTGATAAAGGAGTGTATAAGATGGGGAATTGGCTTTTTTACAAGTGAGTGGCAAATATAGGGAAGAAAAATTGAGGATGATAAAAAATTTGAGAGAAATACCTTACAGGTATGTATATATAGTATTAAAATCATAGAATAAATCATTAATAACAATGTCAAAAAACCAAATTTTGTATATTTTTTTCAGAAAAGGGGTTGTAAGTATAAAATAATTAGTTTGACATTGTGTCAAGCATTAAAATAAAGGCATTCTCCTCCTAATAATATGTTTAAAACATGAAAATTCATATAGGATAGCTAGGGGGACTATCTTAAAGTACAGCAAAGTGCTATTCTATTAAAAAATAGAATATGGATTTTCATATATAAGTTTTTCAAAAAAGGCTTGTGTATAGAAAGTTCTATGCACAAGCCTTTTTTTATTTGGGTAGGTGGGGTTTGGCAGTAATAATTTAGTCCTGAAAGGACGACATGATTGTAAAAGACTGCTATAAAAAAAGCCCCGAAGGCGGCGACATGATTGATTATTAGGCTATCAATGACGCTCTATCGTAAAAAATTATGTCGCCGCCTTCGGGGCTTTGAAAAAATGAAATCATTTTTTCTATAATCATGTCGCCACCTTCGGGGCTATCATTTATCGCCTCTACGAGGCTAAAACTTTT
>JAHDHP010000342.1 GCA_020631245.1 Bacteroidota bacterium | reverse complement strand
TTTCGGTATTTACTCGTTTTTTTCTTACCCATGCCATTGCGGTTTTAGAATCGGAGTATATGGGCATGGTATGTTTGCCTTGTTTTTTGAGCATAGCCAAGCCGTGTACAAGGGCTAAAAATTCTCCTAAATTGACGGTTCCATATGGGAAGGGGCCTTGGTGAAATAGTCGAATGCCTGTTTTGGTATCTACTCCTTGATATTCTAAAGCTCCTGGATTACCACTACAAGCAGCATCTACAGAAATGCTACTGTAGTTGGGCTTTCCAATAAGGGCTAGTTGTACTTTGGTAAGTGTAGAAACGGGTTTCGCATTTTTGCCAATAAAATCACTACTATTACTTAAAAAGGCGTCTTCTGCTTGTTCTAAGGAAGGAAAAGCCTTGTAGCGCGCTCCTTTAAATCCTTTGATTTGTTCTTGACAGGCTGCCCACGTTTCGTAAATACCTGGTTCATTACCTTCCCAGACTACATAATATTTTTGTTTCTTACTTTTTGCCATGTGGACAAAGTTACGATAGTGAATTGGAATTTCGAAAAAGTGGAGGTAATAGGGAGGTCAATTTCTATCGACTATGGGCATAAAAAAAGCCATCTGAAGTTTTTCAACTCAGATGGCTGATCATGTAGTTTCCAATCTAGTCCCATTAGTTAAACTAAAGGGTATATTGAAAGTTTAAACCGACCGAAAACTTTGTACATTTTTTTTTGGAGGATCAGTTTTTATGACGATCTGCAAAAAGTCTTTCGTGCAGGCTTTCCATACGATCGCTCCAGTTTTCACCACATTGGCAATGTTTACCTAATTTACAGTCTTTCGGAAAATCTAGGCAAAAATCAACGACTTCCATATCATTGGAGAAATGTTGTAGTTCTTGTTGCCAGAAACTAAGTAAGAGTTCATATTTATGAACGATACTCATTTCATCATCTGGAAAATCAGGAATAAAGTTGAAACATTTCCACAGCACAACGATGTGCTTTACTAGTTGTTCTACCTGACGAGTATTCAGATAAACAGGTGGCGGAAACATACTTAGGGGGATACCCGTCCATACCTCAATGGTTCGAGGAGGACGTAGTTCTTCTAGTGTATTGTTGAGTACCGTTTTAACAAACTCGTCATTATCTTTGACAATTTCATCTGGCACTTCTACCCTCGCTTCAATTAATCGTTTAATTAAGCGTTGGAAATACTTTTCATTGTAATGGCTTTGCATAATATCTTATTGTGCTATAATTACGGGATCTGTTTTTATTTGTTAGGAGACAGCCTCAACCGCACTTATACTGCAATTAGTGAATATGGTTTTTGCGATAGGTAGTTTAGGGGGTAGATCAGCTCGCTGGCAATTCACTTTACATATTTTCAGATACATAACCAACGATAAAACTCATATACTATCAAAAAAATAGATTGGGTTTGCTTTGATTCGTAAATTGCAAGCATCTTGCCAATTTCATACTGGCACAGTACCCTTGATGATATGTGGGAGACAAATGGAGAGACTAGCGTATCCTTTCTATGGGTGTTGGCATAGGTTTACATAGGCAAGCTATTAGCCTCGCAAAAAGTTTGTTAATTGCAGGAAAAACTCCTTTAAGCTTTATTTATATACTTATTGAATTACTACTCAATAGTAGTAGATATGGCTGTCAGTAATTAATAGAAAAGGTAGGTATTAATAAAGGGCTTATCTTAAGGCTCAATAATTAGCATTGTGTTCCCAGATTCGTTCTTTCTTATTGAGGTTGAATAACTTAGTAATAAAGTAACAAAAAAATGGCAAAAAAACAAGCCTATATTTCTGTAATCAGCACTTTTTGGTATTCAGTGTTATATCACTAATACTTAATGTGAAATTAATTATTTCGGAATGAAGTGAGTATCTATCAAATATTAGAGACATAACTAAAAAGAAAGGCAAAAATTAATCTAAATGAATACGGTTTATTAGGTTTTCGATCACATATTCTTCCATGTCTGTATGAAGTTCGTCTTCACTTTCTTGTAGGTTGTGGTAAAACCACATGAGTATAATACTTAAAAATAGCGAAAGGAGGGTGGTGTCGAAGGCAATATACATAGCATCTGTTACCATCTTCAATCCTTCTTCATCACCTGCTTGATCGGCAAAGCCCAGTGCTTGTGCAATACCCATGATGGTACCAATAAACCCAATAGAAGGAATTGCCCACGCCAAGTAACGCGTCAAAGACTGTTTACTTTCGGCTTTAGTCATATTAATTTTTATCTGCGTAGAAACGACATCTAAGACATCACCTGTAGAGTCAGATCGACTGGATTGAAATTTTCGAATTGCCTTTTTTATGACATCAGTTATCAGATACTTGGCTTGTTGTTCTTGGTCTTTGACTTTTTCTTTTAATTGCATGACCTCTTCTCTATCAATCACCCAGTCTTCTGTTTCAGGAAGTAGGTTCAGTGCCAAGCCTTTTCGTTCATAGCCAATTTTATGGTTTCGATCATTGATTTCAAAAATCCCCCAAAAGAAAGCGACATAGGTAAAGAACTGTATGATTCCACTCGGCAATAGTCCTCCTAAGAGCACACAAAGTCGTTGGATAGTAGGTTGGTTGACCATTGAATTAACGGCAAAGAAAATGCCGATTAGGATAGCAGAAATCACAACTGCCATTAAAAAATTTTTGCCTCTTGCGCTCATATTTTTAGCGATTATTTTTTCATTTATCGTCGAATAGCAACTGTATTGGTAAAGTCAGTACCAATGACACTATTTGCAGCAGACTGAATATCGAAGGCCATATCTGTATTCTTAAATACTAACTTCGTAAGTCCTACTTGTATTGTATCTCCATCTTTGAGAAAGATGAGTTGTCCTTTGGGGAGACGTTCTTCAATACCATTGATATACACCCCGTTTGTACTTGCTTTACCATAAGTATCTTTTTCACCATCTACCATTATATAATGAAAGCGATGCAGATAGTCTTTGGTGACCGTAATAGTGCTATGTACTCGACTGATGTATTCATCTTCTTTGATAGGAATAGTTACTCCATCGTGGCTATCTGGTCGTCCAATGATATTTTCTCCTTCATATAGCTCATAAGATGTATGGGCTTTATTTTCAGTATGCACAATTAACCACCCTGCAATAACTTTACCAGCATACTCTGGTTTGCGTGGTTCAGGTTTAAATTCGACTTTTTCTTCTACTTTTGGAGCAGGAGGAGGGAGCGAAATGCCAATATCTTGTAACTGAGGAGTAGGTTCCTCTGGCTGTTCAACATATTTTTTGAGGGGGTAATTACAAAAATTGCAACGATAACGTGGAGCAACAACAGGAGTCACTTTTCGGCAATTATAACACTTTATTTTGGCCATGATAGTTGATACTTAGTTAATTTGAGGGAACGTGATGCGAATATAGAAAAATAAAATTACTTATTGAGAATATATTTGAGCATGAGGTTCATCACTAGTTGTCGATCGCTCTGTTTAGCTTCATTCATCATTTGACGACCTAATTCTTCATCGTGTGCGCCACCACATTTACCATTATAAAACATATACCCTAAATAAAAGCGAGCCTCTGTATCAAAATCATCTGATTTTTGGTATTTATACAAGACCTTAAAACTCTCTACATAATTACCAATTTTAAAGAGGTTTTTACCCATATTTATTTCATGCAAAATAGTCGCATTAGAGGCATAATACTTCGGAGGTGGAGGTGGAACATATTCCTCAAATTTTGGTGGAGGGAGTGGTTCTTTATTAATGTCAAAGCGATGTGGTTCGTAGTGTTCTTTATTCTTTTTAGGTTCGTAATATTCCGCTTTATTTTTTGGTAATACTTTGGTATCTATTGTTTGATCGATTTTTTCTGGTGTTGGAGGAGGATTCAAATCATCTTCCCCAAACACAGCCGTTTTGCCTCTTCGGGCCGATACATTAGTGGCAGCATTAGATGGTGCAGGAGTAGGGCTTGGCGGTGGGGTTCCTGTTTCGAGTATATGGAGGAGTTCTTTAGCATTTAAGGCGCGTTGGGCTGCTTTTTTCACTAAACAACGTCCTACAATAGACCTAAATGGCTCTGGAATTTTAGAATAATCAATTTCAAAATCGTGGAATAAGATGTTATTCAGAATTTCTTCGTAATTGACCCCACCAGTACGACTTCCAAAAGGGAGTTGTTTACTAAACATTTCGTAAATAATAATTCCCAAAGACCACAAATCCAGATTGGTTCCTAACTTCCCATCAATGCCATATACCCCTCCAGCAAATTGTTCAGGAGCCATATATTCTACACTTCCCAAAATTTGAGAAGACATATCGTGTTGTTGGATATTACTTACCCGCTTACTAATCCCAAAGTCAGCAATTTTCGTGACTATTTTTCCTTCTTTGGTTTTATGGAGTAAAATATTTTTGGGCTTCAAATCACGGTGAATAATCCCTTTGTCGTGTAAATAGGACAATCCTTCTAAAATCCCTTTTATAATTACTTTTGTCACAGACATAGGAGGAGCCGACTGTTGATACAAAGTACTTATATCACCCGCATTGGCATACTCCATAATTCCCACTTGGATTTGTTCTTTCTCTCCAATTGCATTAATAGAAGAGATAATATCCGCATCATAGTATCGAATCAAATTGGGATGTATCATATCATCCATTCGATTGATTTCGCTAATAATATCGTATTTTGCAGATGCAGTGCCATTGTAAAACTTAAGGGCTACTTCCCGTTTTCTGATGGTATCAAACGCGCGATAAACCTTTGCAAAGCCTCCTTTACCTACAAAGTCTTTTTTGGAATCAAAATGGTATCTTTCTCTAAATTTCATATAAAACGACATGAATATAAACGCCTGCAAAAGTCCACACAATATTCACACCACATTATTAAAATGTGAGTTAATATGAATATTAATTTAACAACATCTTTTCAATTCTTTTAATCGCATCAATCACTAAATGGTTCAATCAATTAAGATGAATGTGACAAAGGCATGAATTTACACCACATCCATCACAAAAAGGAAGAATAAAACGATGAGTATTATCCAAACGA
>JAHDHP010000341.1 GCA_020631245.1 Bacteroidota bacterium | reverse complement strand
ATTCGTCTTACTAATTTGTCATTACTCTTGTTAAATTTCTTTTTAAAGTGTTTGTAAATCTGGCAGATTTATACAAACAATTTGTAACTTGTCGCGTTCTTAATTTATAGCTCTATATGTCATACTAAAATCAGCATTCCTATTTCGTAAAAGCCTGTTCATGAATGATCCTCAAATCTCTATTACTATTCTTCTTATTGAAGATAATGAAGGAGATATATTACTTACTCAAAAAGCATTTTGTCGCGCCTCTAAATCAAATCAGCTATTTGTAGCTCGAAATGGCAAAGAAGGGCTTGCTTTTTTACATCAAGAAGGTGATTTTGTTGCAGCACCTAGACCTGATCTTATTCTGTTAGATTTGAATATGCCTGAAATGACTGGTCATGAATTGCTGAAAATCATTAAAAACCATCCGTCTTTATCCCCAATTCCTGTGATTATTCTTTCTACCTCTCCTTCTCCAGAAGATGTTGTTCGAAGTTATACGCTAGAAGCGAGTAGTTTTATCAAAAAACCTATTGATTTTAGGGAGTTTGGCGAGATGATTGAGCAATTACAAAAAGATTGGTTTCCACTTCTCTTAGAAAAGAAACAAACTCGTTCAGAAAACTCCTAATTATCAATTATGACTTCTCCAATTACTTCTCGTATCGCTGTGTTTCCTGGTTCATTTGATCCTTTTACTATTGGACATTTTGATATTATAGAACGTGCTGTTCCTCTTTTTGATCAGATTATTATTGCTATCGGTATTAATTCGCAGAAAAAGTACTTATATAGCCTCGAACAGCGTCTCGACTTTATTAATAATTGTTTTTCACAAGTAGACTCGGTTACTACTGCTACTTATACTGGATTGACGATTAACTTTTGTCAATCTGTGAATGCTAATTTTTTATTGCGAGGTATTCGGACAGTGGGTGATTTTGAATATGAAAAAACGATTGCACAATTAAATAAGTCTTTAGCTCCGCAAATCGAAAGTATTTTTATGATGTGCGCGCCGCAATATTCTCATATTAGCTCGACAATTGTGCGAGAGATTATTAAAAATGAGGGGGATTTGAAGCCTTTTTTGCCAGATGGGGTGTTGAAAGGGATGGAAGGAATGCAGGAATGAGTAGAGACAAGGCATGCCTTGTCTGTACGAGTGAATGCAAATTTAAGATTCAGGTTTTTCTTCAAAGATGCTAAAAATAGTACTTCCGTAGTTTCGTTTGCGAAGAAAACGGGGGTGATCGTCAAAATTGTGATTGGGATTATGTTCGAGGATTAGCCAGGCTTCTGGGCCAAGCAATTCATATTTGAATACGAGATCTGGAATCGTGTTTAGATTGGGTAGTGGATATGGAGGACCTGCAAAGATGATGTCGTACTTTTCGTTTGATTTTTCCACAAATTTAAACACATCCATTCGGAGGGCTTGAATAGGGAAACCAAGTTCTTGGCTAATTTTCTGGATAAATAAGATATTACCTCGATCTTTTTCTACTAGCGTTATATCCGTACACCCCCTCGATGCAAACTCGTAGCTAATACTACCTGTCCCACCAAATAGGTCGAGGTATTTTACATTTGTCAGATCATACACATTATTGAGGATATTAAACAAGCCTTCTTTAGCAATATCTGTAGTTGGACGCGCTGGAGTTCTTCGAGGCGGAGTAAATCGGTAGCCTTTGTTTTTGCCGCCTATAATTCTCATAATGTAATCTCATTTTATTTGATACAAAATAAACTAAAGTGCTGGTTGGAAGCTATTTTATCTAATGCAGTACAATACATTTTATTAGCTGGACGCTGCCCAAATGATAGCTTCGTAAAATAAGGTTCTAGCAGTTGATATTTCTTGTCTTTTTCTCCAACATCTCCATATAAAACATACTCATCTTGTTCGAGGTTAAACCCTACTTGGTGACTAGCATTTACAATGTAATACAGTAAGTCCTCATCTGTTTTATAAGGAAAACTATTATGCAACAAAAAGTCAACTCCTTTTAAGCAAGTCAGCTGCACTGACTTAGAAGAGATATTGATATAACAGGTATTTTTTGCTCCCCTAGCCTGATGCATACGCGTCAAAAGGGGGAGTACATAACTAGAGGTATGCTTGACTTCAAAGCCATTTTTACCAAATCTCTGATTAAGTTTTTGTAAAATTTCTTGATGAATGCTATAAACAAAGTCAATACCTAATGCATCAATATGATCTACCATTAGTCGAATGCTATTTTCAACAGGTAAGTTGAAGGCATAATAAGAAGCCACATCTTCTATGTCGAATAAGGCACTTGGAATAAGGGTATATTGATTATTGGTGATAGCAACAAACACCTTTTTAAAAGACTGTTCAAAAATAGCTTCTTGTTCTAAAAAATCACCAATTGCCCCGCGATAAGAAATCGCAGTAGCATCAATCCCTTCCAACTCAAATTCTCTCAACAAGATCACCTCTTGATCACTCATACGTGTAATCGTATACGAAATGCCTTTCTCACTTATCAATAAAGATAAATAACAGTCAGCAGGTTGGGTGCTAGTAAAAGAAGCATCTTGAACTTGTTGCTTTAATGCAATATGATGTATCGTTTCCAGAAGAACTAAATTTTAAAAGATATGAATAAAGAAATAAGCAATACCGATAACACACAAGTCGGACAGCTATGCCTAAACATAACTACCCGACTTGTACAATCTTAAATAGAATAAAGTATGTAATTTGTAAAGCTATCGTTCCCAATTACCTGAAGTCGAAGCTTCTCGAATATCCCCAACACTCATATAGGTATCCCTTAGATCTTCGATATACTGCCTCGAATAATTAGCATCGAGTTTTTGGTACAACTCTTTATAGGGCACATATACCTGAAAGGCGGGAATATCCACCTCATTTTTGGTAACAATTCCTGCCATAATTTCAAAGTCGAGGTAATCATCATCTTCTGTAATCGAGCCTACAGGCACTCTTTCCATGGTATCTACCTCCGATTTAGCATTTTTATACAAAGAATCGATAACAGCCATTTTAAGAATTTCTGTCTTAACAGCTACTGTAGAATCATTCGGATCACCAATTCGTTTAATCACTTGAAAGCTATCTGTAAGGATAAAATGCTTAAGCGAATCGAAGTTATCTGCAAAATAGGCATTAGAAGCTTTATAAGCCAACTGTGCGGAGCGCACCTTCTTTAATTTATTAATCGTTGCATCGTCTATGACTTTTCTTTTTGTATCAAATTCAATTGGCCCACGAATACTTTCGTAGAGTAAGTAACTCACGTAGCCAATACCTGCTATCAAAAGAAGATTAATAAGGAATCGAAATACTTTCATGTTGCTGCTTTAATCAGTTTTGTGATATGCAATAATAATGTTTTTTACATAACAATTGGTAAAGGAAAACAGGTTTATTTACAATTTTTAATCGAAATGAAGTCAAAAAAACGTATAATTTATATTTACTTCACATATAAGCTTCCATTTAAAGCCCAAATAAACACTTCTATTTCTATTGAAACGAAAAAACTTTAATTGATTTTCAACGCTTGAACGAATCGACTTGTTATCTTTGCGACAAGTCAGTGCAGTTTAAGCAGTTTAATGGGGAGCAGAGTTATAGGACAGACATGTAAATAATTACATTTTGTTCTTTCGAGATTCTAATATAGAAAATTTATTTCAATAAGTCGCTAATTATTATGCAAATCAATGCGTCCTACAAGGGAATTTGGGTCTTAGCCTATCCAATCATCATGGGTAGTCTTGCCCAAAATTGTATTGGAGTAACAGACATCGTGTTTTTAGGGCGTGTTGGAAAAATAGCCTTTGATGCAGTAGGTCTTATGTCTATCTACTATTTAATCATGGTGATGATTGGCTTTGGCTTGTCGAGAGGAGGACAAATATTGATCGCACGTCGTACTGGTGAGAAAAACAATGAAGCCATTGGTAGCATTACTTACAATCTCCTTTATTTCGAATGGCTCGTAGCACTGGCCCTCTTTTTATTTCTCTTTTTTCTTTCCCCCTGGGTCTTATGGCTCTTTATTTCCAACCAAGAAATATACGACGCCTCCCTCATTTACCTAAAATATCGCTCCTTTGGGCTATTTTTTAGCTTTTTTGGCTTCGTACTCATGGCCCTCTATACGGGTGTAGGACGCACCAATATCATCTTATTTGTGATGGGCGTTTTATTTGGTTCCAATGTCATCCTCAATTACCTACTCATTTTTGGATATTATGGCTTTCCCGAAATGGGAATTGCAGGGGCAGGACTCGCATCTACACTTGCCGAAATAATTTCTACCATTGCAGGAATGATCTTTATCTTTTTCGACAAAAAACTCAAGCCCTATAATTTATACAAACTCCACCCCATCAATTGGCAAATCATACAGCAAATCAATAAACTATCCATGCCGATTGTCTTACAGTATGTAATCGGTTTTGGTGGCTGGTTCTTCTTATTTAGCCTCATTGAAAGTATGAGTATGCGCGCATTAGGTATATCCGTTGCTCTCAAATATGTGTACACTTTCTATAGCATTCCCTCTTGGGGCTTTGCTTCGGCTGCCAATGCCATTGTGAGTAATATCATTGGGCAAAAAAAATATCGACAGGTCAATATTGCCATCAATCGAACTTGTATTCTCAGCTTTATCATGACCATCGTTGCCTCCCTCACCCTCATCCTATTTCCCGATTGGATTCTCGCCATCTTCACACCCGACAAAGAAGTCATCGAAGGCGCACTTCAGTATATCTATCTTATCATCGTTATCACCCTTGCAGGCTCCATCTCCACTGTTATTTTCAATGGACTTATGGGAACAGGCGCAACAATGCTTTCACTCGCTATCGAAGCATTTGGAGTGGTTGTTTATTTGGTGTATGCCGTGGTAGTTGTAAAAGTACTAGGATACGGACTTGGTTTTGTGTGGGCATCCGAACTCATTTATTGGGTCATACTGGCGGTTCTTACATGGGTTTATATGCGTACCAACCGTTGGAAAAAACTAAGTATGTAAACTATCCAGTCACCCGATCAATCAGTCACCCAATCATC
>JAHDHP010000340.1 GCA_020631245.1 Bacteroidota bacterium | reverse complement strand
TTGTTATTTATATTTGCTTTTTCACATCAATTTATAAAACCATTCATTTTAATTGGATTTTTATGTGTAGCAGTAGGCTACTTACTTTATCGTACTTACAGAGGTTTATTAGTAAGTCGAGATTTACTATCATTTCATAAGTTCCACTTTTTTGTGTACCTTTGCACCTTTGAAATCGCACCCCTAATAATTTTGTATAAAATATTGGGAAAGTTTATTGACATTACAGCCTAACACCATATAACAAGAGTTACATGCTCTATAGAAGTGTCAACTTACTGTAAATTTAACAACTAAACTTATGCTTTTTCAAAGTACTCGCCCCTTAAATTTAGCTCTTTGTAATTTTTAGACAAGGGGATGAAGTTTACAATAAAAGCTTTGTCATTTTAATCGATAACAATAATTCTGTATGAGCACATTGGATAATGAAGTTATTAAGGAGGTTAAATCAATTTTGATCTCGCAACCAAAACCAGAACGTTCTCCATATTTTTCGCTCGCTACCAAACATGATATTAAGATTGATTTTCGTTCTTTTATTCAGGTAGAAGGCATTACAGGAAAAGAATTCCGTAAATCACGCATAAACATTCCCGACTTTAGCGCGATTATTTTTACTAGTAGAAACTCTATCAAGCACTTCTTCCGAATATGTGAAGAACTCCGTATTAAAGTTTCTCCTGACCTAAAGTATTTTTGTGCTTCTGAAGCGATTGCTCTTTTTCTACAGAAATTTATTACCTACCGTAAACGCAAAGTGTTCTTTGCCAAAAAACAAGGTACGCAAGCTAGTCTTAAAGATGTAATGAAAAAGCATGTGAATAAAGAAAAATTCTTGCTTCCATGTTCTATTAGCCGCAAGGATGACCTACCTAATTTTCTAAAAGATAATGGTTTCGATTATAGTGAAGCTCCTATCTACGATACAGTAGCTAGTGACTTATCAGACTTAGAAAATATCTTCTATGATATGATTATTTTCTTTAGTCCACTAGGCATTAAGTCATTATATCATAACTTCCCCGATTTCAAACAAAACAATACTCGTATAGCAGCATTTGGGCCTGCTACTGCTAAAATTATCGAAGAGTATAATCTACGTTTGGATATCAAAGCTCCACAACCTGGTGTACCTTCAATGACGATGGCTATTGAAAAGTATTTGGTAAAAGTAAATGGGAAGAAGGCTTAGGAAGCATGCATAACGAGTCTCCTAAACACACCAACCAGCTAGTTCATTCCACTAGCCCATATCTACTACAACACGCACACAATCCCGTTGATTGGTATCCTTGGGGTAATGAGGCACTCACCCGCGCTAAGGAAGAAAACAAGCCGATACTAATTAGTATTGGCTATGCTGCCTGCCACTGGTGTCATGTCATGGAACGCGAATCTTTCGAAAATGAAGAGGTCGCAGCTTTCATGAATGATCACTTTATCAATATAAAAGTGGATCGCGAAGAACGTCCTGATTTAGATCAAATTTATATGGAAGCTGTTACTACTATTACAGGTAGTGGTGGCTGGCCACTCAATTGTTTTCTAACACCAGACGGACGCCCTTTTTATGGAGGAACTTACTACCCTCCACAAGCCATGTACAATCGCCCTTCTTGGCTAGAAGTACTCCAACGTCTTCATCATGCGTTTCATAATCGAAGAGACGAAATAGAAAAACAAGCCAATCAACTAACTTATCACATCCAAACACGAGATAAGGTCGTTTTCAAAAGCCCTATCATTGATCTGAGTATTGAGCAAGCCGTAGAAACCAATCAAGTAGAGCAGGTATTCCAAGTTTTAAAACGCAACTTTGACCTTAGTGATGGTGGATTTGGTGGCGCACCTAAGTTTCCTGGAACGATGAACTTACAATGGCTCCTCGATTACCATTATCATACTAAAAATGAAGAAGCCCTTCAGCATCTCACTTTTTCGCTTGATAAAATGATCCAAGGAGGGATTTATGACCAAATAGGTGGTGGGTTTGCGCGTTATACAGTTGATAAAAAATGGCTCGTTCCACACTTCGAAAAAATGCTTTACGATAATGGCTTACTCATTGCCTTGATTGCCAATGCTTATAAAAACACCCAGAAAGAATTATACAAAGAAACAATCGAGCATACCCTCCAATTTATAGAGCGAGAAATGATGAGTGAAGAAGGAGGTTTTTACGCTTCTTATGATGCCGATTCCGAAGGCGTAGAAGGGAAATTTTATGTATGGGACGAAGCAGAAATTGATGAATTACTAGGAGATGACGCCCCTTTATTCAAAGCATTTTATGATGTTTCTGCTGCTGGAAATTGGGAACACAAAAACATTCTAAACTGCCCTGTATCTTATGAAGAATTTGCTAAAGTTCAGCAAATAAATCTTTCTGACTTAAAAGATAAATTAGCTCAAAATCGCCAAAGCCTATTTACCTATCGTGAAAAACGGATCAAACCAGGCTTGGATGATAAGATAATACTTGGCTGGAATGCCTTGATGTGTTCTGCTTATGCTCATGCAGCGGCGGCACTACAAAACAAACATTACCAAAAAATCGCCGAACAGAATTTGGCGTTTATGTTAGAAAAATATAAGAGTGGTAATAGCGAATATCACCTGCTACATACCTATAAAAATGGAGTCGCGCAACATCCTGCATTTCTTGACGACTATGCCCTATTGATTGCTGCCATCCTTGATGTGTACGCCCTCAACTTTGATGCCTCTTTATTGCCACTAGCTGATCACTTATTACAATTTGTCGAAAGGCATTTTAGTGATGCTAGTTCTCCTATTTTTTACTACACACCTGACTATCAGGAAGATATTATTCTTCGAAAGAAGGAATTTTATGATGGTGCAACGCCTTCTGGAAACTCCACCATGGCTGCCAACTATCAACGCTTAGGAGCTTTATTGGGCAAACCTAGCTACCAAGAACAGGCTCTAAAAATGGTCAAATCAGCCGAAACAGCTCTCAGCAAATTACCTAGCTCTTTTGGGCGATGGGCCAATGCTTGGATGCAATTGGCATATCCACATTATGAAGTAGCAATCGTAGGAAAAGAGGCTCTCCATATTGCTCAACAATTACAGCAATTACATATACCACAAATTTATGTGGCAGCTACTAGCACACCTAATAATTCTCTATCCTTATTTGAAGATCGCTTTCAAGAGGGGGAAACACTTATTTATATCTGTGAAGGCATGTCGTGTCGAATGCCCGTAGAAACAGTCGAAGAATTAATAGAGGAAATTAGTAGTCTATCTCATTAATTCTTAACAATTTCTTGTGATAATCGCAAGCCATTTTCAAACTGAAGGCTTACGATATACAAACCAGGGTCTAGACCTTCAAGGTTTATTTTACCCACTTTTGACCGATTTCTATATTTTTTACTGATTAGTTCTTGTCCTGCCAAATTATATACCCCTACCCGATAACTTTCTTTTTCTCCATGATATAAATTAATAGACAACACATCTTCCACCGGATTAGGTGACAACTTGAGTACGACTTCTTCTTCACTTACTTGATCGAGTTGCATAGGTGTGGCATTAATATTCCAAAGAACCGTATTGAAATGTCGAGTTTCATAGTTGTCTATTCGTAGAAAAGCTGTTGTATCTTGGACAGATACTTGCAACTGGTTAGCTCCAACTTCTAAATCACTAGAAGCAATAGTAACGGAAGAAACATTTTCATGAATCACCTCTCCATTCAGCATCCATTCTACTTTCAAGGTATTTTCTTTTGGAATCACAAGATCAACCGAAAAAGTCTCAGAATGGGAGGACTCTCTAACTTTCTCGGTAGGTGAGTAAGCATCTATCATTGGAATTAAATTGTGTATTTGTTTTACAGATCCTTCTACACATACAGGACAAAATGGTTCGCCAAGTATCCTCATTTTACAATTTTCATGAGGGCGATACCAGTCTCCACAACAATATGGATACGTCCCTACATCATCTACTCCTATCCAGTTTTTCCATTTCACCAAATCATGATTATTCTCCTTCGTCATATTAATCCCTTCCCCAGCATATTGATCCCCAGCATAATACTCGTCTTTGAGCCAAGCAAAAGAATGTCCTATTTCGTGTATAGCCACATCAGCAGCAGACTCAGAGGTAGAAGCTACCATAAATTCACCTCCACTCCCCCCGTAATGAGGTGTATTGACTAAAATAACGACTTGATCATAAGAGGGGAAATTAGTACCAAGTACTCTAATAATCGCACTTGTATTATCTGCAACGAGTAGTCGATGTATACCATATGCATCGAAAGTAGATCCAAAATAATTATCGACTGTTGATACCTCAAAAAATGGCTCCGAAACATCTGAGGCTGTTCCAGGATGACTTGCTCCACTTTCAGTAGAAGGCACTTTGATAGCAAATACATTAAAGTAGGGTTGGTAGTCCTTATAGGGAGTCGTTGAAAAAAATTGGGACGTAAAACTCTGAGCATCCTCAATGAATTGATCCTGCTCACTTTCTTGATAGCCATCACCCAAAATGACTACATTGATTCGTTTTTCAATAGCACCTGATTTATATAAGGTATCTACATCAAATTTTTGGGCAAAGCTTATATGAGCAAATAGCAGGATGGAACTTAAAATAGAAATTAACTTATAGTTCATGTTTGATAAGTAGTTTTGAAGGTTTAACATACTCCTCTATGGCAATATGCTTGGTATTTGAATGTACACGCATCCGAATAGGCACTTCTACAGTATCTAGTTTTATTTGCTTTTTATTCAACTTACCAGATTCATCGACATACTCAACAATTTTATGGAATGGGTTTTTAATCAGTTCTCTTTGAATTGGTCTTGATTTCGCATCTAATTGAACACAGTATAAATCACCTTCTTCAGGAGCTAGTTCCTCCTGAAGCCCCTCTTTCATGGTTCCTTTAGTAACAATTTTATCGGTTAGTTCTATTGCTATTTCATTTTGGGCTGTTTTCGACATTTTGTAGACGAGAAAAACCAATTTCGGACTTGTTGGTTGACTCGATTGATCCGTCTCCACTACTTTAGTTGAACCTTTAGTAGTTG
>JAHDHP010000339.1 GCA_020631245.1 Bacteroidota bacterium | reverse complement strand
ATTCCAGCTTCTTGAGAGGCCTGAATTACGTTATTCATATCTCGAAAGTACTTCAGGCTACTTTCATAATTAGTTCGCTCTTCTGGAGAAAACTTAGCTAGTTCAGCAGCTTCGAAAAGTCGAGTAAATATTTTTTCCTGTAATTTAGGAGGCTTATCTTTTAAATCAGGTAGGTGACGAAGTGTATAAAGCCACTTTTCAAAATGAGTCTCTAGTTCAGCTTCCGTTTTCTTAAATTTAGGTAACTCAATGTAGATGAACTTTAGTTTTTTATAAAAAACACTACAATCCTCATCTTTTAGCTCTACAATGTGTAAGAATTTCTCATCGTCTTTATGCTCACTAAATACAAAGTCTAGTATACCAATAGAATAAATTGGAGAAAGTTTATAATCCCAAATATTGAGTTTTGCTTGTTCTTGTATTGGAAAGGAAGCATAAAAGACACTTCTATCTTTGAAGAAATTCTGCTTGGCTTTTTGCATCTCTACAATAAAACGTTCTCCTTCAGTACCAATACAGTATAAATCGAAAATGGCTTTTCGATCAATGGAGGTAAGTCCTAGTTTTTCACTAGCTGCATATTGCAAATCTTTAACTTTCCGATCAGGTAAAATCTGATTGAGAAAATCAATGAGTAATTCTTTATTGATCTCAGTTCCAAATAATTTTTTGAAACCAAAATCAGTTAAGGGGTTGACATATCTTTCTTGAAGTAGCATGGTCTTAAATAGTTAATCGTTTATAAAATAACAAAAATAAAAACGACACAGTTCGTATACTTTGAAATGTGCTTCTACTAGAAAGACATATGAAACAGGCATTTTTCCCGATAAGTTAGGTTTTTTTTCCTTCCAAGGTCTCAATAATACCTCGCATTTCTTGTGAAATAGGTACTTTTTCTCCCGTTTTATAATTGACCATTACTACTACTCCCTCACCAGTAGCCGCTACTTTTCCCTCCAAGGCTTCACTAGTAATCACATACTCCATCACAAAACTAGAATTGCCCATCGACTTGACACGTGCCCCTACTGTAATGGTATCGGGATAAGTAAGAGGGAGTTTGAACTGACAAGAAGTGTGGGCTAAAATGGGACCAATACCCGTATGGCTCATCTCTCGCATGACAGCTATCTCTCCAAAGTATTTGATCCGAACTGACTCAAAATACTTGAAATACATCACATTATTAACATGTTGAAAGGCATCCATATCGCCCCAAGCAATGGGCAATTTAATTTCTACAGGGAAATTCATAAGAGATTATTTTGAAGGCGAATTTAGGGATTTTGAAGGAGAGTTCACACTTGAATAGCAATGATGTCGCTAAGACGAGAGTAGATCATCATTACTGATGCCAATTAAATTGTATATAAATGCACTTTAAATAGGCACCTTCTTTAAATCCAATTGGGTGATCTAAATCGTGTAGCGTTTTTCCAACAATTGAATAATTTATTTTCTGTTTTTGAAGTATTGTTTCTACTAAATCAAAAAACACTGCTGATCTTACCCTTGAACTACAAGAAGCTAATACAAGGATTCCCTGATTCTGAACCAACTTTATTCCTAGATAAGTCAGCTTTTTATAACTAACCAAAGCTTTTTCTATTTCTGAGCTACTTTTAGCAAATGATGGAGGGTCTATTACTACAATATCAAATTTTTTATTGGCTTTTGCGAACTTGTTTAATTCTTCGAAAGCATCTCCATTTACTAAATAATGTTTTCCTGCGAATTGATTTTGTTTTGCATTGCGTTTAGCTATTTCTAGTGCTGGCTTACTTATATCTATGCTTGTTACCGTTTTAGCACCTCCAACCAAAGCATGTATTGAAAAACCTCCTGCATAACAGAATACATCTAATACTGTTTTGCCTTTTGACATGTCGCCCACTTTTTTTCTATTTGCCCTATGATCTAAAAAGAAACCCGTTTTATGACCATAAATTACATTTGCTAAGAAGTTGATACCATGTTCTTTAAAAAGAACGACTTCACTTTTTAGTTCGCCATCTAAAACTTGACCATCTTTTAAATTAAATGCATTGCTTGTCTTTTGCACTGTTCGACTAAGCCTTAAAATAGTAGTAGTGGCTTTGCTCTTTTCGATAAGTATAGGTAAAATGTCTTTTAAATGATAGAACCAAAAAGAGGCGTATAACTTTACCACTAATACATTTGCATAAACATCAGCAATAATGGAAGGAAGATTATCATTCTCTCCAAATATTAATCTATAGCTATTAGTGTTGGTTTGTAATAGGGGAATCCTTTTCTGAAATGCAACATTTACTTGTTTTGCAAACCATGCTGCATTGATCGCTGTAGGTTTGTTCCTTTGTAAGATTTTAATACGTATAGGTGACTCTGGATCGTAGAATCCGCAGGCTAAAAATTTATTTTTTTTACTATCAAAAATAATCGCTAAATCACCAGCTTTTCCTTCTTTGTTTTGTTTTATAATACTATTTTCAAAAACCCAGGGATGCCCTTTTTTAATTAAGGTTTCTGTAAGAGGTTTTACTTTAATGGCTATTTTATTTGTCGTTATGTCTGGGAGTTCAATCAATTGAATTTATTTTAGTTTTCCTTATACATTTGTAAAAACGACTCATTGCAAAATATACAATGTATAATGAAGGGCAAAAGTACTTCCGTCGGACGTTAATCGTAAATCGTTCAATCGTCTTTCGCGTGAGGGATAGAGGCGGAATGGGGCGTGAGGAGGCTGCTTGTGAAGCAAGGAGTGCCGCAGGCTGAGCGAGATGAGCGAAGACAAGGGACGACTATGCAGAACAGTAGCCGAGTAGCCGCATATTAGCCGAAAGCCCGACCAAGCCGCAGTGCTACCATCCGTTTAGTTCATGCCTCTTCGCATGAACGGGCGGGTGGTAGTATTGCGGCTTGGGCACGCCCAAATTATATTTTATTGCCTTTTAAACGTTCCCAAAATAAGCTAAAAAACTCGCTAATAGGTTGCTCGGGAAGTTCGCGAACTTGTTTGATTTGTACTTCCCCATTTTCTTCAGGAAGTACTTTGAAAGAAAAGACATAACCCGCCTGATCGCCAATTCCTGCTCGTCCATATTTCACATCATGTAAGTAGAGGTCTCCTTCTTTTTCTTGCATCACATAGTAACCATTGCTAAACCACAATAAGCGATCAACTGCATAGCTGGAAGTGAGTGGTTCAATCAAGGCTTGGTTGCGCGGCATAAATTGAAATTCGATATTATCAGTGCCTTTGTCGAGTAGGGAATAGTAGCCCAATAGATAGCCATCTTCTTTTTCGGCAACACAGTACCAAAGTACATTATTAAGTGGAGTAGGGGCAGTTAAATAGCGCGTATATTGGTGTTGTTCAGCGGCAAGCTTGGTTTCAAAAACTTGATTAACGGTATATTTATTAAAGAGGGTTAGCCCAAGATAGGCGCAACTAAGGGCAATGCCTGTATAGTTGATCCAGGGGCGAATAGTATTGGTACGACTTAGGCGAGAGGCAATTAGCAGACAAAGTAGAAAGGGGAGGGTATAGAGTGGATCTACAATGAAGATATTGTTAAAACCTACTCGATAGTCGCTAAAGGGCAAAAATAACTGGGTCCCATAAACGGTAAATGAATCGAGAATGGGATGGGTAAAAAGCCCTAAGAAAAAGAGCCAAACCCAGTCGCGATAGCGCGGTATTTCTGTATCGGGTATCCGTCGCGTAAACCAATCTATTAGGCGCGAATAAAGGCGGACAAATCCGTTGCTATTTTTGTTCTTATCTAGCAATTGACGCGGTTTTACCCGATACCAATTCCACAATAACCAACCCAAAATAGGAGCCATTAGAAAGGCAAAAAATAAAGAGTGGCTCAGTCCTCGATGCACAGTAATCATCCCCAAATCATCAATAAAAGGGACTAATAAAACATCTAAATCGGGTAGCGTACCTGCAAATGCGCCCCAAAGGATTGCTTTGTTTCCTATTTTTTTTCCTAAAACTAATTCACCCATGGCTGCTCCCAGGGTAATCTGTGATAATGAATCCATAAATGTATATTCAATTTGCCTACACTACAGAAAGAGTTCTGCCAAGACGAAGACCGCAAATACAACACTTGCGATGCCATTGGTCGTGAAGAAGGCTAGATTGACCTTCGACAAATCATTGGGTGTTACTAAAGTATGTTGATAATATAATAAGGCAATAAAAATAATGGCTCCTAGCCAATACCAACCATCAAATGGAGCGATAATGCCCACGATCAGTAATATAAGAGCACAGCCAAAATGTAGCACATTGGAGAGGCGTAAAGCTCTTTCTTTTCCTAGTATTGTGGGGATAGAATATAGATCTTGCGATTTGTCGAAACCTTCATCTTGCAAGGCGTAAATGATGTCAAATCCACTTACCCAAAACAAGACGACAAAACCAAATAAGATAGGTAGCAGGTGAAAGGTTTCACTTACGGCTACAAAGGCTCCTACAGGAGCTAATGCTAATCCTAGCCCTAATACAAAGTGACATAGAGAGGTAAAGCGTTTGGTATAACTATATCCTAAAATGACGAGAAGCGCGATGGGAGAGAGCAGAAAGCACAAATTGTTGATAAAGTAGGTGGTAATCATGAATAACATACTATTCACAATCACGAAGAAACGAGCATCATCTGCACTAATGACACCTGAAGGGATTTCACGCTGTGCGGTTCGTGGATTTCTTTCGTCAATATCTCGGTCGGCATAACGATTAAAGGCCATAGCTGCACTGCGTGCCAATACCATACAAACCAACACCAATAATAACTTTATCCAGGAAAAAGTATATCCAAAATGTTGGGTTGCTAAGAAGAAACCAATGATGGCGAAAGGGAGGGCAAAAATAGTGTGACTAAATTTGACCAATGATAAATAGTTACCTAAACGTTTGTTAATATCCATAGCCTTATTTACTAATAATAGTTAAACAGATAGTAGATAGAATGGTTCGCTGAAGAGTCAGTTCAATGCATAAAAAAACGGCAAAGAAAATAAATTCTTTGCCGTCTGTTTTTTATTTCTATTTAGAATAGAATCATTGACTACTGACTAGTACTC
>JAHDHP010000338.1 GCA_020631245.1 Bacteroidota bacterium | reverse complement strand
ATGAGGGATTGAAGGACTTAGGGAAGAAGTATTTATAATTGCCGATGTCCTTTCAGGACATAAGATAATGCAGCGGAACATGGTTTATATAGGACGATGTCCTATCTTATTGCTCATGTCCCTTTGGAACAAAAGGAATTGCGTTCTTCGAAAATCGTCGCATCATCGGACGTAAATCGTTTTTCGTTCATCGTGACATTTCACAAAGGGCAAGCACAAGGCATTGCCCCTACTCGCGTCTTGCTCCAAATAATTCAAATTCCAATATTAACTCGGATGCTACTACCCGAATAACGGTATAAATAGGAATACTGAAAATCATGCCTGGAATCCCTGCGATGGTGGCGGCAACAAGGATGACGAGAAATACTTCAAGTGGATGTGCCTTGATACTGCTCGAAAAAATATAGGGCTGAAAAAAGGTGTTATCAAGAAATTGGACAAAGAGGAAGGCGGCCATGATTTTGAGTATGAGTCCCCAAATCATACTGGATTCTACGGCTTGGCTGAAGTCGATGGTGGTGGTGATGCCAACGAAAATACCGAAGGCCATACCGATCAGAGGTCCGACGTAGGGAATGATATTGATGAAGCCTGCAAAGAAGCCGATAATGAGGGCGTATTCGATGCCGAAGGCGAACATGGCGATGGTGATAATGGTGGCTATGAGGGTAATTTGGATGAGGACACCGATGAAATAACGGGTGATGAGATTGCGGGAGGTGTAGACGACGTGATCGAAACTGTTTGCAAAGACGCGTGGGACGAGGTTTTTGGCAAAGTTGTAGAGTAATTTTTCGTCGGTGAGGAAGAAGAAGGAGATGAAAATGATGGAAAAAAGGGCGGTAAAAGTGTTTCCTAAAATGCCGAAAGCAGAGCTAAAAACATTGGATACATTATCAACGCTTACTATCCCCGTCACTGCTTCTCGCAGGTGATCGGCTACTTTTTTATTATCGTTATTGAGTTGGTATTGTTGCAGAAAATTATCTACTTCTTCGAGGGGTTTGGATAGACTTTCGGCTATGGCGAAGAAATCAAGGGAGGCAATGAGGCGCGCTTCTTCGATGATAAGCGGAAGAAAGGTACGAATGAATAGGAAAATGATGAAGAAGAATGAAAAGAGGGTTAGGAGTCCGCATAGAAATACGGGAATGCGAAAACGCCCTACTCGTAAACGAAGTAAGGAATTCATAATGGGTCGCCCTATCAAAGAAAGGACAGAGGCGAGGAGGATGTAAATGATGATGGTACGTAGAAAATAGAGGCTATATAATAGAAATATAGCCACCATAATGAGTACCAAGGTCTTTAGAAGGTTTTTCATACGACCATGTAATGAACTGTTTTATCCGAACAATCAGTATTTTCTATTCATCACGGCTTCCATGTAGTGGTTTAGTATCGTTTTGCGACTAGGATCAATGGTGAGTGAGTCCATTGCCTGTAATGCTTTTTGATAGTATTTATTTATTTCTTGTTCGGCTAATTCTTTGATAGAAAGTGCATTGTAGATTTTTGTTACCTCCTCTACTTTCTTGTCTGGCATGTCTTCTCCTTCGTGTAACCAGAAATCTAATTGCTGTGCATATTTGCCTTCTGCCAATTCTAAAGCCTTGAGTAACAAGAAGGTTTTTTTGTTTCTGATAATATCTCCCCCAACAATTTTACCAAAATCTTCTTGTGCCGCATAAACATCCAATAAATCGTCCTTTAACTGGAAGGCAATGCCTGCATTTTTACCGTACTCATACAATTGGGCAGCTTCTTCGGCACTTGCTCCACCTACCAAAGCCCCTAAGCGAAGACTACAACCGAGCAAAACGGAGGTCTTGAGACTAATCATTTGGATGTATTCTTCGACACTCACTTCGTGCATGGTTTCGAAATTCATATCCATCTGTTGCCCTTCACATACATCGACGGCTACTTGACTGAAGTGCCGATAAAGGACAGGTTGTAATGCTACTGGGCATTTTTCTAGAAATTGATAACTTTTGACAAGCATCACATCTCCTGATAAAATCGCACTCGGTAATCCATATTTCAGATGCACGGTTTCGCGTCCTCTACGCAGCGGGGCTTCGTCCATGATGTCGTCGTGCATGAGGGTGAAGTTGTGAAAAAACTCAACGGCAACGGCTGGCCAAAATCCATCTGCTTTGTCGCCTCCAAACATTTCGCAGGCAATGAGGCATAATAAGGGTCGTATCCGCTTGCCTCCTACTTCGAGTAGGTAGTTAATGGGATCGTATAGGGATTGGGGTTCTTGTCGTATGAACTCTTCTTGAAGGCGTTCTTGGAAGTATGTATTTAGTTGTTTAGTGGTGGTCATAGTTTGGTTTTCGAGGTGTCAGGTGTCAGGTGTCAGGTGTCAGGTAAAAATTACAATCTATATTCTTCCATATCAAATGTTTCTAAAGGATTTTAGGTGCCATTTTTTTGCTGACTCCTGACTCCTAAAACCTGACTCCTTTTTAAACATGCATATAATTATAATCTTTCAATACGCGCTGTAAAAAACGGACAGGTGATCGCTCGACTTCTACTCCTAGTTCATCTGCTACTTTATTGGCTAATTCGAGTACCACTTTTTTATTTTTCACTTTGATAGCGTCGAGTAGCACATCTCGAATAATGGCTACATCATGGTCATTGAAGTGAGCGACTTCGGGATAAGTGATTTCATAATCCTTTTCGCGTCCTCTAAAAATGACTTCGCCCAAATATACGCGATTATTTACACTTACTACAGTTGTACCTGCTGCCATATCTCCTAATCGTTGTCCTTTTCCATTGAATAAGATGGCTAAAATGGCAATTCCACCCAAGGAAGGAAGGGTTTCTACCATTCGGAATACCCAACGAGTGAGATAATCGCCAATAGTAACTTGAGTACCATCTACTTTGACGACTTTGATGCGCATGACTCTTTTACCAACACTCTGACCCTGAAAAAAAACTTCGGAGATGAGGTGGTAAAAAAGAAAAGGTAAGGAAACGAGTATCATAAACCAAGAACTCCAGTTATCGAATTCCCAAACAAAGAGCGATAGCAAAAAAGAAGCGACCATAAAATAGGCGATTCCTACCAGCAAGTCGATAAAGGCAGCGATATAACGAATGGCTAAACTGGCTATTTCGTATTCGATGTAAACGTTCTGGGCAGTTTCAATGTTAATTTTATTCATGGGTAGGTCATCTAAATTTATTGCAAGGTATGGGAACCTTCTCGAGTGGTAAAAATATTGTATTTTAGCAACCAATACAACTATATCGAATGAAAGAGCCTTCCTTTATAAAAGAAAATGCAGAAAAATGGCGATTGATTGAGGAAATGTTAATTGGTAAACAGCGTCCAACTCCTGATGAGGAAGCAGACCTTTTTATACAATTAACAAATGATCTTTCATATGCACGTACTTACTTTGCGAATAGCAATACAGCACGCTACTTGAATGATTTAACACTTCGTGTACATCAAAAGATTTATAAAAATAAGAAAGAAAGTAAACAACGCTTGCTTACCTTTTGGTCGGACGAGTTACCTGAACTGATGTATCAATCACGTCATCACTTATTACTCTCTTTTTTATTGTTTGCTTTAGCTATTACTATTGGAGCTTTTTCTTGTGCCAATGAAGACTCTTATGTGTATGATATGTTGGGACGGCATTATGTAAATATGACCGATGCCAATATCAAAAAAGGTGATCCAATGGCGGTGTATAAAGATGCTAAAAAAATGGACATGTTTATTGGTATCACCATCAATAATATTCGCGTATCATTCTTGACCTTTGTATATGGTATTTTCTTTTCTTTTGGTACAGCCTATATATTACTACATAATGGAGCCATTTTAGGAGCCTTTCAATTCTATTTTTATCAAAAGGGACTGTTTTTAACCTCTTTCCTAACCATTTGGATACATGGAACCCTTGAAATATCGGCCATTGTGATTGCGGGTTGTGCAGGTTTTGTCATGGGTAATAGTATTCTATTTCCTGGCACTTATTCACGCTTGGAGTCTTTTAAGAATGGGGTAAAAAAGGGCTTAAAAATTATGGTTGGTATTGCGCCTTTATTTGTGGTGGCAGGTTTCTTAGAAGGCTATGTGACTCGTCTAACAGAATTGCCTACCATTATCAAAGCCCTTATTATTGGAAGTTCTGCTGCCTTTATTATTTGGTATTTTGTCTTGTATCCCTATTTAAAATTTGGACGTAAGATAAGTTTACAACAACTAACTAACTCATAATCTCCCAAGCTGTTATTCATGGACTATACCGAAAAAATAGATTTAGAAAAGATAAGAAGCTTTGCTGACTTGTTCAGTGCGGCGGTGAATTTTACGAGCCAAAATGTTCGTTTATTAATCCGTACACTAGCCATCACCTCTTTCCCTTTTATCCTCATAGCTTATCTTCTTCTTGATCCACTTTTCAAAAAACTACTTTTATCATTAGGACTTGTAGAAGCAAAAACAGAGCGAATCGGTTATGAATCTCCTTTACAACGAATGATTCCTGACTTTGCTAATGGTTGGGAAATAAGCTCCCTCTTGTTCTTTCTTATTGGCAGCTTAATGCTTACCAGCACCGTATTAGTCGTCTTTCGTTGGTATCGTGATACCGATCACCTCCGCAATGTGTCTATTCGCAAGCTCGTGGGGCAAAGCTTTCTAACAGCAGGAAACATACTATTAGTCAGCTTGATATTCATCGTTATTTTTGCAGCATTCATTATTCTCTTTATGGGAGGGCTTGAAGTCGCCCCTGAATTAAGCGCGCTCATCATGCTTCCTGCTTTCTTAATTTTCACCTACGTTGGCATCCCCATGTTCCTCTTTTTTACTGTTCGCACCCTCGAAAAAACGAATATCGCCTCTACTATTCAACGCAGTTTTCATCTACAAAAAAGCTATTGGTGGTCAGCCGTAGGTTTATACTTCTTAGCCTTTATGATTTGTTATTCATTGTCTGTTCCTGTTATTATGCTTTCTTCTGCATCTACCTATGTTGTGGAGCTATTTGCGCTACAGAAAATGGAATTCATGACCGCCTTTCTCATTCTCTATAAGAGTATTATTTTCATTGT
>JAHDHP010000337.1 GCA_020631245.1 Bacteroidota bacterium | reverse complement strand
AAGAATAGCAAACAAGCAAGAATGGCCATTCAAGCAAATTTGTACTTATTGCAATTCAATTAATTTCTTTTTGTTAATCAAAAATTTATCAATCACTATGAAGCAATTATTTGTTGTTTTAATGACCTTCTGTAGTATCGCTCTGTTAACATCTTGTGAAAAAGACAATTTAAATAGCGATTCCGAACAACTAATTGAAGACATCATCAGTAGTGCCAAAACACAACTCGATGAGTCAGAACTACCAAGCAGTATTGTCGAATATATCGACCTCAATTATTTTGAAACTTATATCGAAAATGCAAGCCTAGCCAAAGGAAGCGGTTATGAAGTACAACTAGGAAGTGGCGAAGATATTTACTTTACCGAAGACGAAGAACCAATCGAAGGAGAGTTTAGAAGAGGAAAATGTGGACATCGTTTTGGTGGACATGGAGGAAGAAAAGGAGGAAAAGGACATGGGTTTAGAGGACCCAAAGGAGATAGCCTCAATGTTGATTCCGTTGCTCGTGAATGTTTTGCAATTGAAGATTTACCAGCTAACATTACCGACTATATCACCACCAACTATCCTGATGCTGAGATCAAGCGAGCAAAACTCAAAAATGAAGGTACGGAGTATTGGGTAGGATTAGCCGATCACACGGTATTGACTTTTGATGCCGATGGTAATTTTGTAGAAGAAAAAACATTTGTACATGAATGTGGAAAAGGAACTCGATTAACTCTCGAAGAATTGCCCGCAACAGTTGCCGATTATCTGACTACCAACTATCCCGATGCCGAATTCAAAAAAGCCATGCAAAAAGAAGATGGCACCTATCGAGTTGGATTGCATGATGGCGATACACGTGTACTTCTCATTTTCGATGCCGATGGCAATTTTGTAGAAGTAAAAACGAAAGGTTAAACGTCCCAATCTCTTATTAACAGCAAGTCTAAAAAACGCTACAAGTAGTATTTATTCCTTACAAGATTCTTAAACAATTTTATTTTATTGGACTTGCACTTGTCTCCTGTTCTTGCCCGCTTTGTCGAAAGATGAAGCGGGCAATTTTTTTGTTGGGCGTGCCCCCAATGTCATTACAAAAAAGAAACCTCCATTCCACACTTTATCAAAAAAATATGTATTTTTGACCAAAATTTAGTCATTAATGACTAATTTGTCTGTACAGACAAGACATACCTTGTCTCCATCAATTTTCCAAAAATTTGTCCACCCAACAAAAAATAATAGATACTGCTATCAAACACTTCAACCGAGAAGGCTATGGCAGCACCACCCTCTTTCAATTGGCAAAAGAGGTAGGAATCAGTCGCGGAAACTTAACTTACCATTTTAAAGATAAGGACGCACTCCTCGAAGCCATTGCCAATGAAATGTGGACAAAACTCCAAATAGAACGCCATAAATCACGTCAATTTCCATCCTTTGAAAACCTGCACAATGAGGTGCAATTGTACTATCGCTTTCAAAAAAAATACGCCTTTATATTCTTGGATACCCATGTGTTGAAACATCCAACCATCAAAAAGAAGTTTCGAGAACTAACCCAACAAACCATTGCCGATAATAAGGCGGGAATTGCCTTTTCCATTAAGATGGGTAATATGCATCCCGAACCCATACCAGGCATGTATCACAATATCGCCTTCATTACATGGATGCTTACCTTTTATTGGTTATCCCAACAAATTATTCGAGGAGAAAAAACAGGAGAAGATGGTGAAAAAATGATTTGGAGTATCTTGATTCCTCACTTTACCGAAAAAGGAATTCAATCATTTAAGCAATTTTTTGGCGAAGATTATTATCACAATTTAGGTAAGTCATTTGATACTGATTTGACCGAATTAATTCCATTCTAAGTAAGACCTATGCAATCACTCAAATCCAAAATAAACCCGAATAGCCAGCAGTTTAAAGACAATTATGAGGGGATGCTCCAACTCCTTGAAAAGCTGGAAAAACACTTCGAAGAAAGTCGTTTTCAAGGAAAAGAAAGGCATATCAAACGAGCAAGAGACCGAGGGAAAATGTTGGCGCGCGAACGCTTAGAATTGGTTTTAGATAAAGACAGTCCCTTTCTCGAATTACTACCCTTAGCTGGTATGCAAAAAAAAGGGAGTTTCGGAGCAGGAGGAACCAATGTATCAGGTATTGGAATCGTATCTGGCAAATTGTGTATGGTCAACTCGAATGTAGGAACCCGCAAAGGTGGGTCAGTAGATGCAGCCACGACATTTAAAGCCTTACGCATCGGACAAATCACCATCGAAAATCGCCTTCCCACCATCAATCTGGTAGAAAGTGGTGGAGCTAATCTTCCAGATCAAGATAAAATATTCAATTACGGAGGAGAAACCTTCCGTCAAATCACCCAACGCTCCAAGATGGGACTAACCACCATCTCCATTGTCTTTGGAAATGCCACCGCAGGAGGAGCTTATGTACCAGGGATGTCCGACTTTGCCATTTTTCAAAAGAATGCTGCTAAAGTTTTTCTAGCTGGCCCACCACTCGTAAAAATGGCCACCAATGAGGTAGCCACCGATGAAGAACTCGGAGGTGCTGAAATGCATAGTCGTGTTTCTGGAGTTTCCGATTACCTCGCCGAAGACGAACTCGATGGTATCCGCATTGCTCGCGAACTCATGGAAATAGTAGATGTCGGAAAGCCACACTTAGAACCAACAGGTATTATCAAAGAACCATTGTACAAAGCCAATGAAATACTAGGTGTCGTACCTCCAAATATCAAAACGCCTTTCGATGCCCGCGAACTCATTATGCGGATTATGGATGGTTCCGAATTTTCCGAATTCAAAGCCGAATATGGAAATACAATGGTGACAGGTTGGGGCAAAATTCATGGTTATCCCGTAGGTATACTCGCCAATAATGGGGTCATTTTTTCAGAATCTGCCAATAAAGCCACTCAATTTATCCAACTCTCAAATAAAAATAATATCCCCCTCCTTTTCATGCACAATACTACCGGCTATATGGTAGGAAAAGCTTACGAAGAAGGAGGTATCATTAAAAATGGAGCGAAACTAATTAATGCTGTTTCTAATAGTGAAGTACCACATCTTACATTACTCATTGGTTCCTCCTATGGGGCAGGTAACTATGGTATGAACGGCCGCTCTTATCATCCTCGCTTTTTGTTCTCCTATCCCAATTCAAAAGTGGGCGTTATGGGTTCCGAGCAACTAGCAGGAGTTATGGAAATTATCCAACGGGCTGCTGCCAAAAAATCGGGTATTCCTTATGATGAAAAACAAGCGGAAATGCTCAAAGCAATGCTTATCGCCGAAGCAGAAAAAAAATCATCGGCTTGGTATGCTACTTCCGAATTGTGGGATGATGGTATCCTCGATCCGCGGGAAACTAGAAATTACTTGGGCTTTGTACTAGCTGTCGTTTACAGTCAACCTATTAAAGGAGCTGATGGGTATG
Organism: Bacteroidota bacterium; assembly: GCA_020631245.1. Lineage (GTDB taxonomy): Bacteria > Bacteroidota > Bacteroidia > Chitinophagales > UBA2359 > JAHDHP01. Next base: position 1,652 of record JAHDHP010000337.1, on the reverse strand, counting down.
GGGTGTTTAGGATGTAAATGAATATTTAATTTTACCACAAAGGGCACCAAGAGATAACAAAGAAAAAGGCACAAAGAATCTCTTTGTGCAACCATTGTGGTCATAGTCTTCTTTGTGGTAAAAAGAAAAAAAGTAATGGAAAATCAAACTCAAAATATAAATACTATCCTTGTTGCAAATCGCGGTGAGATAGCAAGTAGAATCTTTCGAACTTGTAAGCAAATGGGCATCAAAAGCGTAGCCGTATTCAGCGACGCCGACCGAAATGCCCCCTACGTCAGGCAAGCAGATATAGCCGTACATATTGGAGAAAGCAGCCCTGCCGCCTCCTATTTAGATCAAGATAAAATCATCGCAGTAGCGAAGCAAACAGGCGCGCAAGCCATCCACCCAGGATACGGATTCTTATCAGAGAATGTAAGCTTTGCCCAACGCTGCCAAACAGAAGGCATCATTTTCATCGGACCCAATCCCGCAGCGATAGACGCGATGGGATCAAAGTCGAAAGCAAAAAGTTTGATGAAAGAACATGGAGTGCCCGTTGTACCAGGTTATCAAGGAGATGATCAAAGTGTAGCGACACTTACCAAAGCCGCCAAAGAAATAGGCTTCCCGCTTTTGCTGAAAGCTACTGCTGGAGGAGGTGGAAAAGGAATGCGAATTGTACATGAACTAGGAGAAGTAGAAAACGCCATTCAAGCAGCCAAACGAGAAGCAAAAAGTGCTTTTGGAGATGATGAATTAATCATTGAAAAATACATTGCTTCAGGTCGCCATATCGAATTTCAAATTTTTGGAGACCAACACGGAAATACCATTCACATTCTCGAACGCGAATGTAGTATTCAACGACGCTATCAAAAAGTAATAGAAGAGAGTCCTTCGCCCATTTTAACCGAAGAACTCCGAACAAAAATGGGAGACGCAGCCGTACAAGCTGCCAAAGCCCTGCACTATGATAATGCAGGAACCGTCGAATTTATTTTTGATGACCAAACCCAAGACTTTTACTTTCTTGAAGTCAATACCCGCCTACAAGTAGAGCATCCAGTCACCGAAGAAATAACAGGATTAGACCTTGTACAATTACAAATTGAATCTGCACAAGGCTTACCCTTACGAATCGCACAAACAGAGGTAGCTGGAAAAGGATATGCCATAGAGTGTCGTTTATACGCCGAAGATGCCAGCAATGATTTCCTACCCGTCACAGGAACCATTCAGCGATTTGAAGTACCTCAAGTAGAAGGCTTACGGGTCGAAACAGCCATTGAAAGCGGATCGGAAATATCCGTTTTTTATGACCCTATGATTGCCAAACTCATTGTATGGGACGAAAGCCGCCAAGCTGCCCATCGCAAAATGCAATATGTACTACGCAACTTAGTTTGCTTAGGTATGACCACCAATCAAAACTTCCTACTTCATCTTTTAGAAAACCAAGATTTCCAACAAGGAAACTACGATACGCATTTTATACAAAACCACATCAACCTAGAAAGCCTACAACACAAAAGCGAACAAGCCACTCACTTGGCAGCTATTGCCGCTTGTTTATCCGCTTGGAAACAACGAGAAGATACCCGTACAGTGTTGCGAAGTATTCCATCGGGCTGGCGCAATAACTTTGATGCTCCTCAACAAGAAACCTA
>JAHDHP010000336.1 GCA_020631245.1 Bacteroidota bacterium | reverse complement strand
GCATCAACTGTTGGATTGGCTGTTGATAATTTTAATGGTATATTTTCCCAATCAGTATCTGTGCTATTATATACAACACCTTGATATTCCAATTCTAAATCTTCTTCAATACTTTCTGCGCGTAAGGTATAAAAAGGAACCCAATAAGCTTCTTGCACTAAGTAGCGAATGGTAAAAGTTACGTTTGCACTTTGGGTCATTTTTACTTGAACAACCGCTTTGGTTTTATCTTTAGGAGAGGGCGGAACACTTCGCTTTTTTAGTTCTTGTTGTGTTTTCCCTATTTCGTTTATTTTTTTCTTAGTACTCGATATTAATTCGTTGACCTCCCAAATTCGTTTTCTATAAAAGTCGGCTGCCTCCTTCAGGTCGGTCATTGTTAAGGTTTCATTCCGGCCTACTAACTTTTGATTGGCAAGAAGCATGGCTTTTTCTTGGTCGTATGCATCTAATTCGTCTTTTAGGGCAGTATGCTGATCTTTGACTAAATCAATAGAGTCTTTTAATAATTGATAATTTTCATCTCCTTTGTATTCGTGTTGGTATCGTTCTGCTTGTACAGACAATATGCGAGCTGAATTTGGACCTTTTATCATTAAGCTATTTGAAAGGAGATTGGGCGATAAATTTTCAAATGCTATTTTATGAGTTCCCTTATCTAATTGAATGCTTGTAGTGCGTGTTATTTCTGCACCATTGGTATAGATCGTTACTGCATCAATCGTACTTTCTATTACTTGGGCATCTTTATTGTCCCCAAAAATTGGAGTATAAAGAACTAAAAGTAGTCCGAGAATGGTTATTGTTTTGAAATTAATCATATGGTCGTTTTTTATTACAATATTATTTTAACAAACTTCCTTAAAGATTTTTAAATGGCTATCCTATAATTGTCATTTTCTTTACTATTAAAATGAACTCATGGAACAAGAACAATTGCGTCAAGTACAACTACAAATGGCGCAACAAGTAGAAGTTTGCACAGAAGGAGAAGGCTACTTCCCACAAGGAAGCGACATTTACTTTACAATGGACATTCAGTATGAAGGTGATTTTGCACATATTGCAATCGTGGTCAACGATTTTAAAGAGTCCATTTCTGAATGTTATGTACAAACCCTACCTGTGGAGGTAGAATATGTTCCTGGTTTTTTTGCTTTTCGTGAAGGACCACTTTTGAAGCAGGTGATCGAAAAAATAATAAAGGAGACGGATTATTACCCACAATTGCTAATCATTGATGGACATGGGATTGCTCACCCGCGTAGATTGGGACTGGCGGCTTGGTTGGGGGTGAAATTGGGTATCCCTGCTATAGGCTGTGCGAAGCGAACATTGCTAAAGTACGAAGTGGAAAAGCCCACTGTTAGAGGTGCTTTTACAACTATTTGGCACGAAGGGGAAGAAGTAGGAGTCGTGCTTTGTACACAAAATGAAGTGAAACCTGTTTATGTAAGTGTTGGGCATCGTATTGCCTTGAAAACTGCAATAAATATTGTACTTTCGCTCGCTACAAGCTACCGCCAAATTGAAGCGATAAGAATGGCTGATCAAAAAGCAAGACTATTGGCAAAAGGTGTGACAAATGGGGTGGTAGTGTTGTCATAATGAAATCTACTATATTGTAGCTTCTAACCTAGCATAACAGTATACATGTTTAGTGAAATGCATTATCCTTATTTACTAACACCTCACGGCCTAGATGACTATCTATCCAAAGGGTGGTTTAGAATGGGACAAATGATATTTACCTGTCATTATATATTTTTTAAAGGTCAAGTCTATACACCTGTGTGGGTTAGACTTGATCTACAGAATTATTTGTTTAGAAAAAGCCTACGGAAACTAATGCGAAAAAATGAATCTCGCTTTAGTGTCATTACCCGCCAAGCTCATTTTGATAGAGAGAAAGAAGTGCTTTACCAAAAACATCGTACCCGATTTGATGGCTATGTATCTGAAACCTTGGAGGAATCATTACTCGATAAACAAGGTGATAATATCTATAACACAATGGAAACTTGTGTGTATGATAAAGAAAAATTAGTAGCAGTCAGTTTTTTTGACTTAGGAAAAGATAGTATCGCCAGTATTATGGGACTTTTTGATCCTAACTATTACAAGTATAGTTTGGGTTTTTATACCATGCTTCTTGAAATTCAATTTGGACTCAAAACCAATCGACAATATTATTACCCAGGATATGTAGTACAAGGCTATGCTGCCTTTGACTATAAACTTCGTATTGGTGATACCGAGTTTTATGATCTGTGGAGTAATACTTGGAAACCTTATACTATGCTCAATGTCCCAGAGCTACCATCGGTTAAACTCAATAACAAACTAGAAGATATTCAAAAACTGATGGATATAGAGGGCTTGATACATGAGAAATTCAATTACCCACTTTATGATCGCGGTTTTATGGAGTTGAAACTAAGAGATTTTTTGTTAACTCCTATGTTCGTCGTTTGCAATCGCACCAAGTACTCTTACCTCATTGACTATGATTTGCTTTCCAATAAATATAGCCTCTCTTTTTACGGTCGCTTGACGGACTTATCTACTGTTATTCATTATTCAACGATAGAAGGGAATACTGGTAACAATACCTGTTTGGATTATATCTACAAAATAGAAACCTTATTGACGTCTTATAATCCTGAAGACATTGTTAAAGAACTTGTCGATGTAGAAGTCTAATGCAAATGAAATGAAACTGACCTTTGTTTATTTTTTCCTTTTGAGCTTTTTAATGATAACAGCTTGTCAAAATGAAGAAGAACTTGACTTTAAAGAGATGATACAAGGTGACTGGTTGGCAGAGAAAATGGATATAATTTCTTTTCAAGATACACTGGCAGTTATCAATTCTCCATATATATATGCGCCTTTTGTAATTAAAGATAGTACCTTAGAAATTAAGAGAGGGAAGTGGTGGGTGAAGGATGATTGGAAATCATTTCAAAGATCTTATACCTTTCAAATACTGGATGCTCAGCAAGATACGATATGCTTATTAGCTGACTATCTAACCAAAGAAAGAACTTTTTACAATTACGATTCAGATACAATCAAACTAACTCGAATTACTCCTCAAAACGACCTAAATTTAACAAAACTAAGCTATTATGCAATAGGAGGTGGTTTATATTTTCCAAGTATGTATTTAGAAGTCCAAGAAGATAGTACTTGTATCATTTATGCTACACGATCTTTGCCCATTCATGGGCCGTATAGTACGAAGTTGACAGGACAACAATTTAGTTACTTAGAAAATACCATTCAATTATTAGCATTAGATACCACTAGAAGAGAATATTCGGGAAGAGAGTTTTCAGGCAATTTTTATTACTTTCGAGGGCTAAAAATAACAAGCCCAGATACTTCTTATCGAATCATAACTGAAAAACAAGGAGTAGAAATAGACTGGTTATTTGAAAGATTAAATTTTTTCTTTCTTCAACTAAACTTGATAGAAGATTCTACTATCATCCAAAACATTAAAGACAAGGAATTTTTTGATGAAATGTTACTCAAACTCCCACCTCCTCCTCCTCCAAATCTAAAATCACAAGTGGAGGATTCTATTTCAAATAGTGATTTAATAACTGCTGAAAACAATGAAGGAGTAGCAACCTATTTTAAATACCTAAAAGAGAAATGGGAAAACACACCTAATTCCCTAATTGTGAAATATAAAGGTGTTGAACTAGGAGATTATTTGCACATTTTATTTGAAGATGAACAAGGAAACAGTTATGATTTTGGAGATGGAAATAATGACCTTCGATTTTACGATTTAGATCACCTTGAACAAGGTAAAAAGTATCTTAATAAAAAATTCAAAATTACTTGGGATTGGAAAGTCTCTATTTTTTGGTGTTGTGAAGGAGAGATAAATCAAGCACAAGCTCGTGTTCCCTCTATCACCGACATCCAATTAATAGATAAATAAGTAAATTACGCAGTTGTTATTCCCCTCCTCGGGAGGGGTTAGGGGTGGGTTTTTAAGCGAAAGTTACCCAAAAACCTCCTCAAAAGGACTCACAAATCGCTCCTCCGCACTATTATCCAACACCGCAAAAACCACCTTTTTAAAACGCCCTTCGAAAATGCCACCCTTCAACAATAAATCACCAAAATAACGAGCCACATCCTTCGGGTCATTGCGAAACACCCCACAACCCCAAGCACCCAAAATAAGCACCTCATAATTGTTTTGGTACGCCACCGTCAACACCTTCTCCGTTCTCGAAATCATGGTCGGTTCGATATTAGGAGCTTCATGTGCTTGATTACGTTCCACTACACCCGCATTTACCGCCGCCGATGTTAAAATCGACAAGTTATAAGACTCCTCTAGCAAATGATACCGATCATCACGAAATACAGGCACTTTGGGCGAATAAATCATATGATCACTATACAAACAGGTTTTACGTTTTCGATTATACTCATACACCTCCATTTGTGTCAACAAACAAGGATACAAACCACTCGATATAGCCAAACTCTCTTCCTGTGCCATACTCCCATTCAAAAAACCACCGCCAGGATTACGCGCAGAGGCAAAATTCAAACACAAGACATCCTTATATCCTTCCTCCTGAATCAAGCGTTTCGCTGCATTCAAAGAAGTTTCATTATTCACCTCAAAAATAGTATCAAACTCCGCTGCTTCCTGTGCCATTCGTGCATTACGATCATGAATCAACTTGCTAAATGAGTTAGGTTTGTAATTCAAAGTATTTGATACAGCCACTTTTTGGTCGTCATTTATTGAAATCAATTGTTGGGATTTATTCTCGTATTGCCCCTGTTCAATAATCTCTAGCGTCTCTTGGGCAATCACCCTTCGTTTACTTCTCGACATCGTCTTTCTTTTAAAAATTAATATTCGTTTACGACATTACCTACAATTGTAAGGACGCTTTTAGTTCCCTAGTGCGTATTTTCTATTCACTCAACAACTCAATCACCCAACAATTCAAACACTAAATCATCTGGGCGTGCCCTTTCACAGGAATTAGGAAATTATGGGCTTGATCAAGTACACGCGTAACGCTAACACAATCCCTCAAGCCCACAATCCCCCAATTCCTGTTTCAGGTCGGGCTAT
>JAHDHP010000335.1:4009-5122 GCA_020631245.1 Bacteroidota bacterium | reverse complement strand
TTTGTTTGGCGATATTTAGCATTTTCTTGTACTTCCGCATTTCGAATCTGGTCTTTTGCTAGGCGAAATGCTTCTGCCACATCAGTTAGTTCTTTGCGCGATGCCAAATCCTTATAAAACTGCTGGGCAAAAAGCGTTGCCATATCATCCCGTATCGAAGCCGCCATCGCAACCACCGCTGGTACTCCTCCCTTCAATAAGTGGTTCGCCACTCCCGAAAAAACCGCTTTATCAGCACTTTGCGCGGTTTGGCAAGACGATAATAAGACCAAAGGCGGACGCACTTTTTCATTCATACACACCACCTCCGCAAAGTCTTTTGCTGCTACATATTTTGTTTTAAAGGTATCATTGTCTTCTAGTACCAAATAACCTTTTTGCTGCCGATCCTCTTCTTTCATTCCCTCTTTCCGAGGCTCTTTTTTAAATACCCCATGTCCCGAAAAATGCAAAATATGATATTGGTTCTGCCTTATTTTTTCCGCCAATTCTTCTAGCGAACCTCCCTCCACAAAATCAATCTGCACATTGCCCGTTTGCATCAAAGGATCAAAAGCTTGTAACAAAGCTAATTCCTCCTCTTCCGTATCCAATACCGACCCTATGCCCAAATCTTCGGGGGCTGCCACCATCACCAGTATCTTCAAAGGCAAGCCATTGGTCGCTTCAAATTCGGTATCCTCAACCAAACCTTTTACTCCTCGCACAAGGCGTAGGTTTTTTATATTTTGTAGTAGTTCTTGCGTGTGGGGGCAGGCTGCCATTTCCCAGGGCAGGTTCAAGATATAATTTTCGTGGTGTATAAGCTGTACGACTTGTGGGCGAGTAGCTGTTTGCAACTTCTTCAATAGGTCTACCAAATCCGCTTGTTGAGCTAGTACAGCCATCAATTCGTTTTTTAGGCGTTCATGTAGCTTGGGAATGGGACGTTTCTCATCTATAAATTTGCGAAAATCACTATATAATTGGGCGAGCTGTTCTTCTTGTTGGGTGTCAAAGACGAAGGGTATTTTATGCATAAGGGTGGTGGCTTGGGATTGGGTATTTTATTAAAATTAGTTTGATTAACAATATAACAAATATATTCTTTTTCCGCAACAAATAATGGTCGCT
>JAHDHP010000335.1:0-3909 GCA_020631245.1 Bacteroidota bacterium | reverse complement strand
GACAGATCGCACAATTTTTATAAAATTTGTTTTACCTTTATTTACGCCCTTTTAGCATCCCACTTATAAGCCATCTTCAATATTTACCAGCATGAAAAATACAATATTAACATTATTAGAAAAAGGACAAATCATAATGCCACTTATCATTTGCTGCTTGTTGTACAGCAATTTGGTAGTCGCACAAATTGGAGGGAATCAGGTATACAATACCAACAGTTCCAATAACTCTACTTCCAGCCCTATCCTAAATAATTCCATCAATTCAACGGACTCTACATTGACTATTGGTGGCAGTATTTTATTCGCCAAAAAAGCCGATTATTATTTATTTACTTTAGGCGTAAAAGACCATAGTAAAACGGTGGTAGAATGTAATAAAAAGCTGAATAATCGAATAGATGCTTTCCTAGCAGATTTAAAGGGAATAGGGATCAATGAGGATGATCTTTATATTGATTTTGTGTCGCAAATAAGGGTATATGATCACGAAATAGAGGGTAATACGGTCACTGAGTTTTTTGATGGCTTTGTGATCAGAAAAAATATCATTATCCAAATCACTGATTTAAACAAAATCGAAAACATTATTGAGTTAGCATCTCTTCGAGAGTTTTATGATATCATTAAGGTGGAGTATTATAATGATGATGTGGAAGCCATTTATGATGATTTATTTAAAGAGGTGATGGAGATCATAGAAGAGAAGAAGGCTAGGTTTTTAAAATATAGTAGTGTTGATATGGGTAAAAAGTATCGAATTGCTAGTGTCAACTTTACGAAGTATAATCCCAAAAGTAGCTATGCTCAATATAATGAGGCATTCGAGACCTCTAGTGTGACGACTCGTTATACTAGGGATTATATCAAGAAAGATGTGAGAAAGGAAAAAACGTTTTATTATGAAGGGGCTGAGAATAAGCTTGGCGTAGATCGAATAAAAGATGATATTTCTCCTGTTGTGGGAATACAGTATGTGATGGGAGTGAGTGTTATTTATGAGATTGAAAAATAAGGCATTTATCCTTAGCCCTTACCACCCCTCCGAGCTACAGTATATACACAGATGGCTTATAAGCCCTGAAGGGGCGACAGTATTGTAGATGGGTAGTTTACCCATTAAAAAAAGCCCTGAAAGGGCGACATTATTGTTATGTGAAGAAGAATAAATAAATTCGACCATAATTCTGACTATCTTGCCGTTATCCTGCGTTGGAAAGCCTCGCCGATGCCCTGCATCGCCTACGTTTGCCGCCTTGACTAACAACAAGCTAGTGTCGCATTTTGGTCGAATTTATTTTCTCATCTTCACTATAGATAAATAGCAATTGTTCCAACTTGAGACGCGATAAATCAACGTCTGTACAAGCCTCTCCTCAAATACTTTCACCCAGTCATCCAATCCTCCAATCACCCAGTCACCTCTACTATTGGAGCCTGCAACAACCACGCTCTGTCCTTATAATGCCCCAATAATCGTTGGTAAATGGGGCTATATTGTAGGACATTTTGACAGCCAATGATGATGAGGTGATCTTTGGCGCGGGTGAGGGTGACATTGAGTTTTTTGTCCACATTGCCTTCTTCGTTTAGGACTTGTAGGTTGTTGAGTTGGGCGACATTGTTGACGGCTAGGGAAACGATGATGATGCGTTTTTGCCCGCCCTGGTAACGTTCGACGGTGTCTACGGTAATGGCAGCGTGTTTTTCTTCGTCGAGCTTATCTTTTATTTCGGCAATTTGGGTGCGGTAGGGCGTAATAATACCTATAGATTTTTCGAGTTCATCTTCTGAGAAGAGAGGACATAATTGATCCACCATCCAGCGGATGAGCGTGGCTTCTTGAATGTTGCGGTTGCGCTCATGTTCCGCTTGCGTGGCATAGAAGAGGGTGCGTTTTTCTTGGAGGAGTTGTAAGAATGAATTGTCGCTAGTGTCTACCTCTTGGAGGTAGTCGGGAATAGCTAGGGTTTGGACGGGTAGAATAGTTTTTAATTTACCTTCGTAATAGGCTTGGTTAGGAAAATCCGCGATGGTTTCATGCATTCGTCCTTGATCTTCTAACATACCATAGGCGTGATGTATTTGTTCTTTTTTACAACGTCGCACAAGGCGTTCGAAGAAGGAGTTGGAAAGTTTATGTATACCTATTGTGTGTAGTTCTTCGGCTTGGGTTTGTACGCCTTCCCCCTCCCCTTGTATCACTACGGCAGGCAGTTGTTTTTCATCGCCAATGAGGATAAAACGATCTACACTACCTAGTACGCCTATCACTTGTGGCTCCAATAATTGGGAGGCTTCGTCGATGATGGCGGTTAGTTTGTGATGGGGGCGATTTTCTTCGGGTGCAGGAGGTGTTTCAAGGTAGCGACGAAGTTCGGAGCTACGCTGATAAGTTAAAATGGTAGAGATAAAAATGCGACAATCTTGAATGGTCGTTTTAAGGTCTTTGAGGCTGTTTTCACGTGCAAAGCGCGATAGCAAGATATCAGGATGTTCGGTAGAGCTTCCGTAGCCCAATCGAAAATACTGCTCGTCTGTTTCAATAAGTTTAATGGCTTCACAAAGCTCATCTACGGCGCGATTGGTAAAGCCTAGTAAGATGATTTTTTCGTCGGTATGTTCGAGGATGTGGCGCACCATTTCGCGGATCATCACCTTTGTTTTTCCTGTACCTGGTGGGCCTTGTAGTAGGAAATAATCTTTGGCGGCTAATGCTTGATTGATGAGTTCTACTTGCTTGGGTTTTAATCCTTCAGGGGCGATATTGGGTAGTGTATCGAAACTAGGTGGACGTAGACCCAGTAATAGGTCTTTTTTATCTTGCGGTAAACTCATAAATTCGAATAAGGAGCGATACATAGTCGTATAACTCATATCGCTCGTTTCACCCTCTACTGCCCAATATTCATGCTGTTCAAAATAGTTGGTCTGGGTATGTGGATTGATTGGATCGATGATGACTTCCTCCTTGCTTTGCTTTTTCACATTGCCTTTGATAACCTGGTGGCGAGTGGGTTGTAAATCACCATCTGTTTCTTGTGGGTAGAGAATTACAAAATCACCTTTTCGGAAACGCGAAATGGGAATGGTCATGCCTTCCGTTTTTTTGAACCGTAGACTTACTCCTCGTGGTGTATCAAGGGCTTCGGCGAAGGTAAGAAAGGCTAATACCGAGAAGTTCTTTTCTTTGAAAGCGCGGGTTTGATTCCACAGTGCCGAAAAACCTTCTCGCCCTTGTTCGGTAGGATTACCTGTTTTAGAGGCACGCTGTTCACGAGCAATGAAACGAACAAATTCATAGAAGTAAGTTTGCTCTAGTGGCAAGCTTTCTTGGATGGTTTCACGAACACTTTCGATAAGTAGTTTTTCATTGTCCCATAATTGCTGTTTTGCAAAATGATCTAGGCGAATTTTAGGAAAAACAGATTCGGGCGAATGTGTCAGGGTATTTTCGTAAGAAACGATTACATTCCGCAAGGTTAGTAGATAGCGTTTGTTTTTGGTATCGTTGGGTACATTTCGAAGGGGGTTATGACCATCCAAACAACTGGAATATAAAATGGCACTGATTCCTGTGTGGTTTTCATTGGCTGAATCGAGTAAGAGGTGATAGGTGATGGCTTGTAGGGCATCCCGCCACGCGACAGGGCGATTGTATTTAATAGGATCTTTACTCGTTTTTAATTCAATGACATCTTTGCGGTTTTCATCGTCTTCGTATTCTACGAGTACATCGAGTCGTCCGCGTAAGCCATATTTTTCGGACAAGAAAGTAGGTTCAAGGCTGAGTTGTTGTTCTTGGAAACTACGTACATTGGGATGAAAAAAAGTGGAAAAATGCTTGACGCATTCATTGCGTAAACGCATAAAGTCGCTGTTTTCAAAAGCGAGTGCGTAGGTGGGTTT
>JAHDHP010000334.1 GCA_020631245.1 Bacteroidota bacterium | reverse complement strand
GAGTGCCGCAGGCTGAGCGAATTGAGCGAAGACAAGGGACGACTATGCCGAACCGTGTGCGAGTAGCCACATATTAGCCGAAAGCCCGACCTATATACAAAAAGCGCAGTTATTTGCCACCAGCGAGGACGCTGGCGGAAGCAAATAATTGCGCTTTTTGTATATAGGACACGCCCGTAATTGGATGACAGAGTGACTGGATGATTGGGTGGAGATTTAGTTATTGAGTAATTGGATGACTAATAAATAATAATTTTTTCAAGTGTTCGTTCTTCACCAACAACTACTTCTAAGTAATACAAACCAGTAGCAATACCTTTTAAATCAATGAATTGCTCAAAAGAACCTGTAAAGGAAGGAAAGGAAGCAATTTGTACTTGTTGCCCCAAAGTATTGTATATCGTATATTGAATATCAGCTTGTTCTACTAAGTCGAATTGCAATAAAAATTGTCCGTTATTTGGATTAGGGTATACTTGCAAAGGAGCAACTATAAGGTCTTCAATACCCGAACAAACTTGCACATTAATGGTAATAGAGGCACTTGATGTACAACCTCCACCAACAGTTGTGACCGTATAAGTAGTGGTTTCGGTAGGACTTGCGATAGGTGTATTGATGGTAGAGTCATTTAAACCAGTAGAGGGCGACCAAGTAAAAGAAGAAGTACTACCACCACTAACAGTTGCGACTAATTGCGTACTGCTTCCTTGACAAATGGTTTCATTCCACGCATTGGCTGCAGGAGCGGGGGCATCAGGATTGACATTGATCGTAATTTCCTTTTTTGTTTTACAACCAACAGGATTGGTTACTTCAACTCGATAAGTTGTTGTACCCATTGGAGCAACAATATTTTCAGCTCCTGTTAAATCATTTAGACCAGGTGTTGCCTCCCAATCATAAGTACAATCGCTATCTCCTCTAAAAGACAATCGAACGGGTTCTCCTGGACAAATTTCAGTTCGATCAGCTACCAATTCAATGAATTGATTAGCAGTAGGAATCACCACATTAGACGCTACATACTCACAACCAATAGCATCAACTATGGTAACAGCATATTGTCCTACTTCTAAATCTCTAATAGAAGCATCTGGTGATTGTAAGCCATCACTCCAAATAAATTCATAAGGCGTTTGTCCGCCATCCACTTTGATTTCTGCCTGTCCAGTGCTCCCTTCTATTTCAGGACAAGCCGCCTGTGTAAGTATGTCCACATTCATAGCACTACTACTAGTACTAGTCGCAACTTGTATGGTGTCGATATATTGACAACCGATAAAATTGGTAACAGTTAGTGTATATGATCCAGGGGAAAGATCCGTGTTTATTCGTTCGGTAGAACCATTGGACCATTCATAAGAAAGGGCACCAACATTAGCTAAAGGAACAACTTCGGCTATTCCTTTGGCACTGCCACAGTCGGCATCTTGTACCATGATATTATCAACAAAAGGAGCTGGTTCGCCAACAGTAACGGAGGCTACTTGCACGCATCCATTAGGTGCTGAAACAGTAACCGTGTACGTGCCTGCCTTGAGGTTTTCGGCGAGGTGATAGCTTTGTCCATCACTCCATTCGAAGGTGCAACTACTATGAAAGCAACTACATTGATCGCTTGTTACAACGGCACTTCCACTATCATCACCATAACAAATGACATCACTTGCAGAAATACGCAGTTCATAACCATCTTCTGCACAAGGATCATCTTGTGCTAGGCTGGGAAAGCTCACTAAAAGTAGAGCAATTAAAAAAATAGGTAAATGAATGCTAGATAGGTTAACATTAGTCATCATAAACGCTTTTAGGGTAAGGAGGACATAAGAGACTGTCTTGATTTTACAATCAGACTTAGAAAAGGCATCTTTTTTACCCCAATTATGCCTTTTTTTCGGCACGTAGCTCTGCTATGCGTCTTAAAAAAGCCTACATTGGGTCAAAAAATCTAGCCTTTTCAGCTCCAATTCTAAAATCAAGACAGCCTCTAAGGAACGAGCGAATGAAAAATCAATAATGGGTGATTATTAACTTAACTATATATCAAAAAATGTACCAGTACAAAAATAAGAAGTTTATAGTAAAAACGCGAGTTTATATACTTAGCTAGACTAATAAATATGTAAATAAAGTCTTATGTGGTACTAATTGCTCATTTTGGTATGTCTAATAGAGTAGGAAAAAGTCGCTATAAATCCTAAAAAAGCAAGTAAGAAAATGGGAGTGAGGGTCAAGTCCATAATCCAGATAGAATAGAAAATCGCAGATAGAAAATAAAGTGCTACTGCACCTTCTAGTAGGGTCAGCCAGTCTACCTTTTTATGCGTATACTTCTTGTTTTTCCAATTGTCTTTATTGTCTAGTAAGTTGAACTTAGGTGTACGTATAAAAGGTGTTTGTTCTCCCCAATAGCCGCGTAAAGCAGCGAGGGCATTGTGTAAAGAAAGTCCCATCGTAATAATGAGAAACATGGGAAGCATATAGAGAAAGTAAAGGAAGCGATTTTTTCGTTCTTGTTCCCGATAGTACGTAGAAATATAATACACAAAAGCAACTGCCAAATTACTGATAAAGAAAAGGGAGCCATAATGAATATATTCTGTTTCGATAAACATATTCTTTACCAGTAATAGAGGAACACTCAAAAATAAGGTCAAAAAGATAATGATATAAACACTACTACTCAATAAGTGAGAAAAGGCATTGAGTTTGGTACGTACAGGTAGTTCCGCACGCGCAATAGATGGGATTAATTTTTTAGCTGTCTCCGCACCTCCCTTTATCCAACGAAATTGCTGTGATTTAAAAGCGCGCATATCAGCAGGAAGCTCAGAGGGAGAACCAATTTCTTCGATATATTTAAACTGCCACCCTTTCAATTGGGCACGATAACTTAAATCCAAATCCTCGGTCAACGTATCTGCTTGCCAACCTCCCGCATCTTCAATCGTGGCTTTTCGCCAAACTCCAGCCGTGCCATTAAAATTGATAAAATAACCCGATACATTACGACCTGTCTGTTCAATTGTAAAATGAGCATCTAAGAAAAAAGCCTGTACTTTGGTAAGCAAGGAATAATTCTTATTCAAGTGCTCCCAGCGAGTTTGTACCACTCCAACTTTAGGGTCGGTAAAGTAATACATGGTTTGTAATAAGAAATTGGATTTGGGAATAAAGTCAGCATCAAAAATAGCAATAAAATCCCCCTTTGCATCTTTGGTAGCAGCTTGTAAAGCCCCTGCTTTATAACCCGAACGATCCGTCCGATGATGCAAAGAAATTTGATAACCTTCCGCCTCATACTCAGCCACTTTTGCACGACTAATTTCAATCGTCTCATCCGTAGAATCATCCAACACCTGAATTTCAAATCGATCTTTGGGATAGTCAAATGCAGCAATCGCATCAATAAGGCGTTCTACCACATACATCTCATTAAACACAGGTAACTGAACCGTTACAAATGGAAGTTCCTCGTTATTTTGAGTGGATTTGAGTTGGGGAAGTGGTCGATCACTTTCCTGTTTTTTATACCGCCAATAGCGAAGAGCCAAGCTTACTTCCATTAGACAATAAGCCATAATACAAGTAAGTGATAATGCATATAAGGAAAGGACAATGATCTCAATCATTTTGTTTTACTTTTTTTGAAACTACTAGAATAAATACAACCATGTTTTACTCCTAAGAAGCTGTCTTAGTTCAATTTCTAGAGATGATCTATCTCTTTATCCAAATCTTAAAAATGGTCCACAAAATCTTATACCCCGCCAAAATCGTCCCTTTAATGGTACCACTTACCTTCGATTTACCAGCTACCCGTCTACGATAGGTTACAGGAATCTCCGCACAGCGCATTTGTTGTTTAGCAGCTTTTGCTTGCATTTCCACCGTCCAACCAAAGTTGGTATCCTCCATTTCCAGAGCTACTAATTGGGACCATTTGATTGCCCGAAAAGGGCCTAAATCAGTAAATTCAACCCCATAAAGTAATAGTAATAGTTTAGAAGATAACCAGTTTCCAAATAACTGAGGCGGAGTCATTGCGCCTTGTTCTCGATCACCCCTAGCCCTTGACCCTATCACTAAGTCCACATCTTCTTCTACGATGGGTTGAACTAGTAAAGGCAATTCTTCTGGATAATCAGAATAGTCTGCATCCAGAAAAACAATAATATCGGGTTGCTGTTCAATGGGCAGTGACTTAACATAAGCGATTCCCTTCAAACAAGCATTTCCATAGCCCCTAGCAGGCTGTGACAATACCGTTGCCCCTGCTTCCCTAGCAACAGCTGCTGTCTGATCAGTAGAACCATTATCAATCACTATCACCTCATTCACCCCTTCCTTCGGAATATCTCGAATCACTCTTCCTACTGCTTTCTCTTCATTCAATGCAGGAATAATTACTTTAATCACCTGTTTAGGAGCTTGCATACATCAATTTAGAAATGTAAATAAAGTAAGGGAAGTTTTTTTAGAGGGAAGACAAAAGTATTAATTTCTGATCGAATTGTACGAAGGTTTAGCTCCCCAAAAGCGTCGCATAAAAGACAAGAAGGCGCGATGCTTAAATAATAGATGTGTAAGATACAGATAAAGGATGAGTTATCAGTAAAACTTTTTTTATACTTTTGGGCGTGTCCCTTCATAGTGATTGTGTGATTGGGTGGTTGTGTTATCATAGCAACTCAACAATTCAATCACCCAATCACTATTTCGGGTCGGGCTATTCGCTTGTAGTTGGCTCCTAGAAAAGGTGTTCCACTATACGCCTAGCAGTGTCTTCCTCCGTCAGCCCTGCTAGTCGAAGTGTCACTACCTTTCTACTACGCCAAGCTACCGCTACTATCCCTCACGCGATAACCGTGCGAAGTGCGATGTACTATGTGCGAGGAAGGTGCTTTTACCGTCCATTATACATGATTTATTACCGAATGTGTCGTATTTGTAAAGGTATAACGCAAAACAGTTGTTGTGTTGTTGCGGGATTGAGTTGTTGAGTTAGCGTTACGCTAAAACCTTGATTTTTTTTGTGAGAAAACTTGTTTTTTCACTTACAATGATTTTTCTTATGCAATCCCTCAATCCCTCAATCCCTCAATCCCTCAATCCCTCAATCCCTCAATCC
>JAHDHP010000333.1 GCA_020631245.1 Bacteroidota bacterium | reverse complement strand
GCTGGACAGTGCAAAATACATCTTATACAACCTTTAAGTTTAAACAAGATAAATTCTCACTTCATCGCTTTAATGTCATCACTCATTTAGATGAAGAGATGCGGACTTATATTTAGTATTTCCCTCCTCCAATTTATTTTTTTACTACCTTTGACCTATCATTGGTATTTTAGAATAATAAGTTCTAAAATTTAAAAGGGAATCCAGTGCAAATCTGGAGTAGTACCCGCTGCTGTAAGTTTCAAAAAAAGCTTTTCTAAAATCAGCCACTGTCAATAAATTTATTGATGGGAAGGCTAGAAAAGTGAAATAAGCCAGAAGACCTGCCAAGATACATATTTCCGCAGCTTTCGGGAGTTAGAGAAGCGGTAAAGGTAGGTCGATATTATTTTTCATACAATCAATAATATATTGGTGGTATCGAAGGTAGTTGCGTTCGTTTGTATTATCAGAATAACTTGTATCTCTCTATAGTTCATTACCTATTTTTATCCCTTTCTCATTTATAATCTCCCTACATCATTGTGGATTTATGTGTCATTGAATGTGTCACTTTTTTACTCATCAATAACATATACAAAACATGAACAGCCATTTTTTTACTTTTTTAGTATTAATCTGTTTACAAATTAGTTGGGGACAAATAGCACAAGCACAAGAACCACACACCCGATTTTATATTGCGAATGGAGGTGTGTTTGGTGATGATGGCGAAAATGCCAATATTGGTATTTGGGATATACAAGCAGATGACTATTTTGTGATAGATACGATACAGGTACAATCAGTGCAAGATTTAGTAATTGATCACTTTGGTATCATGGGTTACTTAGCAGCTGAAGATTCACTCGTTAAATATGACTTTAGAACCTTAGAACGAGTCGCTACTGTTCCTTACAAATCGGCTGATTTTAATACAAGTCCTTATAAAATGCTTTTGTATGACAATCTCCTTTTAGTCGCACAATGGTTTGATTATACAGGGGATAATACCAGCTATTTAACGGCATACAATACAGAAGACTTAAGTATCGTTTACGAAATGCCTCAAATTAGTACAACTCCTAATGGAATGGCGATTGCTAATGGATTGCTGTATGTTTCTCAAAATAATAAGGGGAGTATAGATGCTTGCCCACCTTATGGTTGTTATAGTGATACGCTAGGACGAATTGAGGTAGTAGACGTGACAACAGGTACTTGGCAACGTACTATTATGGGAGAAGAAGGAAGAGATATGGGGAATCTGGTTATCGTAGATGAAACTTTATATGCCTTTAATGCGGGAAGTAATACCTTACTAGAAATGGATTTAGAAAAGGAAATTATTTCTTATAGAAACTTATCAGATAATAATATTACCTTAGATGCGACCTATTATGGAAGTAGAATGGCAAGTATAGGTAAAAATATATTTTTTTCTAGTTTTGAAGGAATTGGACAATTTAATACCACTGATCAAACAGTTGGCCTATTAATTGAAGAAACAATGGCTGGAAAGACAATAGCAGTAGATGGAGAAGTAGATCCGATGTTGTGTGTTTTGGATTTTGATTATGTGAATACGGCACAAGCAACGGTTTATAACTATAATACAGCAACTCAAATAGCGACTAAAAACATTGGATTTACACCCGAAGCAGTCGCCGCTTATACCTACTACAACTTAACGAATACACCAGAAATCCTAGATGCTAAAGAGGGCTTTTCTATTTTTTCTAGCACAAATGGCAATGATTTTTTCCAAATTACTGCCATAAACCCAAAGACAATTGTAAATTTACAAATCTTTTCTGTTTTAGGACAGCAAATATATAATGCAGACTTTACCCATTCAACACTGCTAAACACATCAAATTGGGTAAATGGAGCATACATTTTATATTTTCAACAAGAAGATAAAACCTACGTGCAAAAGATACTGATTAATTAGCGTGTCAGCTTTGCACCATTAGAATCAAAAAATAATAATTCATTGGTTCCAGCGATTAACTTTGAAGGAGAAACCTTTTCGTATTTTATCCATGACTACCATCATAGTTATGCTACTAGGTTATATGTAAACCTTAGCAAGGAGGATGTTAAGAAAGGATTTTTATTGGATACAACGGCTTGTTGTGAACAACACCAAGATCAATTAAAGAAATTGATTGGGAGCGAATCACTACTTGAGGCAAATAATACATTTTATCAATCACTTTGTAAAAAAGCCAAACAAGAAGGCTGGCAACAAGGTACCTCTTTTAGTGATAAACCCATTCTAACCAATATTACTATTCCGCCTATTCGTCTTCATAAAGTAGAAAAGGCAGCCGATTTTGCATTTAAACTACATATCAACTCCTTAAATACAAAAAGTCAAAATCAACCCTTTTTACAATTGACACTCGATGACAATGTAACAGAAGAACAGATTGAAGACTTAATCCAACACTGTGGAGGTGAACATGTTTGGAGAGATGCAGGTATCGAAAAACCTTTACTAGGAGGGATTAATATCTACCACAAAGATCAACTCATCATGCAACATGGATGCTGTTCGTTGATAGATAGATGGCGTACTTGGTTTCAGTTTTTGGAAGAAGAAGGTGCTTCGCCCTGGAATGGTCACGGACCATATTGGTTATTCCAAAAAACAGAAGAAAACAATATTCAAATTGGATATTGGAAACAAATAGAACCCGATTGTTGGAATGATTTTGTTTCGGATATTGCACAAGAATATTTCGACGACAAAGACCACGATGAAGAGTTAGATAGTTGGTTACCCGAATACGCCCACTTTGAACCTGTACTCGATGTTTCTAGCACTGACTACAAAGCCTTATTGGAGCGATTAGAAAAAGATATAACAGCCTTTTTAAAGAAAATAGAGAATTACCTCGAAAAAAAGGAAATGGAAAATCTATCCTTTTTAGAAAAGGTAAAATTGAAATATGGAAATCGAGAAGTAATGACACAATCTACCTATAAATTAAGCACTGATTTACGTAAATGGCTTAATATATAAATCCATAAATTCTTGAAAAATATTCTAATAATAGGCAGTTGGTTCATCATACTCAACTGCCTTTTTTCCTTTACTGCCTACAGTAATAATCTACAAATAGATCGACTAGAAATCCTAAGCTCCAAACGTATCCAAATGGATATTGCTTGGAACAATAGCTGGAATCTCAATACCCAAGCGGAACCTTACAATCACGATGCTGTCTGGATATTCGCCAAATACCAAGCTAATGATCAAGGCCCTTGGTTGCCTGTCAAATTTCACGTAGGACTCATCCATCATCGCAGTGCCAATGTCCTATTACTCGCACCCGAAGGAGCTACCGACGGAATGGGAGTCATGGTCAAACGAAAAGCAGACGGACAAGGAAATATTGAACCCACCACCATTTATCTAGGCTTAAAAGAAGCCCTCCCAGCAGGAGCCATCAACCTACAAGTCTATGGCATCGAAATGGTGTATGTTCCTAGAGGCGACTTTTGGTTAGGAGATGGCGAAAGTCTCTACACCTTCCGTCGAGGAAGCAACAAATTTCCCTTCAAAGTCACTACCGATCGACGCATTAGCACCGAAGATCCGAATGACGAATCACTCACCGCCACCGACAATATCAACGAACCCGCTCATGCATTACCCGCCGCCTATCCGAAAGGACACAAGGCATTTTACTGCATGAAATACGAAATCAGCCAAGACCAATATCGCGACTTTCTCAACACCCTCACCTTCGAGCAACAAGTCAACCGAATAGACATATCTCCCGAATCTGCGGTAGGAAGAACCGCCTTCGACAACGGAATCGTTTTACGAAACGGAATTGTTATTCGAAATACAGGAGTTAGAGGCTTGGGAATACCCGCATTCTTTGCCTGCAATAGCAATAATTTTTTACCCGATAACGAATACAATGACGGTCAAAATAGAGCCTGTAATCTCCTCAATTGGGGAGACATCGCCGCCTATCTCGACTGGGCAGGCCTACGCCCTATGACCGAACTAGAATACGAAAAAGCCTGTCGAGGACCACTTAAAGCAGTTGAAGCCGAATATGCATGGGGAAATGCCAATATCGTAGACGCCAATATCATCCGCGACGATGGAAGTCCCAATGAAAGAGCCATAGACGATATTTTCCCCGATCACGGAATTGCCAATCACGGTTACGATGGCTTACAAGGACCCATCCGATGTGGTTTTGCCGCCCAAGAACTTACCGATCGCCTACAAAGTGGAGCCACCTACTACGGCATCCTAGAAATGAGTGGAAATGTCTGGGAAACCTGCATCAATGTCAACGAAAAAGGACTACAATTCGAAGCCTATCACGGCAATGGAAACCTCGACATAAACGGACATGCAGACGTCCCCACTTGGCCCAATAAAGAAGGAGAAGGCACAGGTTATCGCGGCGGAGGTTGGAACAGCGGTGTCAACTGGTCACCCTACCAAGACCTCGCAGTATCCGACCGCTACTACGCCTTTCTCAATGCCACCCAACGAAGAGATACCAGTGGTGGAAGAGGAGTAAGAAGTTGGTAATTTGGGCGTGCCCCCATTTTTGCCAATCAAGCTGTTAGGTTTTACCAAGCTGACAGGTTTCGATTGGCAAAAACGGGGTCGGGCTATCCGTTTGTAGTTGCCTCATAGCTGTTAGTTCAGCATAGTCCTAGCGGTGTCTTCCGCTGTCAGCCCCGCTAGTCCTTGCTTCACAAAACAGCCATTTCACCAAGCTACCACTACTATCCCTCACGCGGAAAACAATGAGTGATTGAGTGAATGCGCGAATGAGTGAATGGGCGTTACGCACATATTTTAATAAGTGGACTGTCTAAAAGTCTCCTCTTGGGAGGAGATTGAGAGGTGGGTTTTGTGCAACGTGTAACGAAGGAATGTTCGACGTGCGATAAAAAATCACCAAGAAAAGAAGAGTAAAAAAAGTCAAGGCATATAGCGCAGCGATCTGACCTCTGAGATTTTTGGTTATAAAAACAGCATGAAGGAATGAAGCGAATGCCCCGTGAGTCGTCGTGTTTGAGCGCAGCGAGTTTGACGACTGAAAGCCATTCCGAATGCTAGTTTTTTTCCAAAAATATCATCAGTCTTGAATTTTGGTTCTTTGTTTCAAGACAAA
>JAHDHP010000332.1 GCA_020631245.1 Bacteroidota bacterium | reverse complement strand
CTTCATTCCTCTAAATTAAAAGCTGAAGTCATTTTGCGTGCAAAATTATCTTATTTTTTGTAGAAAGTACAATTTTCATGGAGGTGTTTATACTTCTCCCTTTAATTTTACTAATTATTATTTATCCATTACTTAAAAAGCAATTGCTAGGGTTATTATGAGCAATTTTAAAAAATGGCTCAATCGTCTCCGATACAAATACCGTGTAGTGGTTATGGACGAGGAGACGTTTGAAGAACGAATACATTATCGTTTATCAGAGTTGAATGTATATATGGCAGTTGCTTCTGTCTGCTTAATGGTTGCTTTATTAATTACATCTGCCATTATTTTTACTCCATTAAAGGAGTATATTCCTGGTTATGGGGATACAAATATGCGACGGCAGATTGCTGATTTGGGTACTACCTCTGATTCGTTGGAGCAAGTAGTAATGATGCAAGCTGATTATATTACGAATATAAAAAAAGTATTAGAAGGAGATGTGATGCCTTTGAATAGGGATTCGTTGAGGAATATGAGGGCGGCAGAAGATACCTTATCTGCTGGTGATTCGGTAGATCTTAATTTTGTTTCTGATTCGGAGATGGAATTACGTAAAAATATAGATCAAAAATCGAATAGTCAATTTATTACGCAGATTGAAGGAGGCGAAGATAAACCAATGGGAGGTATGCAGCTTTTTCCGCCTTTGGATGGGTATATGTCTGATCCATTTGATGCAGATAAAGATCACTTTGGGATTGATTTGGTGGCTCCTGAAAACGAACCGATCAAATCGGTGGCAGATGGGATGGTCATTCTTTCTTCTTGGACAGTTGATACAGGGCATATTATTGCTATTCAACATGAAAATGGCTTGGTGTCTTTTTATAAGCACAATTCGGTATTGCTCAAAAAGTCGGGAGATATTGTGAAGGCAGGGGAGGCGATTGCGATTATTGGTAATAGTGGGGAAGAGAGTACAGGGCCACATTTGCATTTTGAATTGTGGCATAATCAAGCACCTATTGATCCGAAAGGGGTAATAAGTTTTAATTAATTCTGACTGAACTATACAATAGTAACTAACCAATAGTAAAGAAGAATAAATGACATGATAATTGATTTATTTTCCATCTTTACTTAATAAACTCTAAATTATGTTTGGCTCCAAAAAAAATAAGAATAATAGTAGTGTTGACCATGCACCAGTAGAAGCGGCTGTTCCTATGGGAGGTAGTCGTAACCAGGTAGGTAAGGATACTAAAATTACGGGTGAAGTGGAGTGTGTTGGTAATATCCGTATGGATGGCACACTTGATGGTACTTTGATTTGTAAGTCGAAGGCTGTCATAGGAAACACAGGTTTGTTGACTGGACAATTGAAATGTGAACATGCTGATATTGGGGGACGTGTTCAGGGTGATATTGTGATTAATGATACCCTTTTTATTCGTAGTACGGCTGTGATAGAAGGGAGTATTGTAACGAAAAAGTTGATTATAGAATCTGGTGCTGTGGTGAATGCTAAAATTAGTATGGAGTCAGAAAAACGAAACCAATTCGGTAATATTGATAAAAAAACAGTAGCTAGTGGAAAACAAGCCCAAAAAGCGAACTCTAAATAATTATTCTCGCTTTTCATCTATTGCTTTTCAAATGATTGCTCTTCTTTTGTTGGGAGCATTTGGGGGCTTAAAATTAGATGAATGGCTTGGAACTCGACCTTTGTTTACGGTCTTGTTGCTTTTGGCAGCATTGGCGGGGTCGATGTATATTGTCATCCGAAAATTATCCTAATCTCACCTTTTATGCGCTCTCCTTTAGTAACTGTTAGCCTTCTTTCTATAGGATTGGGGGCTATATTGGGCATTTTACAATTAGCAGGCTTATTGGGTGTTTATGGGCACTTTAGTTGGGCTAGTTTCTTGTTTTTCGCACTTAGTACACCCATTATTATATGGATAGGTTTGCGATCTAATAAGGCAGCAACAGAAATGGGAAGTGCTAATATGATGCTTGGAGCTACAATGTTGCAATTTGTTTCTAGTATGGCTTTTGTGGTTATCTATGCCTTAATTGTTCGTCCAAATTCTCTTTGGTTTGTCTTGCCTTTTTTTGCATTCTATATTTTATATTCAGGTCTATCTACTTATTTGTTGATGCAAATGAAATGGGAAGGAAAGAGAGAAAAATAAAATTAGGTACGAAATTTTCTACTTAAATGATGTTTTGTGTAAAAAACTTCATTATACACTATATCATTATGAAATATTCAATCCATCTTAGTTTAGTTTTATTTTTATTATTGGGTACTGCTTGTACGCGCACGGAGCCTTATAGTGAAACAGAAGGAAGCAGTAAAGTGGAGGTGAAAGCTCCCACTATTAGTTCTAATAAAGATAGGGCTGCGAGTGCTGCGGCTTCTTCTTTGGCGGCGGCTCCTATTAATCAAAAGGGAAATCCACAAGAATTATTAGATCACTTTTTACTACTACCTGATCGTTATTTTGTAGAAGGCGATGGCGAGTTTAATAAGAATAGACGGAAGTGGATGGTAGACAGATATAAAGAAAAATCAGAAGAAACAAACCCACTAGCTATTCAAATATTGGGTGAAGTACAAGGTGATTATTTTGCTTTTGGAATGGATGCTGATGAAGGATATAGTGGACATTTTGTTAGCTATGAATTGAAAGGGGGGAAGAAGGCTTATTTATTGGTGGAGGATCAGAGTGATGTGAATAGGGGAACTGCTTCTTTTCATTTGTTTATGTTTGAGCGAAACCAAATGATTGAAATTCCTTCGGGTTTACAAACTTTAGAATGGCCAGAGGTATTTGCGCCAAAAGTATTTCAACAACTGCCTACTGCTGTCCTTGCCTGTGATCCGCAAGCGGATGTGTACTTTGAACCTGGTGATCGCCATATTTATTATAGTTTCAATCCTGATGTGTTTATGTATAAATGTAAAGCAATGCAAGATGAGGAGATACAAAAGCAATATGATGCAATTATGAATGGGGTACAGGCAGATTCATTTAGTTATCAATGGGATGGACGAAAGTTTAAAAAGGTAAAATAGTATTGAGATAAAAAAAAGCGGGATATGAATCATATCCCGCTTTTTTTTAGAATGCCCAACCAATTTTACAACCAAAGGCGAAACTTGGTAATGCTACTTTTTCTTCCTTATGGTCAAAGAATTCAAGAATAAAGCCTTCATTAGCAGGATGGTGAATAACTGCATCATCTTGACAGACTCTATTTACATGTGTTACTTGTTTGAAATTGAAGCCAGGGCCCGCAAAAGCGTCTAGTACAAATCCTTTTCTACTTATGAGTTGGTAACCAAATTTAAAATTAGGACGGAAGGTTCGTCTTTTTATATCTATTTTTTCGATACAGATAATTTCAGCAGGCCAAGTACCTCGACGTGCGAACCAAGCATCGTATTCATAGGTATTGGTTCCAAACATTGCTTCAGCAGCGACATACATACCTTTCATTTTTTTGATCCCTCTTTTTTTGAGATAATACCTCAATTCTGTTCGGCTGGTAAATACTTGGTGTTCGTAATCTGTAAAATAACTAAACCACTTGCCATTGAAACCTATTGATTGCTCTACGCTCCATTTGGGATGAAAAAGAAATTCTCCTCCGACTTGTAATACTGGGAGGTCAGGAGAGAGAGCCTTTATAGGTTCTATTTTAACTGCAAACCTTTTTGGTTTATAAGTAGTGGGTGCATCTTGGGCAAATACGTTGCTACTTGTGAAGCAAATAAAAACGGTTAACAAGCATAGACAAACAAGCTTTCTCATAATGTGGTATTTTGGTGAATACATGTAAGGTGATATATTATGGACTATTGGTTGTATCGTAAGTTTGTTTTTATCGTAAGTATTCATAAATTTTTGATTCTTTCCAGCAAATGCTACATTCACTAAACAGCCATATGCAGTCGATGAGATCGGTTAACATATGGAATAATAGGCCAATTGCGATAACGCGTATATATAGATTGCGGTAGGGGAGAAGTGTCAATAAAAGGTAGAGTAGTATTGGTATGGGGTGATGTAATGGGTGGAAGCCAATACTACAACGATTGGGGTCAAAAATAGGAGAGGCAAGTAGGTGATCTAAATCAACTAACATTGTTGCTATGAAAAGTCCCCATACTAGTTTCCATTTTTGTCTAAAAAAGAACCAGGCTATGATACCAGGAGCGATAAAGTGAAGGGAGTAGTGTACGATGGTTTGCATTGTAATGAAGATACTATAAAATTCATTATTTTTACGAAATGACGATTCATATACTTGCTTTCGGAATTGCTAAAGATATTCTACAAACTCAAAAGATGAGCCTTGAGGTGGAGGAGGGGATTAGTGTAAGTGCTTTTAAGCTCTTATTGCATGAAAAATTTCCTGATTTTGAAAAACTCGTATCACTTAGGGTGGCTATTCATACAGAGTATCAGGAGGAGGATGCTATTTTGCAAGCGGGTGATGAGGTGGTGTTGATTCCTCCTGTGAGTGGGGGGTGATATTTTGAACCACAGAGGGCACAAAGAAGTAACACAGAGGACTCAAAGAGGGGAAGTTGCCTATTGAATCATAAAAGATATCTCATATTATGTCTTTACTCGCCAAAAAAATCTTTTAAAGCTGAATCCGTATTCTAATATTGATACTGTACTTGTTATCGTTAAAAGTGTAATTATATGTTTGATATACAAATTTTAGATACACCTCTTGATCCACAGAGATGTATTGACTTTGTGAGCAATCCTACGGCTGGTGGTATTACTTCTTTTGTGGGAACGGTGCGTAATCAGACGAAGGGAAGGTCGGTAGATCGTTTGGAATTTGAGGCGTATGTGCCGATGGCTCTTTCGGAGATGCAGAAATTGGCAGAGGAGGCTCGACAACGTTGGCAAACAGAAAAAATAGCGATGCATCATCGAGTGGGGGTGCTTGGGATAGGGGAGATAGCGGTGGTGATTGCGGTGGCTACTCCGCATCGGAAGGCGGCTTTTGAGGCTTGCCAATTTTTGATTGATACGCTTAAACAGACTGTGCCCATTTGGAAGAAAGAGGTGTTGGAAGATGGGGAGATTTGGGTGGCGGCGCATCCTTGATGATTGGGTGACTGGATGACTGGGTGATTGGAT
>JAHDHP010000331.1 GCA_020631245.1 Bacteroidota bacterium | reverse complement strand
CGGAAGACACTGCCAGCACTTTGGCGGAACAGGCAACTATGAACCAACTACAAACGGATAGCTCGACCCCATTGCGCTTATTTTTGACTGTTTCATGCGAGGAGGCATGGGGATTAGTGTTTATATGAAGACGCATGAACGGGCAAAAATAGGGGCAGTGGGGGCACGCCCAAAAAATGAGGAATTGGGTAATTGAGTTGTTGTGTTAAAAGAAAATAAAACAATTATCATGAACCTATCCTTTCTAAGGCGATTAGAAGAGAAGCTCTCGACGGGTAATCGGCGTTCGATTCATTTGAATGCGCTGCCTGGAAGAGCTTTGAATCGTTTGGATGTACATGATACGCATTTGCTGGAGGAAGCTTTGCCTCAACAGTTTTTGAAGAAATTGTTAACAAAAGCGAAATTTAGTTTTGTTTTTTCACACCAGTATAGTCGGCAGACTTTACATGCACTACCAGAAGGAGAATTGCAAGCTTTGTTGAATGTGCAGCGGCGATTGGATGCTTTATATTATGACAATCGAGATAATTTTTTGGAGCATGGGGTGACTCCTTTTGGTTTTGGGTATCCTTTATTATTGTTGCGCGATTTGAAGGACCCGAAAAAATTTATCAAGGCTCCTTTGTTGATTTGGAATTTGGATTTGGAGAAGTCGGATACGTCGGTTGGAAAGTGGGTGGTGAAGCGGGAGGAAGATTATCCGATTTATTTGAATCAGGTGTTGATTAGTTATTTGCAACAGTATGAGCAGATAAATTTGCGTCGATTGGCGGCTCATTATTTGGAAGATGATATTATTGAGGCGGAAGAATTGTTGGAGATTGTGAATGAATTATTGGGTGCTTTACATGCTGATGCCGATCATCACCAAGCCTTGCTTATGCAGTGTCCTGGTGCCAATACCTTGAAACATATTCCTTTGGATCAGCCACGTGTATATTGGTCGGGTGTATTTGGTTTGTATCGCACTCAAAAGCAAGCGATTATTAAGGATATTCAGGGTTTGATAAAGCAGGAAGAGACTCGATTGGAGCAGGAAAAGATGAATGCTTATTTTGAAGAAGTCTATCGAATAAGTCCATTAGATACGCTTCCGATGCCTGACTTATCACCAGCAGAGATTTACCAAAAACATCATTTTAGCGGTGTTTCAACTGATCCGAGTCAACAGCTGATTTTGCAGCAATTGAAGCGGTATCCTCACCAAATTATACAGGGTCCTCCTGGTACTGGCAAGAGTCAGTCACTAACTGCTTTGATTACGAATGCGCTTGAAAATGGAGCGAAATGTTTGGTCGTTTGTGAGAAACGAACAGCCTTGGAGGTGGTGAATGAAAACTTGGAGCAATTGGGCTTAGGAGAGTTGACGATGATTGTAGAGAATATTTCTAAAGATCGAAAGAAGGTGGTGCATTCGGTACGTAATCGAGTAGATAATCCATCTAATTTGGCTGTTTTTGACCCTACTAATTATACTGTATTATTAAAACAAGTAAGAGCAGCCCAAAAAGAGGTTAATGAGGAGCAGGCTTTTTTATTGCAAAAACGTTTGGCGGCTTATAACTGGACTGATTTGGTGGGTGTTTATTTGGATCGGGAAGGTCAGCAAAGCAAGGCTATCTTGGATGATTTGGTAGACCTGACTTCTTATGCGGGCACGTGGGAAGAGTATGTACACTTAAAAGAGGTGATTGAAAAAGGACGGTCTTTATATGAAGGAGTAGGTACATTGGCTCATCCATTGGTGCAACTTCACCCACAGTGGTTTAAACAATATACTCTGGGAAATTCGCAACAAAAGGTGGTCAAACTTACTAAGCAATGGCTGGATCAAACACAAATACTTCTTTTAAAAGTAAAAGCTCTCCAACAAAAATATCACCTAGCTTTACAACAGCATTATCAATCGGTATTTACGAGGCTTTCTGAAAAATGTCAAAGCTTACAAGCTGCTATCAAAGATCAGTTGGACATTCATCAACAGGCTTTTAATAAACGAAATGGTTGGTGGGCTAGGTGGGTTAAAGTTGCCAGTTTTATGAGTGAAAAGAACCAATGGATATTGGATACGCAAGCAATATTGATCCAAGACTATGAACAGTTACAGGCACTCCATTCTCCTTACCAGTATCTTTCGCATTCTTTTTTAGATTTAAGTGATCAAAAAACTACTTTCAGTGATATTTATAACAATCTTCATCAATTTGAGGAACAGCTTCAAAGCTGGTATGGAGGTACTGAAAACTTGGTAAATGCACAAGTGTATCAGTTGGAAGAACAGCAAATTTATATGTGGGTGAAGGAGGAAATAGAGCCTGAATTGGAGGCTGTTAAGAAAGAATATGTAGCCTATGAAATGGAATTGCGGAAGATTGAGCTATTGGCTCATCCACCTTTAAAATATGCTGTATTTGTTCGAGAAGAGTTGGAGAATTTGGAACGTGTACAAGCGCAACTAAAAAGTATTCGTGATGCGATGCCTGACTTTAGGGAGGTATATCATTGGCAGCATTTTTTCTTGGGTCTTGAAGCAAAAGAACAAGTCTTATTGACCAGTCTTATTGAAAAAAATCCGAAGAAATGGGTTATTGCTTTTGAAAGTCTTTATATGAATCACTTATTGAATCGAAGCGAATCGACTCATACGCCACATCACGATCAATCTATTCAATTTTTACGCTCCCATACTCCCCTATTACAACAGCAACAAAGTTTGAAAATAAAGCATCTTTGGCAAGAGAAGCAACAAAAAAGTATTGCCTCTTTTAATCTTCGTGAAAGTGCCAAAGAAGAATCACTAACAAGAAGACAAATTAATAATAAGATTCGTCAACTATATAATAAGCGAGGTGCGAAGGGGCAACGAAGGCATTCGTTGCGTAAAATTGTACAAACTGATTTTCAGTTGTTTTCTGATTTCTTTCCTGTTTTATTAGTCAATCCATCGGTCTGTAGTTCACTGATTCCACTTGAAAAGGATTTGTTTGACTTGGTTATTTTTGATGAAGCGAGTCAATTGCGTTTGGAAGATACGTTTTGTGCCTTGATACGCGGCAAACATAAAATTGTATCGGGAGATCGCCACCAAATGCCTCCCTCTAATTATTTTGTAGGGAAAGAAATCTTGCAGCTCCCTACCACTAATCAGGAAGAGGATGAAGAAAATAAGGGTTTACAAGAAGAAGACCTGGCGACCGCCCGTTCTTTGTTACAATATGCCGAAGAAAGCGGATTTCACTATTCCTTTCTTGACTTTCACTATCGCTCTCGCCATCCCTATCTCATTGATTTTTCGAATGCTGCCTTTTATGGTTCTCGTCTTTGTCCAATGCCTGCACAAGCTGATTATATCCCTATCAAATTATTGGAAGTAGATGGAGTGTATGAAAAAAACATAAATAACACAGAGGTAGAAAAGCTTGTATACATTTTGTTAAATGACATACAGCCTCTTCCCCATCAGAACCTGTTACCGAGTGTGGGCATTGCTACCTTTAATATGAGTCAACGAAATCAGATTTTGCAACGTATTCAGGAATTAAAACTCGAAAGTGAGGTATACGCTAATCGCTTACATGCTTTGGAAGCGCGCGGTTTATTTGTGAAAAACTTAGAAAACATCCAAGGAGATGAGCGAGACGTTATTTTGATCTCCACTACTTTTGGTCCCAATTCGGAAGGAAAATTTAGGCAACATTTCGGACCACTCAATCAAGAAAAAGGTTACCAATTATTGAATGTGATTATCACACGTGCAAAGTACCAAGTACAGATTATCACTTCTATTCCTTCTAGTTACTACCTCCAATATCCGAGTTTACTTGCCGAAAAAGGCATTAGTGGACGGGCTTGTTTGTATAGTTATATTATGTACGCCAAAGCTATTCATGGGCAAAAAGAAGACATGCGAGTAGCTATCTTGAATCAACTTCGTCTATATTGTCCCGAACAAAACTTAGCCCTTTCTCAAACTGATCCTGATGCTTACTATGCTCCATTTACCCACTATCTTATTCGTCAACTTTCTGAACATATTGATCCCAAGCGTTTACATCCACATGTGCAAAGAGGTGGCTTTTTAATAGAGTTGGTTATTGATCCTGTACAAGAAGAGCAAGCTCCTATCGCTATTGAAATAGATGGTATGAGTCAGTCACAGTTACCAGACTCTGTTTATTGGAAAGAGATAGTGTATCACCAAGAACAGGTAGAACGAATGGGATATCGGTTTATCCGTATCTTCTCGCAAAATTGGTGGGTGGAAGAGGAGAAGGCTTTATTGGAATTGGTGGGGGCTATTTTACAATGAGTGATTGTGTGAATGAGCGAATTAGTGAATGGTCATTATGCTACCATCTACCTAATCTGTGTTAATTAATGGAATCTGTGGCTCAGCGGGTTATAATATAAAGTATACCTATTCCTCCTCTTTCTCTTCTTCTTGCTCTAATAATTGAATCGACCTATTAATCCCTTCTTCTAAAGAAATAAATGTTTCGGTACGTTGAATACTTGGAATATTTTGAATTTTGTCGTGAATTACCTCTTTCAGGTGTGTAGTATCTTTACATACAATTTTGATAAACATACTATATTCTCCAGTAGTAAAATGCTGCTCAATTACTTCTGGTATTTTTTTCAATTCAGTAGATGCTTCTCCATATAATAAACTCTGTCGCAAATAAACGCCTAGAAAGGCTGTAATATCATAACCTAGTTTTTCGTGATTGACAATTAACTGATGTCTTTTGATGATTCCTAAGTCATCCATTTTTTTCATACGCACATGTACTGTTCCTGCTGATACATACAACATTTCTCCTATTTTGGTGTAGGGAATCTTAGCATCTTCCATCAAAATCGACAAAATTTGGCGATCTAACTGGTCAATTTCTGGGTGTTTCGTATCCATTTTCATTTTCTTTTAGAAGAATCGCAATAAGCGTGGTCAAATATAGCCCTAAATTAACAAAATCACAATTTTTCAGCCCTAAATTACTAATTCCATATAAAATAGCCAATTTCTTTAAAAAATTTGCACAAAAACATATCCTGCTTTATATTTGTGATATACGAAACGGAGCTGATTTAATGCTTCTTTGTTCTTTTAAATTCGTGTAATGCGAATCATACTGTAAGGTGATGAAATTGGC
>JAHDHP010000012.1:14665-30212 GCA_020631245.1 Bacteroidota bacterium | reverse complement strand
CACTGCTAGGTATATGCTGAACTAGCGGGTATGAGGCAACTACAAACGGATAGCCCGACCCCATTTTTGCCCATCGAAACCTGTCAGGTTGGAGGAATTACGTAAATGCGTATTGATGGCACTCTCCAAAAACCTGACAGGTTGATGGGTAAAAATGGGGGCACGCCCAGTTGATGATGATTGGATGATTGGGTGACTGGGTGATTGGGGATTGGGTGATCCTTTTACCTTACTTCCCACCAAAGAGGAATTTTTCCAACTCCACCTTCCCAAGTAAAATGTAACATTAATGAAATGCGACCTGCTGTTTGTGGATAACCTTTGAGAACTTGCCCTTGTGCATGAATTTCGTATTCATTGGCAAGCATCCCTTCGAGGTGGCAGGTCTGGAAAAGCCCACTAAGTCCATAATTTTGAAGTGGTATAGGTAGTTCGAATGGCATACCTTGTGTGAGAACTTCGTCGAAGGTGATTTGAGCGGGCACAAT
This sequence comes from Bacteroidota bacterium, assembly GCA_020631245.1. Lineage (GTDB taxonomy): Bacteria > Bacteroidota > Bacteroidia > Chitinophagales > UBA2359 > JAHDHP01. The sequence continues at coordinate 29,724 of JAHDHP010000012.1, read as the reverse complement.
TAGTAAATTGGCGTCTATATCCACTTTTCGATCTTGTGGGGTATTTCGATAGAGGATAAATAAGATTTCGTATAAGCCTGACTGACGTGCCACTCCTTCAATTTGTTGGGCTTTTTCATGGAAACGTAACCCTGTGGCGATAAGTCCATTACAAATAATGGAACTTAGGTTTTCTTGTAGATAATTTTCGTGTAAATATTGATTGAGTTGGGTACTTTGATAACTTTGCTCACTAACAGCAACGGGAAAAAATAACTCAACGGCAGGCTCTTTTTTATTGTCATTAGGCTTACTTGTTTCTTGTTTTTGTTCCTCCTCTTCTATTTGCTGTTCTTTTTGGGGAACAACTTTCCCTGTATCAGCGTTAATAGGTGCGTTTGTAACTGGTTGCTTCTTTGTTTTGGGATTCAAAACAGGAGGAGGAGTTTCAGTATCTTGGGTATTATACCAAGATTCGAACATGCGTGCAATTTCTTTACCATCCTTAACATGTTGCAACAAATACATCAACATATGCATATAATCTTGTTGGTGTTTTTGCTCTAGTAAGGGTAAAAATCGTTGATAGAAACGCGGATCTTCTACTTGAATATCAGAAAAGCGTTTGATGATGCTTGCTAATGCTCTTATTTGTTGATATTGATTAGATTCCATTATTTTATTTATGGATAAGGAGAAAAGTCGGGAGATGTAAAGAGTAACGCATTTTAGAGGAGTTTTAATTTAAAATTAATATTAAATTAATCTTTTTTTTACAAAAACAAGACCATTTGTGCTGATTATAGCACTTTTCTTTATTAAATTATTCGATTTACTAGCCCATTACCATCACTCTTTTTGTTACTTTTGTGGCTTTAATATATAGAGTAGAAAAGCCAATAACCACTTTTTAATTTACATTATGGCAATCTTTTTTTCGTTGTTTTTGATAGCAGCGACTTGTGTAGTCATTTGGCGAGCCTGTGATGGATTTGAGACTGCCTCCGAATATTTGGGGCGAAATCTGTCTGATGGAGTTCGAGGAGCGACGATAAACGCTGTGGCTAGTTCAATGCCTGAATTTTTTACGACTTTATTCTTTTTATTTGTTTTACAAGATAAAGATGGATTTGCAGGAGGAATTGGAACAACAGCGGGTAGTGCGGTTTTTAATGGGGTTATTATTCCTTCGCTGGTGATTATGACAGTTATTTGGGCGGGTATTGCTAAGCGAGTTGGGGTGTCGAGAAAGATCATTTTGCGAGATGGTATTGCCTTATTGATATGTGATTTGGTATTGATTATTTTCTTAGGAGGTGAGTCGCTGTCTTGGTGGCATGGCTTGGTGTTGATGGGGATGTATTTTGCATACATCTTTTATATGTTTGCAAGTATGAGACGAAGTAAGCAAGAGTATACTTTTGAGGAAGAGCTTGCAGAAGAGGAGGAAGTAGAAAGTCCTTCTGGTTCTTTTGCAAAGGCTGTTGTTCAATTAGATATTGAGGAGTTGGTAATTGGTAATCAACCACTGAATCCAAGAAATGCATGGGCACTGTTGGGTTTAAGTACTTTAATTATTGGTGTGTCGTGTTTTTTGTTGGTACATTCATGTGAAACGCTAGGTGACGAATTGGGTATTCCGATATATTTTATTGCGGTAATTTTGGCTTCGGCTGCTACGAGTGTTCCAGATACCATCATTTCGATTAGAGATGCTCAAAAGGGCAATTATGATGATGCGGTGTCGAATGCTTTGGGGAGCAATGTATTTGATGTTTGTTTTGCTTTGGGCTTCCCCTTATTTTTGTATACGATGATTTATGGTGATATTCACCTCAGTGCTGCTACGCTTGTCAATATTCGCGAGCTTTGCATCCTTCTTTTCTTAGTTACCATTGGAGCTTTTTTAATTTTCTATTCAGGTAAAACGATGGGGCGTGTTAAAGCCATATTACTCCTCTCTCTTTATTTTATTTTTACAATTTACGTCTTGGGGCGAGCTGTCGAAAATCCATTGGCTACAGAAATTGGGCATTGGTTAAATTCTCTCTATACTTATTTGCCTCAATTATAAGTAAAGAGGAAGAAATAAAACGACCTAAGTATCTAACTAAGCACTAATTTTTTTATATATTTAGAGGATGTCTTGATTTTATCATTCACATTCTATTCTGTATACTCCCTATGGCTTCTGATCGTACAATAAAAATAAACAATCGCTACCAATATAACCCCAAGCAAGATTTGCTTGGCAAGGGGGGATTTGCGCGCGTTTATCGTGCCAGAGATGAAGTATTAAAACGTTTTGTAGCACTGAAAATAAGTCCTGTACAAGATGTAGGAAAATATACATTGATTGAGGAAATAAAACGAGTCATCGATCTAAACCATCCGAATATCATTCGTTATTATGATGTTTTTAGTATGGATGGGCAGAATGCTGCTGGTAGCCCTACGGAATATCAGATTGGGGTGATGGAGTATGCGAATAATGGAAACCTGAAGGATTATTTTAAACGTGGTATTCGCCGCCAAGATGAGTTTAGAGATTTGGTGATTGATATGTTGAATGGGATTGATTACTTGCATGAGAATCACATCATCCATCGGGATATTAAGCCGCATAATATTTTGCTTCATCATCATCCGCGTGAAGGTATGATGGCCAAATTGGGAGACTTTGGATTGAGTAAAAATCAACAGGGTTATCAAGAGTTGAGTTCGGGTATTTTGGGTACTGTGGAATATATGGCTCCTGAGCAGATTGCTCCTAAGCGGTTTGGGATTCAACAAGGAATGGGTAAAAATGCCGACTTATGGGCTTTTGGAATTATTTTGTACGAGGCTTTTTGCGGACATTCGCCTTATAAGAAACCTGGCTCTAAACATTCGAATAATGCCATATTTGCTAAAATTATAGCAGAAGATCAACCTAATTTTAATGACCCTCGCATTCCGAGTCCTTATCGAGAAATGGTCGAAAAGTGCTTGGTCAAACAGGCAGGTAAGCGGGCACAGTCTGCTAAAGAATTGTTGGCTTTGCTTGATCCTAAATTGGTGATTAAAGTTGCCAAGCCCCAACGTATAGAAGCGCAGCGCGATGCTGTTGAACGTCCTCAAAAACGGAAAGCTCTCCCTCCTCCTCCAAAGGATTATACTTTTTTAAAAGCTTTGGGCTTGTTCTTATTTTTAGGAGCGATGTGTTATGCTGCTTACCAAACGATGTACCCTAAATGGGTAGATTCAAATGCCGAAAGGTATTATGTGGTATCTGATATGTTGAACTTGCGTTCTTCTTGTGATTTTGAGGCAAAGGATAATATCTTGGAAGAGATTCCTTTTCAGGATGAGCTGTTGGTTTATGGTCAAAATTACTTTGGTTGTGCAGATGTAAAAGTGGTTAAAACAGGTACGGAAGGACATGTAAGTATGCGCTATTTGGTGCGTAAAGATAGTTTGGATAAAATTGAGTCGATTTATGGTAACTTGAAGGCGCGAGAGGTGGTTATTAATACAGGACATAAGAAGGCAATTACTGCTTATCTTTCTCAGTCTGCTTATTCGGATTGGAGTGTCTTTTGTGAACCGGCAGATAGGGAGTATAATTGTATGGCTTTAGGGCGATTTACAGGAAATGAAACGCGTGATATGGCTTGTGTGATTCATCAGGAAGCAACGAAAAAAAGTAAATTGCTTATTTTTCAGTTTGATGAAAAGTGGACGAATCCGCGTTTGGTGTATGATGCTCCTATTGATGGAAAACAATTGATAAAGACTGCCAAAGAAACGGAGAAGTGGATTATTAATGGGAAGCTAACACCGCTCAAAACGATAGAAGGAGTAGCTATTTATGCGAATGGTGCTATAGCGAAGGAGGTGGATAAACGAATGGTGATTTTTGATGGGAAGAACTTTGTCCATCATATTCAGGAATAAATGTCAAGGTTGGTTATTTTTTGCCGAATAATTTATGTCCAGGTACTTACAAGTATCGTTATTTTGTTTTCTTTGTTAAAGCCTCCTTACATTGATTAATCATTTTGCGAATAAAAGGAGTATTTTTTTCCTTTTGTGCTTTTGTAAAAAGGTCTAAAGCTTCTTGATATTTCTTTTGGCTCAATGCCTTTCTCCCCTTTTTTAGATAACCACTATAACCCAACTTCGTTTCAGGTAATTTCTCTGTTTCTTTTGTTGCAGCAGGTTTTATTTCTGTATCAACAGAATCTGTAGTAGATGCATTTTCTTTTTGAATAGGTTTTTCTGCGTCCTTATTGACTTGCTCTTTCTTTACATCTACTCCTTTTTTATTTATAGGCTTCTCCTCCTCTTGGAGCTTGTTTTTATTTAAATCCACCCCCTTTTTCTTCAATTGTTTTTTGATAGCCTCCTTACCTGATTTCATCAACTCGTCCACTTCATCCAAACCTTTTTGAGCAACAGTAGCATCCAAGCCCTGCTCTTTTGCAATTTCCAATGCTTGATTATATTCAGTTAAAGCAGCCTTATAATCTCCTTTTTTTATTGCCTCCTCTCCATTATCGAGATGCTCTTGAAATTGGCTTTCTTCCAATGCTTCCGTTTTAGTAGCATCTTTGGTAGTTTTTGCTACTTCGCTTGAATCAACTACTACTACGGAGGTATTTTCTCTACTAGGTTCTAATTCTTGCAGTCCTTTTGTATTCTTTGTCGAATCGGTACTTGAACTAGGCATCTTTGTCAATACCTTTTTGGTAGGTTCTTTATCAGTTCTACCAAATATAAAATACCCCAAACCTAATCCTACTAAAACAGCCCCTAAGAGTAGTAAAGGCATCAACCACTTCATCCAACCCAAGGTACTTTTCGCAACCTCTCCACTAGGAGAATCAGTATTTACTTTTTGCGATCTTGCCTCATAAACAAGCTTCTCCTCTTCCACTAATTCATCATAAGAAGCCGTATCCATACTATTGTTCATCTCTTCTGCTCTTCGCTCCGCTTTTTGAACAATAGCCGCATCTAATTCACTAGTTGTCTTTTCACTAATCGTTTGTTCGTTAATGGCAGATACATTTTTAGTCCCCTTAGCAATAGGCATGGTAGCTAGAACGTTTTCTTCACTAAGTGATTCAATTTGAACGAGATACATGGAATAGTTATCCTTCGATTTTTGGAGGCAAATTCCTTCTAATTCTTTTGTAAACTGTTTATTCCACTCATTACTTTTTTGGCTTTTGGAAAGAGCGGCGGCTAATTCTTCATCGTTTATACCTTCTAAAATACCATCAGAACAGAGGAAAAAATAGTCTCCATTTTTTATGTCACTTATAATTTTCACATCAGCTTTTACAGGCTTATCTCCTGTTACAGCTTTTAATAACACATTGCGTTGTGGATGTACGCGAGCTTCTGCTTCGGTAAGTTCACCTGCATTTAATAACTCTTGTACAATAGAATGATCTGTGGAGCGATAAAGAATACCTTTAGAAGGGCGAATATGGTAAATACGACTATCTCCTACCCAAGCAATCAAGGCTTGATTATCAAAGAGATAAACCATCGTAAAAGTACTAGCCATTCCTTCACTAGATGGATGATTAGCAATATGTTCCATCATTGCTTCTTCCGCTTCTATCATACCTGCTTGAATAAGGGCAGCACTTGGTTGTTGATGGTTGGCAATGGCAGTTGTAAAATATTGAGCAAAGGTATGACTCAATAAGTGGGAAGCAACTTCTCCCTTATTGTTTCCTCCAACACCATCACATACTAAAAACAAACGATGGTGGGCGTTTGCATGATCTTTTGGAGGAAAGATGGCATCCTCATTATTGCCACGTTTGCCTATTTCATGCAGCGCATGAGGTTGAAGAATAGTAACTGCCATAGCTGAATTTAATAAATGGTAACGGATAAAATCCTTACAGTACAATTATAGAGTATAATAAAAAATAAACCAATTTATATGCGATAATTTTTTTATTTTGCATCAAATAAATTCTCACACAAGACCATCCCCATTCATGTCTAATTATGATCTCAAAATAAGCTTATTTAAAGACGACAAAGTCGTCCATAAAATTGCCTATCAAAAAGAAGATGATCTCACCCTTAGTCTAGGAAGAACTGGTTATCAGGCTGATTTAGAAATCCCAGAACCTCATATTTCTCGTAAACATGCAGCGTTTTTGATTCGTCAAGGGATGGTATCCATCAAAGATCTTCAAAGTAGTAATGGTACTTTTTTGAATGGACAACGTATTGAAGCCAATAAGTATTATCCTATTGCTCATGAAGGGCGTGTGCAATTTGGGCAGCAATCGGCTTATTATATGGTAGTTGAGTATTTCAACTCCGCTCCTTCTCTAGCCAATCCCATCTTTGAAGCATCCGAGCATATTGCTCCTTCCCAAGAGCAGGCATCAGTTGCCGACCTTTCAGTTAGCAACGCATCATCAAAAAATGTAAGTCTGGCTCGTTTGTTTAAAGAGAAAGAACAAATTTGGATTGGGCGAAGTAAAGAGTGTGATATTGTTATCCCCATCCTGACCATTTCAAGAAAACATGCTACCATTCAGAAGCTTTCAGATGAAAAATATGTGGTCAATGATTTTAGTTCCAATGGGACCTATGTTAATGGTAGGCGGGTAAAAGGCAGCCAGACTATTAGCACGGAAGATGTGGTAACGATTGGTGATCGTGAGTTTAGCCTTTCGCGTTCAGGAGATGATTTGATTCTCTCTTCTATTGTACTGTTTGATGCGAATAAAATTGCCATTGAAGCCAATGAGTTAGATAAAGTTTATGACAATAATTATCATGCTTTACGAAAGGTAAATTTTAGCCTAAAGCAAGGAACCTTTACCGCTATTATGGGCCCTTCTGGTTGCGGAAAATCTACCTTACTAAAAGCCTTAAATGGAGCTAATCCTGCTACAGGAGGAAGTGCTATGATACTAGGACGTGAACTAACCATGAACTACGATTTTGTGAAACAGTTTATTGGTTATGTACCACAAGATGACATTGTACATGGTAACTTATCGGTACTCGATTCCTTGTATTTTGCGGCAAAGCTCCGACTGGCTAGTGATGTATCGGAAGAAGAGATTAATGCCAAAATAGAAGAAGTACTTGATAATTTAAATATCAATACGCCTACCATCAAAGCGACGATGGTGAAAGAATTGTCGGGCGGACAACGAAAACGCGTATCAATAGCCGTCGAACTACTTACCGACCCGCAAATCCTATTTCTCGACGAGCCTACTTCACCTCTTGATCCCGAAACGATTGAAGAGTTTTTGAAGTGTTTGAAAAAGCTCAACGAGAAAAATACCACCATTATGATGGTGACACACAAACCCGACGATTTGCGTTTTGTGGATAAAGTTATCTTCTTATCAAAAGGAGGCTACCTAACTTATTTTGGAAATGCCGACCAATTAGAATCCTATTTTAAGACAGATAACATTAACCAAGTTTATAGTCAAAATAAAACCATTGAACAAGGAGAAGGTTTATCTCAACAATTTGAACAACGTAGGGAGGATCAATATTATTCGGGGGTTTCGCCTAGCAAAATACAACTCCAACAAAAAGAAAAAGACTCCTTTTTCAAGCAGTTTTATTGGCTGACTCGTCGCTATCTCAAAATCAAACTGAATGATCGCCTCAACATGGCCATCATGATCGGGCAAGCTCCATTGATTGCCTTGTTAATGATCATTGTATTTAGTAAACTAACTGTAAGTGTTCTCTTTTTAGTGACGATTTGTGCTATTTGGTTTGGAGCCAATAATGCCGCTAAAGAGATAGTCAGTGAGTTGCCGATTTACGAACGAGAACGGATGTTTAATTTGCGGATACTTCCCTATATGCTCTCGAAAATAAGCGTACTGACCCTCTTCTCCTTTCTTCAAGCCCTGTTATTTATAGGCATCTTATGCTTGTGGTTTAATCAAGGGGCAGGACTGGATGAAGGCATTAAAATGCCCTTTCGAAACTCTTTGTTTTTAATGTTATTCCTCTCCTTCTCAGGCGTATTAATGGGTTTGTTACTCTCTACCTTGTTTAACAATACGGAGAAGGTAATGACCTTCCTTCCACTCGTACTTATTCCACAAATCATGCTATCAGGTGTGGTGACACCTATTGATAAAAAAACAGCCCCTGAATTTATTAGTTATGCGATGTTTGCCCGTTGGGGTGTTGATAGTTATGCGATGGTTTCCGATAAGGTGTATCACTACTCCCCTTCTTCAACGCCTAAACGTTCGTATTATGATGCCCCTCGAAATGTAGGCGAAGAAGATGAAGTTGATCCTGATGATAATTATATAGTGCTAGATACCAAAGAAGCTCTCAACCTACCCAATGTACTGATGGATGATTGGCTAGAAATAGAAGAACGGCAATCCTTGTATCTAGCCAAATTATTTTTCATCTTATTGATCGATTTGATGCTTATAGGAGGTATTGCTTATTTTCTCAAAAAGAAAGATGCTATATAAGCACTCAACTTTTTTACCTATTCATTGTTTTACAGTAGCTTTTAATTTTAAGAAAAAACTCAATCAATTTATGGTCATTGTCATTTCTCCCGCCAAATCACTCGATTTCGAAAAAACTCCTTGTACCGATCAATTTACACAATCCGATTTCTTAGAACATTCGGAGGAATTAATGGAGAACTTACGTACAAAATCGACCGAGGATTTATCCAAGTTAATGTCGATCAGTGCAAAGCTCGCCGACTTAAATTATGATCGTAATCAAAACTGGAAACGCCCCTTCCAACCCGATAATGCCAAGCAAGCAGTACTCGCCTTCAAAGGGGATGTATATGTCGGTTTAGATGCCGAAACTTACACCCAAGCCGACTTCGATTATGCCCAACAACACCTCCGTATCTTATCGGGTCTATACGGTTTACTGCGACCACTCGATTTAATACAACCCTACCGCCTAGAAATGGGTACTAAGTTGCAAAATAACCGAGGGAAAAACTTATACCAGTTTTGGGATGATCGCCTCACGAATAGCCTCAATGAGTTGCTGGCCAATCAAGATGAAAAGGTGTTAATTAACCTCGCTTCCAATGAATACTTCAAAGCGGTTCAAAAGAAGAAACTGAATGCGACAATCATCACGCCCATCTTCAAGGATTTCAAAAATGGACAGTATAAGGTGATTAGCTTTCTCGCCAAAAAAGCCCGCGGTTGGATGAGTAGTTATATCATCAAAAATAAATTAGAATCAGTGGAGGCTATCAAGGGTTTTGATGTGGAGGGTTATGCTTTTAAAGAGGATCTTTCGAGCGAAACGGAATGGGTGTTTACGAGGGGGTAAGTGTGGGATTGTGGGATTGTGGGATTGTGGGATTGTGGGATTGTGGGATATTAAAATAACCATAACAACTCAATCACCCTGTCATCCAATCATCATTTTCTGGGCGTGCCCCTATTTTTGCTTTTTTGCCCGTTCATGCGTCCTCGCATGAACAATAGGCAAAAAAGCAAAAATAGGGTCGGGCTATCCGCTTGTAGTTGCTTCATAGCTGCTAGTTACGCATAGTCCTAGCGGTGTCTTCCGCTGTCAGCCCCGCTAGTCCTTGCTTCACAAAGCAGCCATTTCAGCAAGCTACCGCTACTATCCCTCACGCGAGACAGTTGTTATGTTGTTGTGGGATTGTGTTGTTGAGTTAGCGTTACGCACTCATTTCTTAGCTGCTGCCAGCGTCTTTGCTGGTGGTTTTCACCACAAGTTTCAGCGGCTAGGCTGAAGTCGAAGACGAATCTTATATGTACTCCATTTTCCTCTTTGATCCTTTTATGAAAATACTTAAATGTTCTTTAACTTCTTTTATGGTTCAAAGAAAAACAGCTTGCCTTTTACCCTTCATTATATATAGGATATTTTGAAATGAATCGTTTTTACAAAGGTATAACGCGGAAAATGTCCGACGATTGAACGATTTATGTCCGACGAAGGCACTTTTACGCTCCCATTAACATAATCTGTGTTAATCCGTGAAAACGGTGGTTTAAGGCTGTTCTAAGTATCTTTTTATTGCTATCCGTGGCTAAAAGTGCTATTTTTACATAGATAAAGCCACGGATAGCGGCTTTTTCACCTACTTATAGAAGATTTTTCACCAATAAAAGTACCATGTCCTCCTCATTAGTCATTGGAAGAAAAGAACAAAAAGACCTATTTAAAGAAGCACTTGAATCAGATAGATCTGAGTTTGTAGTAGTATATGGTAGACGTAGAGTTGGAAAAACATACTTGGTCAAAAATGTTTTGGGCAGTAGTATTGATTTTGAAATGACAGGAATCCAGAATGGCAATTTAAAAGATCAGTTACAAAATTTCACTCATAAATTATCAGAATTTAGTGGAGAAGAAGCTAAACAGTCTAAGGATTGGATGCATGCTTTTTCAATGCTTCGTAAATATCTAAAGACTGTTGATAGTCAAAAAAAGAAAGTTATCTTTTTGGATGAGTTACCCTGGATAGATACGCATAAGTCTAAATTTTTAGGCATGCTTGGTCATTTCTGGAATGATTGGGCACTATACAATAATGTATTACTAGTCGTATGCGGTTCTGCTGCCTCTTGGATGATCAAAAATGTATTGAATAATAAAGGGGGATTACACAATCGAGCTACTCAGTATATGCCTTTGCAACCTTTTACACTTCTTGAAACAGAAGAATTTCTCAAAGCAAAAAAAATTACAACAAATCGTTATCAAATTGTACAGTTATATATGACATTAGGTGGTATTCCTTATTATTTGGAGTTACTCAAACCTAATCAAAGTATACCCCAAAATATTGATCGACTTTGTTTTGATGAAACAGGTTTTTTAAGAGATGAATTTGATCGGCTTTATAAATCACTTTTTGAAAAAGCGGAAAATCATATTGCTGTTGTAAAGGCTATTGCGTCAAAATGGAAGGGACTGACCCGAAAAGAGATTTCAACCCTTACTGGTTTGAGTAATGCTGGTAGTTTAACTCGAATTTTAGAAGAACTAGAAAAATCAGCCTTCATAAAATCCTATTTTCCATTTGGAAAAAAAAAGAAAGGAACACTTTTTCGACTTACGGATAACTTTTCATTATTCTATCTAAGATTAATATCGGATAGAGGGTTACAAAATCAACAAAATGTTTTTCTAAAGATTTTTACTAACCAACAGTTTAAAATTTGGAGTGGATATGCTTTCGAAAACACTTGTTTTATTCATTATCGTCAAATTGCAAAAGCATTGGGGATTCAAAGTATTTTTCATCAATTTTCTAGTTTCCAATTTTCAGGAAATGAACAATACAATGGTATTCAAATAGATTTACTAATTGATAGAGCTGATGGAGTTATTAACTTATGTGAAATGAAATTTTCAAATTCGGATTATAATTTAACAAGTGCCTATAAAAAGCAATTAAGAGAACGAGCAGCGACTTTTTCTGCTGTTACCCAATCCCGCAAATCCATTTTTACCACATTAGTTACTACCTTTGGGCTTTCTAATGAACAGAAGCATGTTGATGTTGTTCAGAATGTCCTTTCTTTAGATGACTTATTTCAAAAAGTGCAATAATTATTACTTTTTATGTTAAAAGCTGGACAAATACAAACCCTCAAAGTAGAGCAACTCTCCAAAAAAGGAGCGGTGCTAACGGATGGGGAAGAAAATATTATTTTATCGAATGAAGAAACCCCGAAAGGTACCAAAGTAGATGATGAATTGGAGGTATTTCTGTATGTAGGACAGGAAAAGCGGATGATTGCTACGCTGAAAAAACCTTATGCTTGTGCGGAGGAAGTCGCGTACTTAAAAGTGGTGAGTAAGACCAAGTTTGGGGCGTTTGTCGATTGGGGTTTGCCTAAAAATCTCTTGATTCCTTTTAGCGAAATAGATGACCCTTTGTTTATAGGAGATTACTATCCTGTATTTGTCTATTTGGATCGTGCAACGGAACGGATGGTTGCTTCGACTAATTTAGCGAAGTTTATCAAAAATAGAGCATCTGATTTGATAGAAGGTGATCAGGTGGATTTGATGGTGGTGAAGGATACTACATTGGGTTTTCGAGTCGTTGTAAATAACCGCCACTGGGGCATGTTATTTCATTCGGATGTGTTTCAACCCGTGAAACTGGGCGACAAATTGCCTGGCTATATTAAGCAGGTTCGAGAGGATTTTAAATTGGATGTGGTGTTACAGCAACAGGGATTCCGCAATGCCTTGCCTCCTGCTCAAGAAACCATTATGAAGGCTCTCGACCAAACAAAAGATGGTTTTTTGCCTTATTATGATAAGAGTCCACCAGAGGAAATTAAAAAGGTGTTTAAGATGAGTAAAAAATTGTTTAAGAAGGCGATTGGTGGATTGTATAAGGAGCGATTGATTGTGATTGAGGAGAAGGGGATTCGGAGGAAGTAGAGACAAGGCATGCCTTGTCTGTACGGGATTGTGGGATTGTGGGATTGTGGGATTGTGGGATTGTGGGATTAATCAAAATCGACCTTATTAATCAAACATCCAAATAATTAAAAATATTTTATGACTACTAGACTCGTTTTTTTGTTTTTAACGATTTCTATTCTTTTTACCTCTTGTGAGAAGGTGGATAAGGAGAGTCTTTCGGGAAAGTGGAAGGTGACTAAGTATAAATACTTGTTGACGAATTCAGCAGGTCATGAAAACAAAAATTTAGAACGTTCTATTATTCTTACTTTTGAGGATGACGGAGAATCTGGTACGGTTTCGGGGCATACAGTGACTAATGACTTTACTGCTAGTTATACCATTGATGGAAATCAAATTAGCTTTAATGGGATGGAAGGCAAAGAAACGGAGGAACCTGCTTGGGGCAATAAGTTTTGGGTAGCGATGGCTCTGACGCATCGTTTTGAGCGGTCTAGAAAAAAATTGATTTTGACGCATAGTGATGGATTGGAGCAGGTGATTTTGAAGAGGGAGGATTAATTAACGTCCGACGGTTGAACGATTAACGTCCGACGGGTGACGATGAAACGTCCGACGATTTACAATTTACTTTATTCGCTCATTTCCCACAAGGGATGCCCTTACGCGTTATAAATTTGCAAAAAAGATTCATTACAAAATGTACCATGTATAATGAAGGATAAAAGTACTTCCGTCGGACGTTAATCGTTCAATCGTCGGACGTCGTTTGCGTGAGGGATAGTAGTGGTAGCTTGACGAAATAGACAGGTAGTGACGCTTCGCCTAGCAGGGCTGACGGAGGAAGACACTGCTAGGCGATGTAGCGGAACACCTTGTATATGAGGCAACTACAAACGGATAGCCCGACCCCATTTTTGCCAATCGAAACCTGTCAGCTTGGAAAAACCTAACAGCTTGATTGGCAAAAATGGGGGCACGCCCAGAAAAAAATAATAATTCTTAAAAAATAGAAATCATGGATCGTACACCCTACGTAAAATCGTATAAGCAGTATAAAATTAAGAAAGATTATGATGCTATCGTCATTGGTTCGGGAATTGGTGGCTTGTCGGTAGCTGCTATTTTGGCGCGAGAAGGTAAAAGAATATTGGTGCTGGAAAAGCATTATACGGCGGGGGGCTATACACATGTTTTTAAGCGTCGTGGTTATGAGTGGGATGTGGGAATTCATTATGTGGGAGAGGTGCATCGTCCGTTCACGGAAATATCTCGTTTATTTAAATATATCACGAATGGCAAACTGGAATGGGAGGAAATGGGAGAAGTGTATGATAAAATTATTTTTGGAAAAAAGGTGTATGACTTTCCGAAGGGAAAGGAGGAGTTTCGAGAAAAAATGAAGGAATATTTTCCTGCACCGAAGGATCAGGAGGCAATTGATACCTATTTGGAATTGATTTATAAGTCGCAAAAATCGGGGCGGATGTTTTTTGTGGAGAAGGCGGTTCCCCAAATGATGAGTACCGTATTGGGTGGTTTGATGCGACGTAAAATGGTGCAATATTCGCGAAAAACGACCTTGGAGGTGTTGCGTGAAATTACGGATAATGAGGAGTTGATTGGAGTGCTTTGTGGGCAGTATGGTGATTATGGCATGACGCCTGCTCAAAGTAGTTTTTCGATTCATTCGATGGTAGTGAAGCATTTTATGAATGGCGGTTCTTACCCAATTGGTGGCTCTGCTCGCATTGTGGAAACGGTGTCACCTATCATTGCAGCAGGTGGGGGAATTATTTTGACGAATGCAGATGTACAGGAAATTGTGGTGGAAAATAATAAGGCAACGGGGGTGCGTATGGCTGATGGGCAGGTATTGAGTGCGCCGATTATTATTAGTAGCGCGGGGATTATGAATACGTATCAGCGTTTATTGTCGGAACCAGTGCGTACACAGCATAAATTGCATTTGCAAACGGATAAAATAAGTCCTTCGGCTGCTCACTTGTGTTTATACGTTGGTTTTAAACATACAGCGGAAGAATTGGGCTTGGAAAAACCTAATTTGTGGATTTATCCTGAAGGGGGTTATGACCATGATTTGAATGTGCAAAAGTTTGTTGATGATCCTGATAATGCGCCGCTTCCTGTGGTGTATATTTCTTTTCCTGGTGCTAAAGATCCTGATTTTACGAATCGTTATCCTGGCCGATCTACCCTAGAAATCATTACGATTGCTCCTTATGATATTTTTAAAAAGTGGGAGGATAAACGTTGGAAAAAACGGGGGGAAGAATACGAAGCGTATAAGGAGAAGTTTGCGCAACGTTTGTTGGACAAGTTGTATGAGTATGTGCCGCAAACAGAGGGGAAGGTGGATTATTATGAGTTATCTACGCCTTTATCGACTAGGCATTTTTGTAATTATGAGCAGGGAGAAATTTATGGGATCGATCATGATCCACAGCGTTATGATCAGCGTTTTTTACGGGCACATACGCCTGTTAAAAATTTATATTTGACGGGGCAGGATATTGTGAGTTGTGGGATTGGTGGGGCTTTGGCGGCTGGGATGTTGACAGCGATTGCAATTACGAAGAAGGATCTTTCGAAGAAAATTCGGGAGACAGTGGAACGGGAGATGGCGATGGAAGGAT
>JAHDHP010000012.1:0-14565 GCA_020631245.1 Bacteroidota bacterium | reverse complement strand
GGATTGAGGGATTGAGGGATTAATCAAATTCGATAACATTTGTTAATTTTCCAAATAATGATCATAATTTTAAACGTTGTAAGCAACATTTAAAATTAGACGTAGCACGCTACGTCTCTACAGGGGATTGACATCCTTTCCGAATTCCAACAACATGGGTGCGTCGATGTATCCAATACTGGTTAATTGGGTTTCGCCTGTTGCATCAATGAATAATAAGGATGGGTAATCGTACACGCGGTATTGTGATTTGAGTTGTTTGCCCAGAGGTGTTTTGATATTGATTTTGTAATTGATAAAATGCTTGTTGAAATAATTGGCAACGGCGGGATCGGTAAATACCTTTTGTTCCATTTCTTTGCAAGGCTTGCACCAATCGGCGTGAAAATCGGCAAAGATGATTTTGCCTTCTTTGGCTGCCAACATGCGAATAGAATCGAAGGGAGCATTTTCTATAAATTGAATGGGTGCTACTGCTTGTTTAGGACTGGCTTGTTCTGTTTTTTGTGCTTGTTCTTTGGGACTAGGTTTCATGGTTAATCCACAAGCATAAACGGTACAAACGATTCCTAAAAGTAGGATCAAAAACGAGGTATTTTTAGTGCATTTCATACGCACAAGATATTAAATTTTATGGAGAGCTAAATGCTTAATCTTATTATTTAATTCTTCTGCTTTAAAGGGTTTAGAAACAAAGTCATTCATCCCTGTAGCGAGTACTTTTTGGCGTGTGCTTTCATAGGCATTAGCGGAGAAACCAATGATCGGAATTTCTGCATTTCTCACCTCCCTTCCTGTTCTTATTTGCGTAGTTGTTTCATAGCCATTAATGCCTGGCATTTGTAAATCCATCAAAACGATGTGAAAATCTTTCTTTTTGAGCATATCCAAAGCGATATACCCATCATCGGCGATACTCACCTTTGCCTTCCATTTTTGGAGGGTTCTTTTAGCAACAAACTGGTTCATTTCATCGTCTTCTACCAATAAGATTTCGATTCCTTCTAAGGAAACAATTTCATTTTTAGCTACTGGGTCTTCCTCTTCAAATGCACTGATGGTAAATGGAAGGGTAAACGAAAAAGTGGTTCCTTCCCCCTCTGTGCTGCTAACGTTTATTTCTCCGTTTTGTAATTCTACTAATTGTTTGACAATCGTTAAGCCCAATCCACTTCCTTTTATCGTTTGCGAAGGCTCGTGTACTTGTGTGAAAGAATCAAAGATATGCGGTAATTTTTCAGCAGAAATTCCTGTTCCAGTATCCTTTATATCAAATGATAAGATAACATGTTGACGTTTACGAGAAAGCATGTTGATTTTAAGAGCAATATGCCCCATCTCTGTAAATTTCAGTGCATTACCTATCAAATTTACGAGTATTTGATTGAGTTTATGGTGGTCTCCCTTTAGTTTCTCAGGTACTTGGTCGGCAATCTCTATCTTGAATTCAAGGTTTTTATCTTGAAATTTGTGTTCGAAAAGTAATTTGAGTTGATGTACTTGTGCTTTTAATTCGAATGTAGTGTCATCGAAGGTCAATTTACCTGATTCTATCTTGGCGAGGTCGAGTAATTCATTGACTAAATTGAGCAGGTTATTGGAAGCAAAATGGATCGACTGTGCATACTCCTCCCCTTCAAAAGGTAGTTTTACGGTTTGTAACAAATCTGCTAAAGCTACAATTGCATTTAGAGGCGTCCGAATATCGTGACTTACTTTGGAAAGAAATTCGGACTTCGCTTCATTAGCAGCTTCAGCTAATTCTTTTGCTTTTTGTAATTCTACTCGTGAATCTTCAATTTCTTGGGTACGCAGAATAATGCTTTCTTCCAGCGAATTATTCAAAGCCTTGAGAGCTTCATTAGATTGATACAATTCTAATGATTTTTGCTCCATAATTCCTTCCGCTTCTTTTCTTGCAGCACGCTCTCTACGAATGATATTTTTGAGTACATCAACTTCCTGCATGTCTTATAAATGAAAATTGAACAATACTTCCATCTGCTTCGAGGTTGTTTCTTTCAAAGGTGATATTTTCTTTGTAATATTTTAAACATCCTTCGATAAGCCCTTCTGCAAAATCTGCCATTTTTCGCTCCGAATGATAGATCATCGTCAGTTCATTGGTGGTAGGTTGTTGAATATCGAAATGCGGTAATTCGGCATCGGGATAGAGTTTACGTACCTCTACGTGAATATAGTTTTCTATGCCTGACAGAAATTCAAAAGCACCTTTTGCTTCTTTCATAAAGTGGGGATAGTATTTGACAAATTGTCCGAACATATGGTCGCCATAAGCTTTTAGTAAATCAGGAATAGACATATTCACTTCTTTACTAAGGGCAACGACTAAGTTGACCATTTCGCTATGGGCATAAGTTCCAACGGCAGTATATACTCCATTGCTAGGAAGCTCTGATTCAGTAACAATTTTATCAGCGACTACGAATCCGAATTTATCTTCGACCATTTCGAGAAATTCGGTAAAAATGACTCCTTTCATAAGTGGGGGTTTTGATGATTGGGTAGAGACGTAGCACACTACGTCTTTACAGGTGATTGGGTTGTTACTTCTTTTCCTTGCTAAAACCTTGCCTAACCATTTCTCCCCAACCCGTATTTTTTCCTGTAAAGAAATCATAGTTTCCTTTTAAGGCCCAATAGACGACACGCGGGTGGTGGATAAAGGGTTCGGTAAAGGCTGCAAATAGTAAACGCATGACGCCTTTAAACCCATTATAACTATTATAATTTACTTGTTGTACTAAAACAGAAAACATGGATAACCATAAGGCAAAAGCATAAAGACAAAAAGTGAGCAAAAAGAAGAAAGACCAATTTGCTAGGCCAAATATAGCCATGATGATAAAGAAAAACAATCCTCCTGCTTCGACAAATGGAGCTAACCATTCAGCCAAAAACCAATAAGGATAACTGAGCCATCCTAGAATACCAAAACGAGGGTTAAAACACATTTCTTTGTGAATCATTAAACATTCAATAGTACCACGCGTCCAACGATTTCTTTGCCGTCCTAAGATATTGTAATCGCCAGGAGCTTCGGTCCAACAGAGAGGCTCTGGAATCCAAGCAATTTTGTACTTTACATCTAGTTTTCGCATGTGGCTATGCATGCGCATTACTAACTCCATATCCTCTCCTACGGTATCGTGTTTATAACCTCCAGCAGCAATAGCAATCTCACGGTCGAATAAGCCAAATGCCCCTGAGATAAGTAATAAACCATTGACTTTGCTCCAAGCAGTACGCCCTAATAAAAAAGCGCGGATATACTCGATCACTTGAATACGCGGCACATAACTTTTAGGCACTTCTAATTTGATGAGTTTGCCATCTTGAATTTCAGATTCATTGGTCAACCATACAATTCCTCCTGCTGCGATAATCTTCTCGTCATGTGCCTCCATAAAAGGCTTTGCCATTTTTAAAAAAGCATCGGGTTCGATGACACAATCGACATCAATACAAGCAAAAAGAGCGGTGTCGGCCACATTTACTCCTACATTGATCGCATCTGCTTTTCCTCCATTTTCTTTATCGACAACGATTAGTTTTTTAAAGGCGGGATTTTTGGACTTATATACTCCCCTGACAGGCTTGGTGTGTACTTGCTCATTATAAGCAAAATTTACTTGTTCTAAATCATATGCATCGATTGCTTTTTGTAGCGTATCATCTTTACTGCCATCATTGACTACGATTACCGTTAGCTTCCCATAGTGTAAACTAACCAATGAGCGGACATTATCTACAATCGTAGCAGATTCATTATAAGCGGGAGCAATGATCGAAATGGAAGGTGCAAAAGGGGATTTGAGTAAGACTCTAAAATCGGTATTTTCGATTCCTTTGCGGTATTTATAAACTTCCCAAGCAGAAACAAAGCCCATGATAATATAGGAACCTATTACCATCATACTATACAATAGGATCGTATATTGGAAGAAGTAGACTAGGTAATAAATTGCCTGTTGGAACATAAATAATACGTTTATTAATTCTCTTATTATATTACAAACTTCGTACCCTTTGGAGTACTTGCGCAAGGGATAGTAGTGGTAGCTTGGTGAAGTGGCTGACTAGTGACGCCTGTACTGGCAGGGCTGACAGCGGAAGACACTGCCAGTACTGTGGCGGAACAGGCTGCTACGAGCCAACTACAAACGGATAGCCCGACCTGAAACAGGTATTGAGGGACTATGGGATTGGGGGATTGGGTTGCGTTACACACTTATTAAATCAAGCCCATAGTTCCCAAAACCTGTGGAAGGGTGCGCCCAAAAGTTAAAAAAACGGCTACGCTGAAAAAACAAATATGTATTTCAAGGTAGCCGTTGTGAAAAATGTAAAATTTGAAAAAAATAGGCAAAAAGAAATGGAATTAAGAATCGTCAATTCATCATTATTAATAGATCCAATCCACTGTATTGGAAGTACCACTATAACAATTAGAGGAATGGAAAGAATGATGAAAGATAATGGGGTAAAATTCACAGATCGAACTTAAAAGGTCATTTCTAAAAATTAATAAAACGGTATTCATAAAAAATAATTTAAGGGAATAACCCAATAATAATGTTACAACATTTATTAATACGGTATTGGATAAATAAATGTTTCAACATCTATTACAAAAAATCGAAAATATTACTGAAAAACAAATGGAAATACAGTTAAAAATACTTACATATATATTGAATCTCGAAAGGGAGAAATACAAAAAAGGTGGGAAAATTAAATTCGCTGATCTAATACATGTTGTATGATGTTGCTAAGGTGTGCATTATCGCCTTGACTTAATATTTGCAATCGTTTGCGTCCTACCCCATTAATACACGACATCACTCGAACAATAGCCATTTGCATATCAAAATCAATCGTTTTATCCTTTACTAAAGTCTTTTCTAATTTAGATAGGTAGTCCTCATCTGCTACTTCTTGTAAGGCTTCTAAAATAGCCAATTGATGTTCTTTTTCAGTTGCTTTTTGATACTGCTCAAACAATATAGCAGCTAAATTTTCACTCGGCCATTTCGCCAAAGTTTCAATAGCAGCTTTCCGCAAACGGATATTAGCATGCTCTAAATAGCCTATCAATTGTTGCTCTATGGTGGCATCTTTTATTAATTGATCGTACTCATGAATCATTTTGATAGCAAACAATACAACCGTCTCATTTTCATTGGCTAACCATTGACTAAATTCGGGAATTTGAGTACGGTGAAAACGTTGTAAAGCATGGTACAAACGCATTTGTTGCCAATCGGTCAGCGGTGTTTTCAAATCATCTAAAAAGCCAAATGGTTCTTTGCCTAATTGAATACGAGCGGTCATAGCGGCTGTTCGAATGGAAATGTCTGAATGCTCTAAAAATGGAGCTATGGTTGGATAGGCATTTACGATCTCCATCTGTCGTAACTCTCCTATTCCTTGAATAATTAGTTGTGTATTTCTAGATTTCACCTTCTTTAAAGAATCCTCTTTAAAGTTCAAACTCAAGTATAAACCTTGTAGTCTATCAGCCTCCTCTCCAAGAAGATTTGCATGTAGTATTAAGAGTTCCTTCATAAAATGAGTCCGCACATAATGCTTTCTTGATTTATCGGCTTTTTCAATTGCGTCAACAATTGGTACTAAATTTTGGGCACCTCCTTCATAAGTGTATTCAATCAATAAAGCATGATAGTCATTCCTAACTTCTACCTTTTCTCTACCCTCTTTATTTTTTCGATAGGCATCTAAAAATATCATTAGTAGACATAACAATGTCAATCCCAAAAAGAGAGCGATCACTATTACTAGTGCCTGAAGGGTAATATTTAAAAAAAAGCAGATAATCAAAATAAATACATGAGCAAATATTAAACTATCAAAAAAAGAGCCAAGTAATTAAAGAAAAGAGGTTTTTAAAAAATAAGAATTAAAGAATAACTTTTTCCACTCATACTCGTACAATTTTGGAGAAAGCATCTTCTTATTCTTATTGTACTACAAAGTATACCTAATTGTTACAAATTACTATATAGATATTCATAATGGCTACACTAAGTTTTGATACCGATATAATTAAAGATGGCTTTACACGATATAGTGCCATCAGTATTAGCATGTTGATACTTTTTATTCTCACTAGAATAATCGAATATGGACTCGTATTAACAACACATATTATACCCACGAATAGCTTCGAATTTGAATGGCTGGGTTTAGGATATGACTTATTTTTCTTCTTACAAATATCCGCCATTTTATGCATTCCTTTTTTGCTATTTCATATGTGGAAGCCCAAAGCAGCCCTTATTTTTTATAGTATCTGTTTAGGCACTATTGCACTATTACAACTTATTCTTGCCCAGTATTTTGCCAAAATGTTAGTACCATTAGGAGTAGATGTATTTGGCTATGAATGGGCCGAAGTCTCTTATACTGTTAAAGCCTCTTTGGGAGGGCTAAAAGCTTTGTTATTGGTGATTCCTTTGTTAACCATAGGAGCTATTTGTTATTATCTCCCCAAATACTTTAGCCAATTCCAAGCACCGCGCTATTTTAGTTTGGCCTTTTTAGGTGTATTGGTTGTTTCTTTGTTTATAGCTCCCATGACTCAACCTGTTCAAGCACATTACGCCAAAGATGTAGACTATTATTTAGTCACCAATAAAACGCGGTACTTCCTAGCGAGTTGCTACCAAAAACAACAAGAAGAAGCTAAAATAGCCGAACTAACCGCCAATGTGGTACAAGTAGGGAATAAACAAGAAAACCAGTACCCATTGTGGCATCAAGAAAACACTCCTGATGTACTTGGCCCTTATCTTAAAAAGGCTGACCAAAAACCGAATCTAGTCTTTCTTATTGTAGAAGGGCTAAGTAGTGCTTTTAGTGGAGAACATGCCGAACTGAAAAGCTTTACTCCATTTCTTGATTCTTTATCTCAGAAGAGTCTTTATTTTCCCAACTGCCTCAGTACAACCGGACGTACTTTTGGGGTTTTACCTGCTCTGTTTTCTTCTGCTCCTTATGGCAATCACGGTTTTATGGAAATGGAAGACAAGATGCCCCAGCATCAATCATTGTTGAGTTTGGTAAAAGAACAAGGCTATAAAACACACTTCTACTATGGAGGTCCCCTACGATTTGATCGAAAAGATATTTACTTCAAACGACATGGACTCGATTTCATGCAAGATGTACGAACTTTTGGAGAAGGATATGAAAAAATGAACCCTAATGAAAGTGGATTTAGTTGGGGATATTCTGATAAATCCGTTTTCAAACGCTCTTTTGAACTCATGGAAAAACAGGGAGTCACGCCTCGTTTAGATGTGTATTTGACAATGACCACTCACGATCCTTTCCGCTTCAAGGGAGAAGAACAGTATTATGAAGTAGTAGAAAAACATTTTGATCAACTCGGTTTTGATGCTGCTAAAAAAGAGAAATACCAGACATATGTGCAACAGTATGCAGCCGTTATGTTTGCTGATGATGCTTTGAAAGATTTTTTCAAAGAGTATCAAAAACGTCCTGATTTTGAAAATACCGTTTTTGTTATCACAGGTGATCATCGGATGGATGTGATTCCACTTTCTACTCAAATAGATCGTTTCCGAGTACCTTTAATGGTCTACTCTCCCCTACTCAAAAAAACCGAAACATTTGCAGGTGTATCTACTCACTTTGATATTACTCCAACTGTACTCGCCTACCTTCGGGACAATTATGAGATGTCATTTCCTAAAGCCTCTCACTGGTTGGGTGGCGCGCTTGATATGAATAAGGAATTTAACAATACGCGTTCTATTGCCCTTATGCGAAATAAGAATCAATTGCTTGATTATATTCACGAAGATTATTTCTTGTCCAATGGAGACCTATACAAAGTCTATAAAAATTTATACATCGAAAAATATAAAAATGACAGTATTAAACAGGTCATCGAATCCAAATTCAACCAGTTTAAGGCACTCAACCAATATGTGTGTTACCAGAATAAGTTGATGCCTAAAGCGGGGGAACAAGTGATTGCAAACACCTCTATACAGTCCCCTCAATTAATGCCCGTTCATGCGTCTTCGCATGAACAATCTACTAATACTGCGTCTTCGCATAAAACAACCATCAAAGAAAAATATAAAGGACTCCTTCCAGATGATCTCTTCGAAGAAGCCCGACAATTGGCTTTCAATCGCGACTTCATAGATGCTAGGAATATCTGTCATTATCTTCTGGAAAAAGAACCTGATTTCCATGACACACGCACCTTATTAGGGCGCACTTATCTATGGGAGAACAAGTACGATGAAGCACGCACACACTTTGAGGAAGTGCTACGACGTGCACCTGATTACCCCGATGCAGCGACTGCTTTAACTACCACAGAAATGCGAGCTGGTCGCCTACAAGAAGGTTTGGAGCTGGCTAATAAAGCCCTCGAAATCAGTCCAAATTATGAAACACTATTAGTAGCTAAAGCTAAAATACAAGAACAATTGGGAGAATTTTCTGCTGCTGCTCAGACACTTGAAAAAGTCTTTGTTCTCAATCCCGAAAACCGTACTGCTCAAATTATGCAACGAAGATTAGCTAATAAATAATGAATTACGCGCTTATAAAATTCGTCGCACATCGCACCTCGTACCTCGTACTACTCCTCTTTTTCTGTAGTCTCTCCTCCTTATCCGCACAAGGGGTAGATGAACTATTCGCGCAAGCGCGTACCAAAGCCTTTGCGGGAGAACGAGAAGCAGCTAGAGAACTGTGTTCCCAAATACTTGACAAAAGTCCCAATTACCACGATGTACGCATCTTACTAGGACGCACCTACGCTTGGGACAAACAATACGAAGCAGGAAGAATAGCCCTTCAACAAGTCCTCGATAACAAACCTTCTTATAAAGATGCCATTCATGCATTGAGTGATCTAGAACTGTGGGCGGGCAACCAAAAACAATCGCTCGAAGTACTCAATAATGGCTTGGCACATCATCCAACCGCCATTGATCTATTATTAAAAAAGGGGAAATTACAAGTCAAATTAGAGGAGCGAAAAGGAGCTATTAAAACTTACAAAAAAATACTCACACTTGATCCCGAACATCAAGAGGCAAAAGACAAATTAAAAACGCTACAAAAAACCGACTTAAAAAATGCCATTAATATTAGTGGCAAATACCAAACTCATACAGATGTATTTGGCAACTTTTATTTAGGAAGCATCAGTTATAAACGCAAAACGGGTATGGGTTCCATTATTGCCCGTGCTAACTTTGCCAACAAGTTCCAACGCAATGCTTGGCAAGCAGAAATTGATTTTTATCCGCGCTTAGGAAAAGGAATTTACGCTTGGTTTAACTATGGTTATTCCAATACCAGTTTATTTCCCAATCATCGACTAGCAGGTGAGTTATTTCTTGGTTTACCCAAAGCCAAAGAAATATCGCTTGGTTTTCGTCAATTACATTTTGGCAATAACAACCGCACCACGATCTACTCTGCCTCCTTCACCCAATACAAAGGCAACTATATGTTCCTACTTCGCGGTAATCTCACCCCCAAAGAAGTCGGTTCTTCCAAATCTGCCAGCCTTTCTATCCGCCGTTACTACCAAGCCAAACACTTTTGGGCGATCAGTGCAGGTGCAGGCTTCTCCCCTGCCGATTTTCGCATTCAATCCAATGTCGGACTCATCGTAGAAAAACCCTATTTTTTCCGTGCCCAAAGTGCCTCCTTTCAATACCAACGCCCCCTCAATAAACAACATATTCTCAACGGCGGTATCGCCCTTATTCGTCAAGAAACTTCTTTTCAACGCGGCAATTATGTGTGGGCTATTAGTGTCAATGGGGGTTGGAATTTTTCTTTTTGATTTTTTTTATTCTTTGGGCGCATCCCCATTTTTGCCAATCGAAACCTGTCAGGTTTTAAGCATTACGTAATTCGAAAAACTTGATATTTACTATAAACCTGACAGGTTGATTGGCAAAAATGGGGTCGAGCTATCCGCTTGTAGTTGGCTTGCAGAAAAGGTGTTCGGCTTAGTTATGCCTAGCAGTGTCTTCCTCCGTCAGCCCTGCTAGTCATAGCCTCACTACCTTTCTGCTGCGCCAAGCTACCGCTACTATCTCTTGCGCAGTCTGCTCTTGGGAGGAAATTTAGAAGTGGGTATTGTGCGACGTGTGCTTTACGTGCGACGAAAGTACTTTTATCAAAAATCAATACAAACGATACTTTAGATTTAGATTAAGCTGATAGACGTTAGAGTTTCCATAGCTGAAAAATGGTTCTATATGAAGGTTTCTATTTACCGGAATATTGGGATGCAAATAGAATCCAGTATCCCCTACACCAATGCTACAATTCAAGCCACTATCCAAACCGAAATTTGACCCAATACCTACTCTAAGTATGGGTACTGGAGGTGAACTGTAGGGCAAATTATTTATATGGGTTTCTAAAAACAAATATTTCATATAACCTAGCCTCAAACCCAATTGTGGTAAAACATTTACACCGCTTTCATCAACATATAATCTGCCTGTGTGAAAGCCTAATTTTAAAGAACCATATTTTTTTGAAATTAGGCTTCCATGTGGGTTAAAATTAATGATACCAAATTTAGTATTCCTTGCTCCATGATTTTTCACCACACCACCAGAAACACCTACCCCATATCGTATTGCTAGGGGAGTTTTAGTGCGCAAATGTTGGGTGCGTGAAACTCCTACTCCACCCATTCCAAAAGGGTGATCCCCTCCGCAACTTTCATAACTGCCTATGCCTCCTCCGCCAGAAAAAGTATAATAGGCATCTTCTAACTCGCTGGACAGTTTATCCTCTTTATCCATAGGTTTTTGAGCAAAAAAGAAAATACAAAGTATTGGTAAAGCCAAAGCAGATTTACTAAGAGGATATTTCTTGAAATTATTAATAAAGTACAAGGCACTAAAATAGGCAACAGGCAGAATACTCAATTGGATAGCCATTACTTCCAAAGGGCTGAATCGGTGAGCACAAAAGTATAAAAGTCCTCCTAAAAAGCTCAAGCCTAATAGCTCAGCTTGGAATTGTTTAGTATTGGTAAAGGAAGCATATGATTTCTGATTTTGCCTTTCACTATACCAGATGTATACTGCGATAAATGGGAGTACTAGCAGCAATCCTATTTGTATTGGTTTTAGCCCTAAAAACAGCACCTCTCCATAGCGGAAAAATTCTGTACAAAAGCGAACACAGCCATATAAAAACAAAGAAAAGTAAAGCAAGTTATTCGACTTTTCAAAGCGATCTTTTAACTTAAATAAAATACCAAAAATCAATAGTGCTCCTAGTATTTCGTATAATTGAACTGGGTGAATTGCTAAGGAGCCAAAACTACTACTACCAATAAGTCCTACTTGTACGTGCATCCTTGCTGCCCAACTATCTGCTGGGTAGGAAATTGCCCAGGGCTGTCCGCAAATGCTTCCAAAACAACAGCCAGCCCAATAGCATCCATAACGAAGGGGAATGAGTAAGGTTAAAGGCCAACAAAGCGCAAAAATTCGAGGGAATGCTTCCTTATATCCAAGTAGAAAACGCATTAAATTTGCTCCGATTAAAATCCCTAAAATAGCTCCGATACTGCTTTTCGTTGTTACTGGATTCAAAGCTCCTTTAATAAAAAAGTCGGGATATTCTGCTAGAGCTAATGGAAACAATTTGGAACCTAAAATACCAAACAACACATAGGTACAAATTAACATCAACTGAGGTACAAGGTCTTCTTTTTGGTTCTTTTTTAGATTAAAAAGCAGCACAAGTCCAGTTAGCGTAATGGCTATTAGGTAGAAGGTGGAATAGCTTTGGAAAAGGTTAGGGGGGAAGTTCATGGGAATGTTTTTTAGAATTTGACATATGGATAATATGTGAAGATGATTTTATGCGATGCATTTTATCGCTCGCTCATGCCTTGTCTAGTAAAGTGTCAGGCTGAACTTATTTTTAGCCGTTACTAAATACACTGTAAATTAAGTTTCTTAAACAAAAGAACCAAATTGTTCGTATTATGTCGGAAAATTTTTGTCCATGTACTACTTCCACCATCTCTTGTTTCTTAAGTTTTTCCACTTGATCCACCCATGAATCCTATATTAGGATCTGCAAATCCAATTCCCTGAACATAATAATAATTAGCAGCGTGGATAAGCTCTTTCCATGTCTTCCCTCCATTTTGCCTATTTACAAAAGTAATACATCTGAAAAAGGTGCCTTTATTTTCATGTATTACTTTCCAACTAATACCTCCATCTTCAGTAAAAGAAAGATAGCCACCACTATTGATTACAAAACCTGTATCATCATCGAAGAAATGAAGATCATCTGAGCGACCATTATTTATTGGATAAGTTGGACATAAATTATTCGACATTTCATTGTGTAATAACCCACCCCCAACCCCTCCGAGGAGGGGAGTTTTGCAGTGCGTAATAGGAGTAGTTTTGTAGAAAAACTTTTGTCCAAGTACTTACTAACAAAATACCAACTCCGCTTTCTTTCTCCACTCCCCATATACAATCGCCTTCTGCCCAAACTCCTGCCCCAATTGCACACTCTCGGCTCGGTCAATATCCAAAATCAGCAAACTGGGTTCTGGTGGCCAGTCGCCTTCATCTCCTATTCCCTGTCCTTCCCAAAATGCTTTTCCCATTTCTTGTAATCGCTTTACCAAATTTGCCTGTGCTTGCACATTTTCCTCCTCCCTACACTTCTCTGATTGTGGATTATAAGCGGTAATAAAAGCCCAAGTACTTGCTTTTTGGCTTTGTAAAAAGCGATCTAAAGAGGTGTGGCGTTTATTGATACGGACATACAGTCGCGGACTGAAAGTTTCGTAGCAGGTTTGATGATAATGTAATTCTAGTACCTTTTCCAATAACCATTTTTTATCCAAGACAGGTGTTTCTTGGATGATACTTGCTTCTAGTGTTTTTAAAGACTTTTTTCTTCCCTCTTTCAAGCGATATAGATGGGCAATGAAATTGATAAAATGTCGAAAAGCTGTTTTGTTACTTTCGGACATTTGTTGATTTCGCTTTAATTGTACTCGAAAATTGCCAATCAAGGAGAGGAAAGGGGCAGTTTCTGATAACTCATAATAGACTTGTGCGAGTAATTTCTTGTAGCTAATATGCGCAATTGGGCTATCTAAGTCGATGTCGAGCATATGATCGCGGGCTTGGTCGTATTCAGCTTGTGCGAAGTGAAACAATGCTGCATTATAATGAAAGATAGTTCTTTTTTGTCGGGGAAGTAAATGCTCTTTATATTTCTCCATAAAGGTCTTTGCCCATGCATATTTTTTGAGAGCAAGAGCTGTTTTATTGATATTTGTATAGTGATTAGCTCCGAGATAATCACCTGTCAAAATTACCCCTTCCTCTAGCATTGCCTTATAAATATCAAATAGGGCGGTGTAGCTATTTAAAGCACCTGTTTTTACCTGTCGAATACAATAGTTTACCAACAAATAATACAACTGTCGTAGGTCATGATTGGGCAATTGTTGGCGATTTGTGGTAGTATCTAATAATTGACTCAAAAGCTGAAAATGATGGGCAGCGGATCTGTCCAAGAGGATATGTAAAGCATGGTAGTACGCAGCTATAAGAATTTCGTCTTTGAACTTGCTGGTCTCAATAATAGCGAGTGTTTCTTCTAGCAAAAAGAGGTCATATTCCACCGACACAATATTTTGACGATTGAGTGCGGCACAACAATACTGTAATTTCACAACCAAATAGTAGCGTTCAAAATAATCGAGCGCGCTTTGTAGGCTGGTATCTACGGGTCTGTTTTGTGAAAAAATGGCTTGTTGGTAGGCTTGTTCACGTAGTAAGTACTGACTTCGAAAGTAGTCGCGTCCTCTTTTGGGATACTGCTCCAATTGTTTTCCAAAGGTAGTCAATTGTTGTTGAAAATACTTTTCCAAATTTCGATCTGCTACGCATTCTAGGAGTAATTGTTCCTTGCTTAGGGGTTTCGATTGAAATTGTTCTTGTACCCAAAAAGCCTCTATTAACTGTACTAATTGAGACATTAATAAGCGCATTTCTAAATCCTTATACTTCTTTTTGGGATATAGTTTTTTAAATACCCGTTCCTTCTCTATTCTTCGTGTATTAAATTCAGGAGCTGTCTTTTTTAATAAGAGAAATAAGGCTAATACGCTCTCTTTACGATTATAATAAGGAGAAGATAAAAATAGCTCCAATCGGTTCCATTCTTTCTTTGAGAAACTTTTCAGCAGATTTATCAATTTACTACCTTCCATACAACTTACATTTACACAAAAAATGCCAAACAAAACACTCCTAACCCATTGTCTTTCAATTGCTTAAAAAAACACTTCCTTCAAATGTCATATTAACACAATTACAAAATACGATTTTTACTGTTGCCTTTGGGGGCTTTTGCGAATATCTTTGAAAATATGGGGCTACAATCGTGTCGCCGCTACAATCATGTCGCCGCCTTCGGGGCTACAATCATGTCGCCGCCTTCGGGGCT
>JAHDHP010000330.1 GCA_020631245.1 Bacteroidota bacterium | reverse complement strand
TCTTGGACAATGGCAGAAGTAGGAGACTCCCTGTTATTAACGGCAACGATGGAGTCTGAAAAAGAAGAAACCTTTCTTGGTTTGACAGACTCCGTCCGTACTATTCGGCTGACTTTAACTAAGCATGGGCAAGTACAAGAAGAGAGTAAAGTAAATGGTGCAGTGATGCGGGTGAGTAAAAATTATGGTTTATTAGAAAGTCCTACTTGGAGAGCATTTCCAGACTGTTTTGATGTAGATTGTGCCAGTTTTACCTTAGCAGGTTTAGAAGGACCTAAAGTAGGGATGCAAAATTTTACAAAACGAGATGCTTTTAATTTCCAAAAAGGAGATGTATTTGAAGTACACTACAAAATAGATGGTGATGGGAGAACAGGAGGAACGCCTTATGCAGATGATTTAGAACGAATTGATCGATATATTCGCTATACTATTTTAGAGGTGTATAATGGGAGTTTTGATGTACAAAGAGAATATGCAGAATACGGGAAGGTTTATGATTGGGGTAAAACAAAATATGATAAAAAGATTTATACAGGGCAAACATCACTACCAGTAGATAAGGAAGAAAGGCGGACTTATAATTTTAATGATATTCTGACACAAAATATGGAATACCTTCCTCTGTCATCCGTTACAAATGAACCTGTTTTTCAATGGGGGGAACCTGGAGAAAGAGCAAAGAGTTTAAGCACATTTGGGGAGTTTGAATGTGATTTCGGAAGTCTAGGAAATATGCCCCAAATACGTATTACTTATGACGAACATTTAGGAGGACCATATGTCAATAGTGTTCGATCATTTAAATATAATGAATCTCGTTTATTGACTTATTATGAAAGTGGTTTCCGTGGAACTAGTGGAGAGCCTTTTAAAGAGTCTTTATTTATAGGGCGTTTTCCTGGTGATGCCAATCATGATGGAATAGCTAATATGGATGATCTCTTATATGTAGGTTTAGCCAATGAAGTTTATGGTTATCAATTGACAAACTCTTCTACCAATTGGGAAAAACAAATTTGTTATGACTTTGGGGGTAAATTTGAATTTGAATCAGGGAAAGAGGTCAATTATAAATTTGCAGATACCAATGGAGATGGGACGATTAACGCCCAAGATGTAGATGTGATTCTATTAAATTTAGATAAAACGCATGACGAAGGTTTTGACCTCACACCAATTTCTAAACCTTCCAATCTTGTTGTGTATCCCGAATTACAATCCATAAATGAGGAGAGTAATACTTATGAGTTTGCCATCATTGCCGAAGGAAATGCGGAAGATTTATTTGGAGCCAGTTTACAACTATCACTCGACTTAGCCACAGGTGAAGACTTAACATTAATTAATCCAACACTAATAACAGATTATTCGTTTTTAGGAGAAGAAGCCAGTATCGAGTTATTAGCTGCTAATACATTAGATACGGCAAATCAAGTGTGGCAAATGGCCTTTTGTCGAACAGACAGGCAAGCAGTGAGAGGAGTAGGGGAGTTATGTCGTATTCGCTTTCAACTATCAGATGAGGCAAGCCAAGCCCTTAGAGATAAGCTCTTGAATATGACAGTAGATAGAGCTGTTTTGATGGATGCCGTAGGACAAGTGTATACAACAGAGCTTCAAGATTTAGACTATACTTTTACAACTGTCGAAGATAATAGCCTCACATCTAATTGGCGTATTTATCCGAATCCCGTAACACAGGATCAGCCTTTCATAATACTCGAAAATGACCAAGTTTGTACTTCTTGCGAGGTAACTTTATTCGATATTCAAGGACGTGTTTTATATCAAGCAACATCCAACGAGGCAACTGTTAGAATTCCAATGAAGCAATGCTTACCTGGCCAGTATATGGTACAGATAAAGGGTGATAATGGAGTGGTGACAAGGAAGGTGATGAAGCTATGATGAAACGTCCGACGATTAACGTCCGACGAATCGTTCCAATGCAAAAACGATTCATTACAAAATGTACCATATACAATGAAGAGTAAAAGTACTTCCGTCGCACCTCGCACGTTCAATCGTCGCACAATTCTCGCGTGAGGGATAGAGGCGGAAGCTTGGCGAACTAGCTGCCTAGTGACGCCTTTGCTGGCAGGGCTGACAGCGGAAGACACTGCCAGCAAATTGGCGGAACAGGCTGCTAGGAGCCAACTATTAGCCGAAAGCCCGACGTATATATAAAAAGCGCAGTCTTTTGCCACCAGAGAGAGCAAAAGATTGCGCTTTTTATATATACGGCACGCCCAGATAATTTGGAGCCTTAATACATTTTTCCTATCTTTCATTTATCGTTATTAATTATATTCCTGCCTCCTTGTCTAACAGCACGTTTTCATTTCTAGATTTTTTCGTTAGACGTCATTTCCTTATTAAATTATTAAAAACATATTATGAAGCAACTAATACTCTTTATGTTGTTAATGGCAAGTTGTACGCTTGTGATGGCACAACATACGGTAACGGGAACGGTAGTAGATACAGATGGAGAGCCGTTGGTGGGTGTAAATGTCGTAGAAAGTGGTACGGATAATGGTACGACGACAAATGTGGAAGGTGTATATGCTTTGACTGTTGCCTCGTCTAAGTCTAAAATCATGTTTAGTTATATTGGATATGATGCAAGAGAGATTGTGTTGACAGGGCAAAATGCATTGACGGTGACCTTAGCAGAGGGATTAACATTAGGTGAAGTACAAGTAGTGGGTTCTCGTAATTCCAAGCGTTCGGCAGTAGATTCTCCTGTACCGATTGATGTAATTGATGTGGCAGAGATTGCTAATGCGACAGGAAAAGTAGAAATTAACCAAGTTATGCAGTATGCAGCTCCTTCCTTTAATGCGACGAAACAGTCGGGTTCGGATGGGGCAGATCATATTGATCCTGCTTCTTTACGTGGCTTGGGGCCTGATCAAACGTTGGTATTAATCAATGGGAAGCGTAGACATCAATCGTCATTGGTGAATGTATTTGGTACGAGAGGACGTGGAAATACAGGAACGGATTTGAATGCGATTCCTGCTTCGGCTATTAAGCGAATTGAGGTATTGCGCGATGGTGCATCGGCGCAGTATGGATCGGATGCCATTGCGGGGGTTATCAATATTGTGTTGAAAGATCAAACGGATGGTTTATCGGGAGGTGTTACTTATGGGGCTTATAGCACAAATGTAGGAGGAGATTTTGCGCAGCAAATTTTTGATACCCAAGATGGTTGGGAACCTGAGTTATTTAATATTGAAGGAAAAAATCGAATTGATGGAGAGGAGAAAAGTTTTGATGGAAATACGACTAAAATTGATTTGAATTATGGTGCTGGAATAGGAAATAGAGGAGGCTATATGAATGTAACCGCCGAATATTTGACCAAGCAACGCACCCTTCGCCCTAGTTTTGATTGGCGAAAAGGATATGGGTCGGCAGCAGTAGATCAATTCCAATTTATGGCAAATATGTCGGTTCCTCTGTCTAAAAATACAGAGGTATATGCCTTTGGTGGACGTGGACATCGTGATACAGATGCCTTTGCTTTTACGAGAAGCGCGCCAGGAGAAGATGGTGATAGTCGTGCAGTACCTAGCTTATATCCGAATGGGTTCTCCCCACATATTACTTCTGTGATTGTTGATAATTCAGTTACGGCGGGTATTCGTCATCAATTAGAAAGAGGATGGAATGCCAATTTGAGCCATACCTATGGAGATAATAACTTCCATTACTTTATTACTGGAACCAATAATGCCTCTTTAGGAGCGGCTTCCCCTACTGATTTTGATGCAGGTGGGCACAGTTTAAATATGAATGTTACTTCTTTGGACTTTTCGAAGTATAATGATAATGTGTTGTCGGGCTTGAACATTGCTTTTGGTACGGAATTTAGAGCGGAGAATTTTAAGATTTTTGCAGGAGAAGAAGGTTCTTATGCCAATTATGACACGAATGGGGTAGCGATTACTAACCCTGCTGTTCAGTCGCCCTTTATCAATGAATTTGGGCAGCAACCTTCGGGAGGTTCACAAGGATTTCCAGGTTATAGTCCTGCCAATGAAGTAGATCGAAACCGTTCGAATATTGGTTTTTATGGTGATGCCGAATTGAATGTGACGGATGCCTTTTTGGTAGGAGCAGCATTGCGCTATGAGAATTATAGCGACTTCGGAAATACCTTCAATTACAAATTGGCTTCTCGTTATAAAGTTGCCGACTTTTTAACGCTTCGTGCATCTGTTTCTTCTGGATTTAGAGCCCCTTCTTTGGTACAGATTCACTACAACCTACTCTTCAACAATATCGTAGGAAACTCATCTCTACGTACCCTCTTAGCCTCAAATACAAGTACGGTTGCTAAAGCATTTGGAATTGAATCATTGAAAGAAGAAACTGCCCAAAACTATGCGGTTGGATTTACCTTCAAAAAATCGGGCTTTACAGCGACTATTGATGGATATATGATTGATGTAAAGGATCGCATTATCTTGACCGATATTTTTGATGCGACAAGTTTGGGTGTAGGAGCAGAAGCGGCACAATTTTTTGCGAATGGAGTGGATACGCGTACCACAGGTGTGGATATTGTATTGAATTACCGCCAATTGATTGGTGACAATTCGTCCTTGAATGTAGGTGTAGCAGGAAATATAAACAATACCGAAATCCAAGCGATCAATTCGGGTAGTTTGAATGAGTTTACCTTCTTTGGCCCGTTTTCACAAGCCTATTTAGAAGCTGCAGCTCCCGATTTCAAATTTGGAATTAATGCGACTTATACGCGTGATAAGTTGAGTGCTTCTTTGGGTTGGACACAGTTTAGTGAGGTACAATTACAAGATTTCCAATGGGTCGATAGCCCGGCTACGAACCAAGCAGAAGCAGATGATTTGTATACAAAGGCAACGGATACTTATAAGGCGGCAGGAACATTGGACTTGAGTATTGGTTATCAGTTTTTCGATCAACTCAATTTGACAATTGGGGCGAATAATTTACTCAATGCTTATCCAACTCCACAATATGATGGTTGGACAGATCAGGGAGGATTTAACGATTCAGTACAGATGGGTGCAGATGGGATGTACTTGTTTGGGCGGATTGGTTTTAAATTCTAATTTTACGAAAATATTAAAGCATACGTCATAACCTATTGATTATTTGAGAAGGGACATCAGTAATGGTGTTCCCTTTTTTTATGTTACCACTTCAACACCTCCAAATCAGTAATTTTAT
>JAHDHP010000329.1 GCA_020631245.1 Bacteroidota bacterium | reverse complement strand
ATGTGCGAAGTACTAGGTGCGATGTGCGACGAAGGTACTTTTACTCTTCATTATATATGGTACATTTTGTAATGAATCGTTTTTGCTAAGGTATAACGCGAAAGACGATTTACGATGCGACGTCCGACGGAGCTACCGCCAGCGTCACTACTGGTGGTATAGACGATAAGTTTCAGCTTTTTTTGTATCTTGTGATTGCTTACCTGATATAATATTATTACTTCTCTTTAATGTAAGTATGAAGAATTATGAAAAGTTTCTCAGTTTAACTGAGGACTTCATGTGTGTCTTAGACCTTGAGAGTTTAATACAATGGATAAATCCTACCTTTGATCGAAGAATAAAATCCAAACTAATAGGTACAAAGCTTATTGATTTAATTCATCTAGAAGACCAGCCACTTTTGTTGGGTTTGTGGGGGGCTATTTTAGAAGGAGAATATGTAAGTGACTTAGAGCTACGTTTAGAAAATTCGACTGAAAATGTATTTATTTGGGCACTTTGGAGTTTTAAGATAGATCTAGAAGACAATACCATTTATGTAGTTGGAAGAGATATTACAGTTCGAAAAAAGCGACAAGAAGAAATAGAAGTTATTTTTAAGGCATTACCCGACCTATATTTTCGTCTTGATAAAAATGGACGGTACCTTGATGTTAAACATGGAGAGGGTAACAAACCTATTGTTCCCGCTGATCAGATTATCGGGTTAACTGTTAGAGATCTTTTCCCACCAGCCTTAGTCGAATTATTAGAAGGAGCATTAAACAAGATGTTCGAAACAGGTGAAATGACAACTGTTGAATATCAACTTCCTGAAAATGATATAACTAAAGAGTATGAAGCTCGATGTATGCCTGTAAGTGGAGAGCAAACAGTTGTAATTGTTAGAGATATTACTTCTCTAAAAAAAGCTGAACAGAAAATCAACAAGCAAGCACAAGCACTAAAACTGTTTTTTGAAGGATTGCCCGATTTATATATTAGATACAATAAGGTAGGTGTCATTCTTGATATCCAAGCAGGAGAAGCATGGCAGCCATATATGCCTATAAATCAAGCAATAGGAAAAAAGATAACCGATATTATGCCTCCCCATATTGGAATTCAATTTCTAGAACATATTCAAGAGGTTGTGGATAAACAAATATCTAGTAAGTTTGAGTTTACTATTCCTAAAGATGCTAAACCAACCTATAATGAAGTGCGAATTAATCCATCTGAAAAGAACGAGGTTATTGCAGTAGTTAGAGATCAAACTAAGGAATATCTACAACATAAGGCACTCGAATCAATGAATAAAGAGCTGGTACGATCCAATCAAGAATTAGAACAATTTGCTTATGTGGCATCGCACGATTTACAAGAACCATTACGAAAAATAACAGCCTTTATTAATCGTATTGTGCAAGTAGATGGAGATAAACTTTCAGAAAAAGGACAACAGTACTTTGACAGAGTAATAGCGGCAACCAAACGAATGGAACAGTTGATAGATGATCTATTAGCATATTCTCGTGTTTTAGGAGCTACAAAAGAACAAGATGTATTAGATGTCAATGAAATATTGAAAGGGGTGCTTAGCGATATTGAATATAAATTAATGAAAGCAGAGGGTAAGGTAATTGTTGAAAGCGAACTACCTGCCATAAAAGGAAATAAAGTACAAGTAAGGCAATTATTTCAAAACTTGTTAACCAATGCCATTAAATTTGCTAGTAGTGAGCGTGCGCTAGAAATTCGTATTAAACACAAAATGGTAGAAGATAAATTGTATATCAGTGTTGTTGATAATGGAATTGGTTTTGAGGAAAAATATGCAGATCATATTTTTCAACCTTTCAAACGTTTACATACACGTCATGAATACGAAGGTACTGGGATTGGTTTAGCCTTATGTCGCAAAATAACGTTTCATTTAGGAGGAGACCTAACTGCTCATAGTAAAAAAGGGGATGGAGCAACATTTGTAATTATGCTTCCTGCCATAAATAATACAAAAAAGTAAATAGAAATGAATAACCGTAAAAGAATCCAAATAGTAATTGCAGAAGATGATGATGATGATTATTTACTAACTTCAGAAGCACTAGTAGAAGCAAATGTATTGAATCCTATAGATCGAGTGGTGAATGGGGTAGAATTGATTGATTATCTTAGGCGTGAAGGTAAACATGAGTACCTAAGAGGGAAGCCATTACCTTCTATTATACTCCTTGATCTCAATATGCCTAAAATGGATGGTAGAGAGGCACTCGAAATTATTCGAAAAGAACCTCTATTCAAAAAAATACCAGTCATTATTCTTACTACTTCTAGAGCACAAGAAGATATTTTGAAAAGCTATAATGCAGGTTGTAATTCTTATATCCGAAAACCAATCAACTTTGAAGACTTAATTAAGGTTATGATTCAGTTTAAGCGTTTCTGGATTGAAATTGTAGAGATACCTGATGTAGACTAAAAAGGGAGGTTTATTAACTAATCTATCATAAAGTTATTTCTATTAATATCTAGTTTACGCATTTTAGAATAAAGGGTTTTGTCTTTTAGTTGTAATAGTGTTGCTGCACCCTTAGGACCTGTAATGCGCCAATTACATTTTTTGAGTGCTTTAATGATGTGTTGGCGTTGCATTTCCTCAAAGGATAAAAAAGATTTGGTCGTATTTTTGGGCTGTTTTTTTAAAATGCTAGTATCAAGTTGTAAGTATTTACCTGAACTAGTAATAATAGCTCTTTCAATGATGTTTTCTAGTTCTCGGACATTGCCTGGCCAAGCATAGCTAGTTAATTCGCGCAATAATTTAGAAGATACATGTGTAACGTTTCTACCAATTTTTACATTATACTTTTTAATGAAAAAGTCGATTAATAATGGGATATCTTCTTTGCGATCGCGCAGAGGAATATTGATAATTGGAAAAACATTAAGGCGATAATATAAATCTTCTCGAAATCGCTTTTCCTGCATGGCTTTTTTCAAATTTCGATTAGTCGCAGCAATGATTCGTACATCTGTTTTAAGTGTTTTAGGATTGCCTAAACGTTCAAATTCTCCTTCCTGTAATACGCGTAATAGTTTGCTTTGTAATTCAATAGGAAGTTCTCCAATCTCATCCAAGAAGATAGTACCTTTATGAGCTAGTTCAAAACGTCCAATTTTTCGTTGGAAAGCCCCAGTAAATGCCCCTTTTTCATGACCAAATAACTCACTTTCAATCAAATTAGCGGGCAAAGTGGCACAATTGACTTTTACTAGTGGGAGTTGTTTGCGTTTACTATGATTATGGACTGCTCTAGCCAACAGCTCTTTCCCTGTACCGCTTTCTCCTAAGATTAATACAGTTGCATCGGTGTTAGCTACTTGCTCAACTTGTAGTAGTACTTGCTCATACGTTTTACTATGGGTAATTATTTCTGTAAAATTATGTTCTAGTTTTATTTCTTCTTTAAGTACCCGATTTTCCGTTTTTAATTGTTCCGTTAACTGATTAAGCGTTTTTGTCAATTTAAAACGCTCAATAGCATAGATAATACTTCGCCATATTTGCTCGCCCGTGTATTGGTTTTTTACCAGAAAATCGGTAGCTCCTTCACGAATACAAGCTAATCCTAGTTTAGAATCATATAAACCCGTTAAAACAATAATTGGAATATCAGGAAATTGACTTTTGGTAATGGTAAGTGTTTCCAGACCATTTGATAATACTAAGTTTAGATCAAGTAATAGCAAATCAATGACTAAATTAGTCTTCCCTAAAACCGCATCTTCAATAGTAGTAAACTTGTGAAGCTGATAATTAGAATTACTAAACACATTAGGGTCGCTTAGGTAGTCACATAATAGTTCCATGTCTTCTTTATCGTCATCAATGATGGCGAGGTTAAGTGAGTGATCTTCAGTAATCATTAATTATACCCTTTATAATTGCTGGAATTTATTGATCTTATTTGAGGAATTTCTTAAATAAGCGAAATTTTTAACTAGATTTTGTGGTGTTTTTTTGTGTAAAGCATTGATAGTTAGTTGTTTGTGGTTTTGGCACGCAGATTGAATTATAAGAGGTGTATTTTACTAGGTTAAAAAGTAAAAATGTTCACCCAAAAAAAGCCTGATATGTCTCATATTGTAATTCCACCTATCAATACCAACACCATCTCTTTGAAAAAGGGAGGTATGATTAGACTTCTTTCTTCAACTGATAATGAATCCGTTTGGCTAAATGAATTTATGGTCATAAAAATATACCTTGCGAAGAAGGAAATATTACATATTTCAAATATGCAGCTTAGTCGCAAAGATAAGATTATAAAAATGATTCAATCAATAGTTGATCATTTCAAAATGGGAGAACAGAAATTTTATGAGCAATTAATGATAAAAGCCCCTGGCACATATACTTCTGTCATGGATTTTATAAAAGGAGGCTTTGCTAGCTTATTACATAATCAAATTTTATATGGATATGTAGAGAAAATGATAAGTATGAATAACTGTACTAAATCTATTGCAGATAAAATTACTTGTAAAATATTAGATATTATTACTGATGATAATGTTGTTTTATTTAATTATGAAGAAATACTAGAGAATCAAATTCTTACAGAAACTGTCAGTGATAGAGTGAAATGTCTTAGTTAGAGATGGGATAACTAAGAAATGTCATTGGGAGAATAATCAATTTCATCTTGTACTTTTATTATTATGTTGAATCATAACTGTTTATAAAGGAAAGAAAATATAGCATTTTATTAATGGGGTTCTGCTATATTTATTTCTGATAAACAGGTTAGTGAAAGTATAAAACTGACAGTTTCTTTTCTATTTTTTCTGAAAAACTTTAGAATGGGTTTTATGGGGGAGTTAGCATAAGCTGCGATCTCCCCCCTTATTTTATGCAAACCAAAAAAACATTTATTCCCCTTTTTTTTTGATAACCTTAATTCTATTTTCTTTTAGGCGAACTATATACCTACGTTTATTTACTAGTCTTAGTTTATCAAGTTAATTGGGGGAATTTTATTAACACATGAAACTTTTATTGCGTGAGGGATAGTAGTGGTAGCTTGCTGAAACAGCCGCTTTTGTGAAGCAAGGACTAGCAGGGCTGACAGCGGAAGACACTGCTAGTACCTATGCTGAACAAGCGGATGTGAGGCAACTACAAGCGGATAGCCCGACCTGAAATAGTGGTTGAGTGCTTGGTTGATTGAGTAGATACGTTGCGCGCA
>JAHDHP010000328.1 GCA_020631245.1 Bacteroidota bacterium | reverse complement strand
TACGAATGATTAGTTTTTTGGAGGATGAGTTGAGTGCCGCCCGTATGTTGTTGGACGTAGTTTTGTGCTTGTTGGGAGGCATGATTATAAATAGACTGATTTTCTTGGAGTTGTTGAAGGATATTTTGAAGTTGTGTTGTGTCTTGGATAGAGAAGGCAGCTTTTAAATCAACCAAGTCTTTGGCTTCTTGGAATTTGTGATAATTGGGCCCAAAAATGATAGGCATTCCGAAAATGGCGGCTTCTAGGATATTGTGGATGCCGACGCCAAAACCTCCGCCAATATAAGTTATATCACCATACTGATAAATGGATGATAACATCCCAATATTATCAATAATTAAAATAGGCTGCTCTTGCAAAAGAGCAGTTTTTTTTATGCCTACTGAGTAACGGACACATTGCCCTGAGTAAAGGCTCTCGATTTGTTGGAGGTGTGATTCGTGGATTTCGTGAGGTGCGATTAGGAGTTTATAATGTACTAGGATGTTGGGGGAAATGGTGGCAAATAAACTTTCATCGGCTGGCCATGAACTGCCCAATACAAGCAGTTTTTTCTCCCCCTTAAATTGCTCAATAAAAGGCAGTTCTTTTGCTTGTTGGGCAATATGGGCTACTCGATCAAAACGGGTATCTGGTGCATAGGAAGCGTGGTGGATTTGGTGGTGTTTTAGTAATTGTAAACTGTATTGGTTTTGTACAAAGAGGTGCGTAAAATAGGAAAGTATATTTTTGAAAAATTTGCCATACCACTTGAAAAAGAGTTGCTCTTTTCGAAAGATGCCTGCTACCAAATAAGTGGGGATTTGTTGTTGGTGGAGTTGATAGAGGTAATTGCGCCAAAATTCGTATTTGATAAAAAAGGCGCACTGAGGTTGTATGAGTTGTAGCCATTTGCGTGCATTACTAGGTGTATCTAGTGGAAGGTAAAAGATATAATCCGCTCCTTGATAATTTTTGCGGATTTCATAACCTGAAGGAGAAAAAAAGCTAAGTACTATTTTATGTGTGGGGTATTTTTCTCGATAAGCTTCGATCAATGGGCGACCTTGTTCAAATTCTCCTAAAGAGGCACAGTGAAACCAAACTCTTGTTTCGTTTGCTTTTAGTTGTTCTTGTATCTGTGTCCAACTATCCTTACGTCCATTGACCCATAATGCTGCTTTGGGTGAAAAGAGGGACGCTACTCGTAAAAGTAATCCGTAGAAGTAAATCGCTATATGATAAAGTATGGTCAATGTATATGGCTTCGTTTAGTTATTTAGATTCTCTAAAATAGGTAATAATATCTCCTGCTAAGATATTACCTTTTTCCCAAGCAGCTCGGTCACCTGCCAAGCCATGTAAATATACTCCTAAAAAAGCACTCTCTTGAGAAGTATAGCCTCTTGCAAGAAAAGCACCTATGATGCCTGTTAGGACATCACCACTTCCCGCAGTTGCCATTGCAGGGTTGCCAGTGGAGTTAAAATAAGTTGTCCCATCGGGAAGGGCGACGGCTGTATGTGCCCCTTTTAAGACGATTACTACTTGATATTCTTGGGCGACTTTTTCTAATTTTTCGAGGCGGAGGTAATCATCAGGAGAGGAACCAAATAAGCGACTAAATTCTTTGGGGTGGGGTGTTAGGATACTGTGTTTGGGGAGGTGTTGTAACCAATTGTTTTTCGCAATGATATTGAGCGCATCAGCATCTATTACCAATGGACAGCGACTTTCCTTTAATAGTTTTAGGAGTACTGTGCTTGTATTTTCTTGGGTATCTAAGCCTGGTCCTACTGCAATAGCCTTATAATTGTTTAGAGGAGGGAGGCTATGAATATAGTTTTCTTTTTGATCGGTAAGACACATGACTTCAGGCACTGCAATTTGCATGATTTGATAACCACAAGCTGGTACATAGGCAGTTACAAGACCTGCACCTGCTTTTAAACCTGCACGACAAGCTAAAATACAGGCTCCAATTTTTCCTTTACTACCTCCTATAAATAATAAATGTCCGTTAGTGCCTTTATGTGAGAATTTTCCTCTGGGTTGTAGGATGCTTCGTATAATATCTTCGGATAGGTAATAATAAGGAGTTGGACAAGATTGTATAAATGAAGGGGATAATCCAATAGGAACTACCCGCCAATCTCCTACAAAATGGGCATTTTGGGGAAGTAGAAAGGAGAGTTTGGGGGTTTCAAAGGAAATAGTGTAAGCTGCTTGGACAACTATTTGCTCCTCGTCAACAGGTTTCTCTACATATAAGCCAGAAGGTAAATCTACTGCAACGATGTTCGTACATGTAGTATTCATGCGTTGAATTATTTGGGCAGGTAGCCCTGTAATAGGGCGACTAAGGCCTGAGCCAAACAAGGCATCAATAAGTAGAGTAGGTTCTTCAAAAGGAGGGATATCTTCTATTTTAAAAACCTCTTTGATTTTGACTCCTTCTAATGCTTGTAGGCGTTGTTCATTTACTTGAAAATCATCCGAGCTATTGGGGGAAAACCGAATAATATAAACTTCTATTTGATAGCCTCTATTATGTAGTTGGCGCGCGATACAAAGTCCATCGCCTCCATTATTGCCTAGCCCACAAATTACCTTCACTGTTTGTGTGGTATCGAAAAGGGTACAAAAGGTTTCGGTGAAAGCAGTTGAGGCGCGTTCCATCAAGTCAATGGAAGAAATAGGTTCATACTTGATAGTGGCTTGATCCGCTTGACGGATTTGGGCCGTATTGAGAATTTTCATAAGATTGGGGATTGGGATAAACGAAGGATTATGTTTTGTACAATCAATCGTTCAACAATGGCATAACCTTCGCTGTTAGTAATTGTACACACAATATCGAATATTCTATTCATTCAAATAGCAAAATAAAAAAAATCATGGAACTATCTGTCCCGCGTAAGCTAGAAGAACTAAAAGAAGTCCCTCATTTAATTGCTTTTTTACCCATGTTGTATGTAGCATGGGCAGATGAGATATTGCTCCCTTCTGAAATTGAAAAAATGGAACGGGTGATAGAGGCACAAAGTTGGTTGACCGATGCAGATAAGCGAATACTTTATAAGTGGCTTGATCCGAATGATCCTCCCTCGGCTAGGGAGATACAACATTGGGTGAAATTGATTCGAAAAAGTGGAAAGGACTTGAAGTCAGAAACGCGTGGTTCTCTAGCTGATTTGGGGATGGAAATAGCAAAGATCAATACAGAAGATGGGGGAGAGGTGATTTCTCATGAAAAAACAAGGGCTGCCTTATGTGAAATGGAAGAAGCTCTTGGTATTGTAGGACATGAAGCCTGTCGGGAATTGGTGAGTGATAAGCGTCCTGAAATTAAAGAAGAAGGGAAAAAACTTGATTTTGATCCTGCTAGAATTACGCGGGTACTAGATGGAGATAAAGCTGAAA
Organism: Bacteroidota bacterium; assembly: GCA_020631245.1. Lineage (GTDB taxonomy): Bacteria > Bacteroidota > Bacteroidia > Chitinophagales > UBA2359 > JAHDHP01. The sequence goes on along the minus strand of JAHDHP010000328.1, from coordinate 1,859 downwards.
TAAAACATCGAATGCGGGTGATTTTAGCAGACCCTAAATTTAAGTATCAAGAGTTTGAAAGTAAAAAAGAATTTCGTGAACAGGTATTTCATTGGTGTCAGCTACTCGCTGAGCAAGGATTTGGAGCAGCTCATTTTCCTAAAGAATATGGTGGGGGAGGTGATATGTCGGATTATGTTGCCATTTTCGAAATGATGGGATACCATGACCTTAGTTTACTCATTAAATTTGGGGTGCAATTTGGTTTGTGGGGAGGAAGTGTCATGTGGCTAGGAACCAAACAACACCATGAAAAATATTTGAAAGCGATCGGTGATTTAAGCATACCTGGTAGTTTTGCGATGACTGAATCTGGACATGGTTCGAATGTGCGGGAAATAGAAACGACCGCTACTTATGATCCTACTACGAAAGAATTTATTATTCACACTCCTTCAGAAAATGCACGTAAAGAATACATTGGGAATGCGGCGGTACACGGTCGAATGGCAAGTGTATTTGCACAATTAGAAACCAATGGAGAAAGTTATGGAGTACATGCTTTTGTAGTTCCGCTGCGAGATGAGGCAGGGAACACTTTGCCAGGAATTCGAATTGCAGATAATGGAACAAAGCTAGGTTTGAATGGAGTCGATAATGGACGAATCTGGTTTGACCAAGTACGCGTACCAAGAGAAAATTTATTGAACCGTTTTGGAGATGTGAGCGAAGCAGGAGAATATTCAAGTCCGATTAGTAGTGAGTCACGCCGCTTTTTTACCATGCTCGGTACACTTGTAGGAGGGCGTGTATGTGTACCTATGGGAGGCTTGAGTGCTACCAAATCTGGATTGACCATTGCGATTAAATACGCCCTCAAAAGGCGACAGTTTGGACCAGCCGATAAACCCGAAACCCTCTTATTGGATTATCCGACGCACCAGCGTCGTTTGATGCCTTTATTGGCTAAAACTTATGCCTTAGATTTTGCCCATAAGTATGTAGTAAAGGAGTTCTTGGCACAAGAAGAAGGAGCCGATACCCGCGAAATAGAAGCATTGGCAGCAGGTTTGAAAGCGTATAGTACCTGGCATGCAACAGCGGCTTTACAAGAATGCCGAGAGGCTTGTGGAGGTAATGGATACTTGTCTGAAAATCGTTTTGCAGACCTGAAAGCTGATACCGATGTATTTACCACTTTCGAGGGAGACAATACCGTACTCATGCAATTGGTGGCAAAAGGACGCTTAACTGCTTTTAAACAAGAGTTTCGCAAGCTTGATTTGTTAGGTTATGTTCGTTTCTTTGGACATCAGGCAAGCCATATGCTGGCAGAAAATAATCCCTTATATAATCGAAAAGTAGATGAGAAGCACCTGCTTGATACGCAATTTCACTTGGATGCTTTTACTTATCGTGAAGAAGAATTGGTCTTATCAGCAGCACAACGTTTGAAGAAAAAGATAGATCGAGGGGATGATGCCTACGAGGCTTTCTTGGCAGTCCAACAGCATTTGGTAGTCATGGCTGAAGCTTATGTGGAACGTATCGTTTTACAGGAGTTTATTAAGGCAGTGAAATTACAGAAAGGCGGTTCTATTTATCGTCCATTATTGCAGTTGTGTCAATTATATGCGCTTCATACTTTAGAAAAACATAAGGGCTGGTATTTGGAGAAAGGATTTTTTGAAGGAAGCAAAACTAGGGCTATTCGCAAGCAGGTAGATCGTTTGTGTAAATTGGTTCGCGAGGATGCTGGAGGATTAGTGGATGCTTTTGCTATACCTGAGCAGTGTTTGGGGGCAGCGGTGTTGAGTGATTGAAGGAATGAGTGAGGCAGAGACAAGGCATGCCTTGTCTTTACGCGTGAGGGATAGTAG
>JAHDHP010000327.1 GCA_020631245.1 Bacteroidota bacterium | reverse complement strand
TCTCCCAAATGCGACATCTCATTATTTGCCGAACGATATTTAAGCGGAATAAAACAATTAAAGCCACCCGTTTTATCTTGCAATTGGCGGAGTCGCTCCATATGATCCACTCGGTGCCACGGCTTTTCGATATGCCCATACAACATCGTACAATTAGATGGAATACCCATTGCATGAGCTGTCTCATGAATATCCAACCATTCTTGCGCATTACATTTATCCTTACAAATCTCATCCCGTATCTCCTCATGAAAAATTTCGGCTCCTCCTCCTGGCATCGAATTTAAACCCGCCTCTTTCAAAATGCGGAATCCTTCTTCATAACTCACCTTCGCCTTTTTGAACATATAATAATACTCAACGGGTGTAAATCCTTTCACATGCAATTCAGGTCGATGTGCCTTAATCTCTCGAATCAAATCAGCAAAGAACTGCAAATTGAGTTGTGGTAATACCCCACCCACCAAATGTACTTCTGTAACTGGTTTATCATCATAGCTTTTCACAATATCCATCATCTCCTCTGCCGTATAAATCCAACCTTCCTCTTTCTGTTTAATCAAGCGAGAATAGGAGCAGAACTTACAAGTATACACACATAAATTCGTCGGTTCAATATGAAAGTTGCGGTTAAAATAGGTCGCATCTCCATGCTTTTGCTCTCGAATAAAATTGGCCAAAGCCCCTACAAAAGACAATTCAGCCTCCTCGTATAACAATATACCTTCCTCTTGACTAATCCGTTCGCCAGCTACCACTTTTTCAGCGATGATACGCTGTTCTTTGGGTAGGTGTGGATTGTTCAATAATATATCAATCTTAACTGGTGTATTCATAAACAAAGCTTTAAAACAATAACTTTCAATATTTTCTGAAAGTTCGATAATTTAAATGATTTTTGCAAGTTTTTCTTATCTACCCACGTACTTTCTCCATTTTTCCAATACTTGTTGCATATCCTCAGGTAAAGGCGATTCAAGGCGCATATCTTCTCCAGTACCAGGATGAACAAAGCCCAATACTTTGGCGTGAAGTGCCTGACGAGGTATCAATTTAAAACAATTTTCAACAAATTGTTTATATTTGGTATACACTGTTCCTTTTACAATTCTATCGCCTCCATATTGTTGATCCCCAAACAAAGGATGCCCAATATGTTTCATATGCACCCGTATTTGATGTGTTCTACCTGTTTCCAAGCGACATTCAATTAATGTTACATAGCCCAATCGTTCCAATACTTTATAATGAGTGATGGCATGTTTTCCTTGATCTTCTTCCTCAAACACGGTCATCAATCGTCGATGTTTTGGATCACGTCCCAAATTAGCCTCTATCGTTCCTTCCTCCTCTTTCACATCTCCCCACACCAAGGCGACATAACGACGTACAATGGTATGGTCAAAAAACTGCTTACTCAAATTAACCAGTGCATTTTCTGTCTTAGCTGTAATCAACAAACCTGTTGTCATCTTATCAATACGATGCACAATACCAGGCCGTGGCAAAGGATCATGATGCGGCTTAGAAGGAACCTCCAAGCCCTTCAAATAATGGCTCAAACCATGCACTAAAGTACCTGAATAATTTCCAACACCTGGATGCACTACCAAACCAGCCGATTTGTTAATCACTAATACCTCATCATCCTCATACACGATATCCAAGTCCATTTCTTCAGGCACTATTTCATAGTTTTCCAAAGGCTTGGGTAATAATACAGAAATGCGATGTAGTGGCTTAATCTTAAAATTGGCCTTTACAGGTTTATCGTTCACTAACAAACAATCTGCCTTCGCTGCCTGCTGAATCTTATTTCTTGTTTTCGACAAACGATTCACCAGAAACTTATCAATTCGAATCGGCACTTGTTTTTTATCTACCAAAATCTGATAATGCTCATACATGGCATCTCCTCCTTCTACATCTTCCACTCGGTGGTTTACCCCTTCTAAATGTTCATCAGCCATACACACTATTTTTGGTTATTGGAAAATGCAAAGATACGCAATTTATTGAGTTGTTGGGTGGTTGAGTGGTTGGGTCAATAAGTACATAAATACTCCAACTCAACAATTCAATCACTCAACAACTCAATCACTCACGCAAAAGGATATACTTTGTGGAAAATGATTGGATGGCCTTGCCTGCCTCTTCTAAAAAAACCTGACTCCTGATTCCTGAAACCTGCCTCCTTTTCCGTATCTTACAAGTCAATTTTTTACCCACAAAAAAGACAATCAACTATGGCTCAGTACATGGATATGGATACTCTCCGCTTCATTTTACATGAAACATTAGACATCAAACAAATATGTGCTTACGAACGCTTTCAAGATTATGATAAAGATAGCTTCGATATTTTCTTAGATTCGACGAAAGACTATGCCGATAAAGTAATGTATCCCTGTTTTCGTGAAATGGATGAGAAACCAGCCCATTTTAAAGATGGAAAAATCATAGTACATCCTGTTGTAGAAGATTATATCAAACATTCCGCTGAAAATGGCACCATTGGAGCAAGCTTCGACTACGAGGTAGGAGGTATGCAATTACCAGGCTCTTTGTATTCTTGTTATTCTTTTATTCAACATTGTGCCAATAACAATTTACATGGTTACTCAGGTCTTATCGGGGGAGCTGCCAAATTAATTGTCTCCTTCGGAACACAAGAATTAATAGATACCTATGTACCTCCTATGATAGCAGGAAAGTGGTCAGGAACGATGTGCCTAACCGAACCACAAGCGGGTAGTTCTTTATCAGATGTGAAAACCTCGGCCAAGCCTAATGAGGATGGTTCTTACCAAATTACAGGACAGAAAATATTCATCTCAGGAGGTGATCATGAATATTGTGAAAACTTTGTTCACCTTGTACTCGCTCGTATTGAAGGCGCACCCACAGGTACAAAAGGGATTTCGCTTTTTGTGATTCCTAAAAAACGAATCAAAAACGACGGTTCCTTAGAGCCAAATGATGTCGTTACAATTGCCGATTTTCAAAAATTGGGGCAACGAGGTTATTGTACTACTCACCTTGTTTTTGGAGAACAGGATAACTGTAAAGGTTGGTTAGTTGGATCCCCTCATCATGGATTGCGGTACATGTTCCAAATGATGAATGGAGCAAGAATTGAAGTGGGCATCACCGCCGCTGGAGTAGCCACTGCCGCCTATCATGCGTCTCTCCAATACGCTAAAGAACGTCCACAAGGACGACGAATACAAGCTGGAGGTATAAAAAATACTTCGGCAGAACAAACGACAATCATCAACCATCCTGATGTTCGACGAATGTTGCTTTTACAAAAAGCCATCACTGAAGGATCATTGGCTATACTCCTACAAACAGCCTATTATCATGATATGGAAGTAGCAGGCCCCGAAGCCGACAAAGAACATTATAATGACCTCCTCGAAATATTAACGCCCATTGCCAAAACCTACCCTTCTGAAATGGGACGAGTATCAATTAGCAATGGCTTGCAAGTATTAGGTGGTTATGGTTTCTGTACCGATTTTGTACTACAACAGTATTATCGAGATATTCGAATCATGGCTCTCTATGAAGGAACAACAGGTATTCAATCGCTGGACTTACTCGGACGAAAAGTGGTCATGAAAAATGGAGAAGCGATGAAACGCCTCACCAAAGAACTAATTACCACCATAAAAGCGGCTTCCAACTATGACGATTTAAAACCGTTTGCTGATCAGCTCAAAAATGCTTCTAAATCATTGCAAGAAGTATTAATGCATTTATTACAATATGCCATGAAAGGTGAAAATGAACGCTATATTGCTGATGCTTCTATTTTTATGGAAATGATGAGCAATGTAGTTATTGCATGGCAATGGCTCAAAATGGCAACTACTGCTAAAACAGCTTTAGTTACAGGTAAGATGACTTATAGTGCTGATTTTTATGAAAGTAAGATCCATACCATGAAGTTTTACTTTAAGTATGAATTACCTAAAATTCTGGCGACAAAAGAAACGTTGATGCATAAGGATTCATTAACAATCATTGAAGAAGCTGCTTCCGTACTTTAGATAACCAACATATAAGCTATGCCCCAACAAGTTAGAAAAGGAGAGGAACTTAATGAATTATCACTTAAAGCCTATTTACAAGCAAATGGCTTGATCGCTGATGTACAAAGCGAACTACAAGTTTCGCAGTTTTCCAATGGTTTTTCCAACCTTACTTACCTCCTTCAAATTGAAGGAAAAAACCTAGTACTTCGCCGTCCTCCTTTTGGGGCGGTGAAACGCGGGCATGATATGGGAAGGGAATATAAAATCTTGTCCAAATTATACAAGGTATTTCCTTCCCCTCAAGCATATACCTACACTGATGATCCTGCTATTTTAGGGGCACCTTTCTACATTATGGAGCATGTGGAGGGAATTATTTTAACTGTAAAAGAAACGAAGAAACGTGCCATTAGTGAGGCGGAGTTTAAGACGATTGCTACTACCTGGTTAGATTCCTTTATACAACTACACCAAGTAGATTATGAGGCGGTCGGCTTGGGAGATTTAGGGCGACCTGCGGGTTATGTGGAACGGCAAGTAAGCAATTGGGGGAAACAATACCTCAAAGCAGCAACAAGAGATATTCCGCAGGTACAGCAAGTAATGACTTGGATGGAAGAAAACCAACCACGCGAATACACACACAGTCTGATTCACAACGATTATCGTTATGACAATATCGTTTTTGCAGATGATACTTGGGCTGCTGTAAAATCAGTACTGGATTGGGAAATGTGTACGCTTGGTGATCCCCTGATGGATTTGGGTACTACCCTCGCCTACTGGACAATGGAAGAAGATGGCCCTCTTATGAAACAAGGCATTCCCTCTCCTACCGTTTTACCTGGTAATCCGAGTCGTTCCGAACTAGTACAAATGTATGCTCAAAAGAGTGGTCAACCGATTAACCACCTCGTATTTTACTATGTTTATGGCTTGTTTAAATTGGCTGTAATTGCTCAACAAATTTATTATCGTTATGCCAAAGGATTAACAACTGACAAACGCTTTGCTACTTTAGATAGTGCCGCACAAATGCTGTGTTTTGTGGCGAGTCAAGCCATTGAGAAAAAACGGATTGATCATTTAGTGTGATAATTGTGCGAGGTGCGATGAATCTTCTAACGTACAAAGTGCAACGAATCTTCTAGCGTATTTCTGGTGTTTATCGTACTACAAACTCTTTAGGCATTTTACCAATATTGCGAACCGATTTAAGGATAAACTC
>JAHDHP010000326.1 GCA_020631245.1 Bacteroidota bacterium | reverse complement strand
CTGACACCTGACACCTGACACCTGACACCTGACACCTGACACCTGACACCTGAAATCACACCTGTATCAACAAATCAATCGGCTGCCACACACCCTCCTTTTTCAAATAATATACTGCATACCAAGATTGCGCTTGTCGTACCCAATAAGCTTCTAATACCTTTATTTCTTGTTTTTCAAATTCTCTGTTGGGAAAGATCGAATCTCTGATTGCCCAACTTACTTCCGTATCCTGTATCTTGTAAATACCCTTTTCGAAAGGCTCGCCATATTTTTTTATTGCATCGTCCAAAGAGAGTTGTTGAAAGTTTTTACGATCTATTTCTAGTAATTTTACATTCAATTTTGGATAAGGTTCTTTGGGAATAACTTGTGGTTCCATGAAGCGATTGCTACAAGAAAAAAGAATAGTGATTAGAAAGAGGCTAATAAATGTGAATATGACTTGTTTCATACGGCGTATTGTGTTATGAGAAGATACTATGATGTGTTACGCCTTTATTTACATTTGAATAGGGGAGATAGTTCCCTGTTGGGGTGTTGTATTTGTCCATCGGTATGCATTGTACCTTTGTAGAAGCGATACATTCGACAATGAATTATGTATAGTGGAAAGTAAAAGCATCTCCGTCGGACGGAAATCGTAAATCGTCGGACGTTTTCCGCTTTATACCTTTGTAAAAACGATTTATTGCAAAAAATACAATGTATAAAGAAGGGTAAAAGTACCTTCATCGCACATCGCACTTAGTACATCGCACAAAACCCACCTCACTGCGTGAGGGATAGCAGTGGTAGCTTGGCGAAATGGCTGCTTGTGTGAAGCAAAGACTAGCGGGGCTGACAGCGGAAGACACCGCTAGGACTATGCTGAACTAGCAGCTATGAGACAACTACAAACGAATAGCCCGACCCCATTTTTTCTTTTTTCGCCTTTAGTTCATGCGTGGACGCATGAACGGGCGAAAAAGAAAAAATGGGGGCACGCCCAGAAAATTAGAATTTTTACGCTTGTGAATCCTTGTTTTTTCACTCCAGAAGTATTTTCTCCCACAATCCCCTAAAACCCTGTTCGAAGAGTAACTAAGAAATTACGGCCTGGCGCACTTACTCCCGACGAAAAAGGAAGGTAATGGTGATCTAGTATATTTTCAGCAGCAAGACCCAGTTGAATAGATTTGCTCAATTGCCAATTGACATAGGCATTGATCGTATACCAAGCGGGAGTACCTTCAGGAGTAGCTTCGTTTTCTTTATCCTCACCTGTTAGCGAATAATCTTCGATCCGTTTCCAGCCATTATACCGAACATCGAGTGCAGCCGAAAATTGATCATTGGCGGCTTGATAGAGTACTTTTGCCTGCCCAAAAACAGGAGGGATATGACCTAGTGGTTGGTCGTTAGAGATGTCTCGTCCTTTGGTATAATTGAATTTCTTTTCGATACTGAGTTGTTCGGTGATAAAGAGTTTACCACCTAATGCAAAACCATAAATAACTGCTTTACCTGAATTCTCATTGGCATAAGTTGCTTTTAATTCGCCATCATAAATAAGTGAATCCAGTCCGTTGAGGGAGTAGGGGGCACGACGAATGACATTGGTGAGATAGTTATAATAAACATCGGCATTGAATTGAAAAAGGGAGTTGCCTGTTGTTAGTCCTAGTTCGGCATTCCAAGCGTATTCGGGGCGTAAGTTGAGGTTAGGAACGACAACAATATCGTCATTTGGGTCAAATACTTTAGTCGCATCATCAATATTAGGTGCGCGGAAACCGCTTGATAAATTGCCTTTGAAACGGATAAGGTCACTAGGGCGATAGACGGCTCCTAGGCTACCTGTAAAAGCACTAAATTGATCATTGATCGAGGACTCGGGCAAGCTAAAAAAGGTGGTATCAATAAAGTTGGCTCCTAGATTGATGGTTGAAAAACGGATACCTTCGGTGAGGGTGATTTTTTTCCCAATGTTTATTTTGTGTCGTAAATAAAGCGCAAATGTAGTCATACTACTTCCACCATCTGGATAGCGTGTTTGAACAATAGCATCATTAGGTTCGTCACTTAGTATACTACGTTCATAGGCTTGTGATTGTACGTCATTATGAGTGGCTTCTAATCCATATTGAAAAGTGTTAGCTCCGCTTCTTTTGGCAAAGTCGGCATTTAAGCCATAAACTTGTACGCGTTCTTCCCGATGTTTACTTTCTGTTTCTTGAAATTTTCGATTGATTCGATCTTCGTGTATTTTTTGCCAACTAGCAGTTAGAGTTATATTATCAAAAAGGAGGGAATTGGAGAAATAACGACTGGTTAATGCTCCTAAAAAACGCTTTTGCGGCCCATAATCCCATTGGGCGAATTTTAAACCGTCATCTGTTTCATCATTGAGGCGGTCATAACGAGGAATATTGGAGGAGGTTGAATATTGTAAATTTAAGCCAAGCTGCCATTGATTGGAAACTTGGTAATGCCATTTTTGGAGTAAGTCAAATTGCTGATAACCTGTGTACAGTAATTTATTTGGATCTGGATTGACAGTCAAGGAGTCAAAGCCATTTTCGGTAGAAATATAGAACGGGCGTTTTCCCCAATCCATATACCCATGTGGTCGTTTTTTTCCAATTTTTAAGTGCCCAAAATCACTATAAGAAGCACTGGTCAATACCCCTAGCTTTTGTCCACCTAAGGAGAAATCAACATGTGTGGTTTTTTCATTATTGACAGTAGCATAGCGTAGCATTCCATTTCCTTTGAACAATAGTTTACCAGCTTCTTTAGAGAGGGGTGGTTTTTTGGTGATAAAGTGCATAACACCACCTAGCGCGTCACTTCCATAAATAACAGAACCAGGCCCAAATACTACTTCGGTACGGTCTAGAATGGAGTTGTCGATAGTGATGACATTTTGTAGATGCCCCCCTCGATAGATGGCATTATTGAGTCGTACTCCATCAACAACGATGAGTACCTTGTTGGCTTCGAAACCTCGAATGACAGGACTACCACCACCCATTTGACTCTTTTGTACAAACACATTTCCCGATTGTTGTAATAAATCAGCCGAGGTTTGTGGATTGGTTAGTGCTACTGATTTCGCATTGATAACATCTACTTTGTTGGTGACTTCCTCTAGCCGTTCTTGTATTTTTCCTGCTGAAAAAACAAAGGCTTCTAATAGCTCTTCGGTGGGGTAGAGGAGGAGGCGATAATCTTTGCTGGCCAATTGCCCTAATGTCCAAGCGGCTTGTTCATAACTCACATGTTGGAAGTAGAGGCTGTCGGTTGGGTTAGTGAAGGCACTTAAATCGACATTGCCTTCGGAGTTGGTGATTGCACTAATGCTTTGATCGATATTGTATACTTGGACATTTTCGATTCCTTTTTGTGTTTCAGCATCAATGATGGTCATTTCTTGTGCGAAGGTAGGGGAGGATAATACGAAGAGGCAACACAGGAAAAACAAAGAAAGAAAATGGATGGCAAGGGTATTTCGATCTGGTTTTGTCCTTATAAATGGAAACAAAAACCAGCTACTTTTTTTAAAATTGGGATAAAACATTCCTGTACGATTTAACGAGGTGATCGTGGTTGCTTGATTGTTGGGTACGATTGCATTTAAAGGGGGCGAAGATAAGGCTAAATTTTGGGAACAATTACATGAAAACAAGTTCCTTTGTTAACACCTGAATGATGGACAAATATTTTTCCTGAGTGATAAATTTCTACGATGCGTTTGGAGAGTGAAAGACCTAGTCCCCATCCTCTTTTTTTGGTACTATATCCAGGTTCAAAAACAGTTTTGAATTTAGATTTAGGAATTCCTTTTCCAGAATCAGTAACAGCTATGAGTACATTATTGTTTTCTTCTTTTAATTCGACGCTGATCTTACCCTCACTTTCCATCGCATCTAGTGCATTTTTCAATAAATTTTCAATGACCCAATCGAAAAGAATACCATTGAGATTGACCATAATAGGATTACTACTAAAAGTATAGCTAATTTCAATTTTATTTGAGGCTCTACGTCTCACATAATTGACGGTTCGCTCGGTCAGTTTTACAATATTGGTGGCTTTTAGCTCGGGTTTAGAACCAATTTTAGAAAATCGTTCGGCAATTTTCTCTAAACGTTTAACATCTTTATTGAGTTCCACACCTGCCATTTGAGCAGTACCACTTGGGTCTTCTGTTACTTTGAGTAATTCTACCCATCCTACCATTGAAGAAATAGGTGTACCTAATTGGTGAGCTGTTTCTTTTGCCATTCCGAGCCATACTTTATTTTGTTCAGCTCTTCGAGCAGCACTAAATGCGAGATAGGCAATACCCAAAAACAAGGATATAATTCCTAATTGAATAAAGGGATAGATTTTTAATTGGTAAAGAAACTTAGAGTCATTGTAATATACATACTGTTCTTGTTCATAAACAGTTCCATCGTCTCCTAGTGTTTTTGACATCATTTGAATAGGCGCGTAGGTGCGTTTCATAGACGCCAATTGTCTGTAAAGAAAGGTAGAGTCAGTTTTTGTTTTGGGAGAAGAAGGAATATCGTCATTGAGGTTTTTATGACTTGTAATTTTACCATTGGCATTGGTGAGAATAACAGGAATACTCGTATTAGAATTGGTGACACGCATCATAAAAGCATAAGTATGTCCGTGTCCATGCCCACCTTTGGCAAGCTTACTAGGATCTTCATACAAGATATTGTTCATATCCTTTAGCGTATCGTAGAGAAGCTTTAGTTTTTGACGTTCCTCTTCAGCCAAATTACTAGCTAGGCGATTAGTGTATAATAGAGAGGCTGCAATAATCAAAATAGCGGCCATTAATAGCCCTATTTTCCATTGTGATTTTTGCTCATAGATACCCATAAAGTATTGATCGTTTGTATGAAAGACAAAATTAAGGCATTTTTTATTATTTCAGTATAAAAGTTAATTGCCTTAATAGATGCTTAAATTGTCATATAAAAGTAGTAAGATCACTTAGATAATAAAACTATTTGCAAATAGTTAGATACTTACAAAAAATAATTATCTTAGAGGTCTATATTAAACATGCTAACAACAAAGCATTCCAATAGTGACATTTAATAATGCGATTCTGATATGTTAACTATTAAAGTTTTTAGTTATTGTTTAAATATTCTCTGAATTTTTCAAATAACTCATCCTTAGATTCTTTAGCTTATTACAATACTTAGCACGTTATTCATTTTTTAAAATCACGATCAATGATTAAGAGATTACTATTGCTACTAATAATTAGTAGTGGTCTACTTACTTTGATAGGGTGTAACAACCAACTTGTTAATGG
>JAHDHP010000325.1 GCA_020631245.1 Bacteroidota bacterium | reverse complement strand
CACCAAATTCAGTTCCTAAGAATAGAAGATCACTTTTTTCATGATCTTGAACAATGCGCCATAATAAGGTGCGGTCAGGAAGGTTATTAGAAATATCTTTCCAGGTCATTCCTTTGTTGGAACTCATGAATAAGTATGGTTTATAATCACCGAATTTATGATTATCGAATACGGCATAAACTACATTTTCATCATACAAATCAGCTTTGATATCATTGACAAAGGCTGTACTAGGAAGTCCATTGATCTTCGTAAAGTCAACTTTTCGCCAGTTTGCTCCATCATCTTCGGTCACTTGAATGATTCCATCATCGGTTCCAACATATATTAATCCTTCTTTCTTTGGCGATTCTGATAGGGAAGTAATAGTACTATAATTGGACATCGCATAAATATCCCAGGCATTATCCCACTTCTGTTTCTTCCCATAAAAGGGTGTTTGAATGCGTTCGATATTATTGGTTAAATCACCAGAAATTGCCTGCCAGGAATCACCTCTATCATCAGATTTCCAGACTCTCTGTGAAGCAAAGTATATCCGTGTAGGATTGTGTGGACTTACTAAAACAGGAGCATCCCAATTGTAACGTTCAAACTTTTCCCCTAATTCTGGTTGTGGTTTAATGTAAACGTTTTCACCCGAAATTCTATCGTGACGATTTAGGTTTCCTTGTTGCCACTGTGCATAGACAATATTAGGATTTCCTGGTTCAGTGGCAGGTTGATGCCCATCACCTCCCAATACGATAAACCAATCTGAATTTCGAATTCCATGAACGTTATCTGTTCTTGACGGCACCCCTTGCGTATTGTTATCTTGTGTTCCTCCATATACATAATAATACGGTTCTGCATCGTCTACAGCAATTTTATAAAACTGTGTAATTGGTAAATTATCAACGAATTTCCAATTTTTGGTCTTGTCGAAACTTTCATATAATCCTCCATCACATCCTACCAAGATATAGTTGGGATCATCCTCTTTAAATGCTACTGCATGATTATCCACATGTTTTTCTTCTTCGTTCATTCGTTCGAAGGTTTTTCCGCCATCAAAAGATACGAGCATATAGTTATTGGCTAAGTAAAGTTCATCGAAATTATGCGGTGAAATATATAATTCTTGGTAATAATGTGGGCCTGTGCCACCAGCAACCGCATCACTCATTTTGGTCCATGTAGCACCTTGATCTTCACTTCTATACACTCCTCCTTTTCTTCTGTCTAACTCTATAGCAGCATAAATAACATCAGGTTTTTGAGGTGAAATTGCCAAGCCAATTTTTCCCATGTTGCTTGTTGGAAGTCCATTACTAAGTTTATCCCATTTTTCACCACCATCCGTTGATTTGTAAATAGCAGTTCCTGGGCCTCCACCCATATAACCAGCAACTGTACGATGGCGTTGCCAGGTAGCGGCATACAACAAGTTCGGATTTCTTGGATCAATGATTATGTCAGTAGCACCTACCCACTCTTCATCCCCAAGTGTACGATTCCACGTTTTACCTCCATCTGTTGATTTGTAAACACCACGTTCCCCGCCGCTACTCCAAAGAGGACCTTGTGACGCTACCCAAATGGTATTCGAATTTGTTGGATGAATGATAATCTTAGATAGGTGTTCTGATTTTTTGAGTCCCCTATTTTTCCATGACTTTCCTCCATCTTCACTTTTATAAATACCATCACCATAGCCAATATGTCTACCTCCTACATTTTCACCTGTTCCTACCCAAACTATTTCTGGATTTTGGGGATCAAGGGTAATACAACCTGTGGAGTAACTAACTTGTTTGTCAAATAAGGAGTTCCAGGTAGTTCCTGCATTTTCTGTTTTCCAAACTCCACCAGATCCAACAGCGACGTACCATACATTTTCGTTATCTGGATGAATAACAATATCTGCAATTCTACCAGACATCAATGCAGGGCCAATACTTCTAAATTTTAAGCCCCCATAAATGGAAGTCGAATCAGCTTTTTCAGTATCATCTACCGTTTTAGTGTTTTGTGCAAAATTGGTAGAAATAAAACTCAAAAAAATAAAAGCAAAAATTGTTGTTCTCCTAATTTTATGCATGTAAAGTGCTTTAATCATATTGTTTTTTTAACTAAATATAAGACTTCCTGTATCTCTCGGTCTAATCTATCCAAATAGATGCTGATAATTTGGATCTATTCCATTCTTTAAATGATATTCCACTAAATAATAGTCTCCATCTTCTACACCTTTAAACATCTCTTTCCAACTTTCCACCTGTCATAACGGATTTTATATAGTTTAAAAAATTGAGCACTAGGGTTTTAATCCTGTATTCATTGTAAAGTTAACAGAGGATGAACATTTATCCAAGTTTTCTCTAATTTTGATAGGTTTAGTTTTTTATTCGACCATCAAATTTTGTAACTGAAGGAGTTTGTCGGAAATTTTGTGGAGGAGTTTCGTAAAGAATAAAGGGGCTACTATTTTCGCTTAAATAAGAAATCAAAGTGTTTCATCTCATAGACTTTACCAGGAGGCATACCATGTTCAAGTGAGTGGCCTTGTGTAGCAAAAACTCCTTTTTGTGTACCGAATACCCAATCTTCGATAGAGTGAAGGAAGCGGACACAATTATCCACGCTTTCATCTAAAAAATCATTCATTTTGATAACTCGATCATCACCAGTAACAGGGTTTTTGAACATGATTTCCTTATCAAATTTAGGGAGGTACTTTTTGAGTTGTTGATTATAAAAGGCAGCATAAAGTAATCTTATTCTGCGCGGCAACGTTTTCTGCACATGAAATAACTGTGAGTTTAACTCTAACTTCCGCATCCATTGATGTCCATAGAGGGCTTCTTGAACTGCCTTTACATAATAATGTCCAAACACTTTTTCGGGAAGATCACTAAAATGTCGTCCTGCTTGTTCGCAGAGTGCGTCGAGTGGATAGCGTAATTTACTGATGTATTTACCCAAGTAGTATTTTTGAAGAATGGGCTTGAATCCTCCTGCAAAATAAAGATCCATGAGGGCTTCGATTTTGCGGTGATCGTGTTGTGCCCAGAATTGGAGATTTTGGTCAGGATCATTGTAGTCGCCTGTAAAGTAATAGACAAAGGGATGCCAAGTAATATCGGCGTAGATATGGGTGGCTATTCCTGCTAAGAGAGCTTTGAGGTGATTATTATCTCCTTTTTGCTCTTCGATGCTTTTGAGGATGGAGAGTAAGATGTCATGTGTATCTTCTCCATCAATGCCATGTAAGCGAGAAGGAATGGCATTTATCTTAGCATTAAGTGCTGGGTCATCTACTTTTTTATTGACGGAAAAGTAATAGATTTTATCATGAAAAACAGCACCGAGTTTGTATATATTGGGAAACTGTTCTAAAACAGGTTGCCAACGAGTACCTGCTAATTTTTGGGCAACTTTATCGGTAATGATCCAGTGGGTAACTTCTTTAGGCATGAAATGGAGGATATTTAGGATGATTGATCAAAAGACCAATTAATTTTAATGCTTCGATGTGCAACATAAGCAAAAAGAAATAGAATGACGGGTACAATGACATAAAGATTTCGAGGAAATGCACTTACGAGGGTTGAAAGAAACAAGTAAAGGAGCAAAAATAGGAGTAAAAAGTGTATTTCTATCGGAATGTGTTTCAAATTAAAGACCCATAGTACGAGCGTCAGTAGGAAGATACTTAGAAGTAGCATATTGGGTAAAATACGGATGAGCGTAGAATCTCTTTGATATAAATAGGAATAGGGAAAGCCAAACCATAAACGCCCCTGATTGGCAATGCAGTTTTTAATGTATTTTGTAGGATAGGTTTTTATATTTTTGATCGCTACTTCTTTAAATTTTTCATCTCTCTCTACTCCTTCAAATTGATAGATATAGTCGAAGTTTTCTTTGTGGTTTTTGGCAAACTGGCTGGCATTACATGGTTGAAGTGCTGAAAAACAATTCGCATCAAAATCTTTATTATTCCAATCGCCAAATTCTCCTGGGTGCGGGGTACTCATCCAATAAAGGGACATTCCTCCGCTGTTTCCTAAGTAGAATACTTTGCCTGTGAGGGAGTAGGTATATAAAAGGTAGGGGGCAATGCATAGGAGGGCGATGGATAAGGAGATTAATAGTTGAGGAGTGCCTTCGTAGAGACAAGGCATACCTTGTCTGTACGAACGAATTGACGTTATTATTTGAAGAATGAGGAATAGTGCCCACAAAGCTAAAAGTACGTAACCAAATATGATTTTGGTGAGTACTAAGTAACCGATGGCTATTCCTAAAAGTATGGTGTATTTGTAGCTTTTTTCCTCTTTTAGTTTGGTAAGGAGGTAGATAATTGCTGCAATGATAAAAATAGTGAGAGGTTCTGATAAAATAGCGGGGAGTTCTTGATAGGCTACGAAATAGGCAGCCCAGCAAAATCCGATGATGGCAGCAAAGGTGGTATTGGTTATTTTTTGAACAGTTTTGAATAAAAGAATGACTGAAAAATAGTAAAGAAAGCCATTGGCGAGAGTGATACCAATTAAGGGGAGTCCTAGTGCTAAAAAGGGCATCAGGAAGATCGGATATCCTGGACCATTCCAAAGGTTGAAATTGTCTTTGGGAGAATAGAAGCCATCCAGTAGGTTGGTGGCAAACATCACATAACGCCCTTCATCTCCATGCATTTGATCACTATGTCCCATGAAAATAAGTAGTAAATAAACTACTAGAAAAGGGAGATAAGCAATGAAGGGGTATTGCATTATTTTTTGGAGCATCTTCATGGTTTAATAATCAAATTGTAAGAGGAAGGTGGTTTTGTTAGAATCAGAGGTAAAGCCTATTAGCCCTCCATGTGCTTGCACAATGTTTTTGGCGAGGCTCAATCCGATACCTGCTCCATTTTCACGGGTGGTAAAAAAGGGAACAAATACATCTCGTTTGATATCTTGTGCAATACCAGAGCCATTATCCGTTATTTCGATACATTGTTTACTGGAGGTTTGATAACTTCGAATCTTGATATATGGTTGATCATTGTTTTCGAGTGCATAGATACTATTCGTTACCAAATTGATAATTGCTTGTTCTATTTGCTTACTATCAATACTGAAATAACTATTTACAGGGTTGATGTCTATTGACACTTCAATCTTTCGATCTTCTATCATTGCTGACAAGACCTTGAGACTCGACTCAATGAGTGGTTTTATTTTTACTTGTTCTTTTTGTGGACTTGGCAATTCGGATAATTGACGATAGGTATCTACAAAATCGGCTAGATGTTGGGTTCGCTTGGAGATGGTGACAACACTGGTGTGAATATCTTCAAAATCGC
>JAHDHP010000324.1 GCA_020631245.1 Bacteroidota bacterium | reverse complement strand
AGGCATGATGTATTAACTTTATGCAAAATTATATAAAATTTACCATTCCTAAGTAGTATCTTAATCCTCCTTATGAAAACACGAATTTACCAAATACTACTCTTATGTTGTTGCGGGATCATTTTATCAGCAAATCAAGTAACAGCACAAATTATATTTCCAGAACCACTAAGTGATCGTATCGCCAACTACGATATTGATGTCAAATTAGATGCAGAAGCCAAAACTTTAGATGGAAAAGAAATCTTATATTGGCATAACTCTTCTAATGACACCATCTACGATCTCCAGTTTCACCTTTACCTCAATGCCTTTAAAAATACAGAATCTACTTTTTTAAAAAGTGGACGTATTGGTACAAGGGGAGCTGAATTATTTGGAGATGGAGACGAAGTATGGGGTTGGACAGAAATCAGCTCCATGAAAATGGGCAAGGGCATTGATCTCACTCAACAAATGGAGTTCTATCAACCAGATGACAACAATGAGAAAGATCAAACAGTCATTCGAGTTCCCCTAGTCGATAGCCTAGCCATCATGCCAGGAGATACCATTCAACTAGAGATTGACTTCAAAGCCAAACTGCCTCAAATTATGGCTCGTACAGGCTTTAGTCGTGATTATTTCTTTGTAGCACAATGGTTTCCCAAAATAGGTGTCTACGAGGCTCCTGGACAGCGATACGCTACCGAGGGACAATGGAACTGCCACCAGTTTCATGGCAATACCGAATTTTTTGCCGACTTCGGTGTTTACAATGTCCGAATGACTGTTCCTCAAAATATGATCGTTGGCGCAACAGGGCTTTTACAAGAAGAAAAAGACAATGGAGATAGTACTAAAACCTATTACTACCGCGCCGAAGATGTGATTGATTTTGCATGGACTGCCTCGCCCAATTTTCTCGAGTTTACAGATGAATGGGAACATGTAAAAGTCCGCTTACTCATCCATCCCGAACATGAAAACATGGCTCCTCGCTACTTAGAGTCAGCCGTCAAAACCATCGAATATTTCGATAAACACGTCGGAAAATATCCCTACCCCAACCTAACCATCATTGATCCTCCTTCTTTCGGAGCTGCTTCAGGGGGAATGGAATATCCCACCTTTATGACAGGTATCTCCTTTTCTTTTCTACCAGAAGGTATTCGATCTGTAGAAGGGGTTACTGCTCATGAGTTCGGCCACCAATACTTTATGCAACTAGTTGCCTCCAATGAGTTTGAAGAAGCCTGGCTTGATGAAGGATTCACAACGTATATGGAAAACCGTGCACTTGATGCCATTTATGGAACAAAGAATGCCGAAGTCGATTTTATGGGAATCCGTATGGGCAATCGAGAAAGTCGTCGCTCTGGATATGTAGGAATGAGCAACCCTAAAATTGCCGAAAACTTCCGACCTGGATGGGAATTTAAACATGGTGGTTATGGCACTATCACTTACAATAAAACAGCCACTTGGTTATCTACTCTCGAAGGTATTGTTGGTCTAGAAATGATGGATCAAATCATGCAAACCTATTTCGAACGCTGGAAATTTAAACATCCTTGTGCTCGTGATTTTATAGCAGTTGTTAATGAGGTTACAGGAGAAGATATGCAATGGTTTTTTGACCAAGTACTCTATGGTTCCGAAATATGTGATTATAAAATTGCTAGTGTTTCTAACAATAAAGTCAAAAAACCTATAGGTGCATTTGGATTAGGTGAAGAAAGAGAAATTATCTCTGATGACAAAGACGAAGAAGAGGAAAACGATAAGGAGGAAGAAGAGGAAGACAACACCATATACGAATCTAAAGTCATTATCCATCGGCTTGGGGAAGTAAAAATGCCAATGGAGATTTTGGTTCATTTTGAAGATGGAGAAGAAATACTTGAAAAATGGGATGGACAGGCTCGTTCTTTCGAACTAAAATACGAACGTCCAGAAAAAATAGAATGGGCACAAGTAGATCCTGAATATAAGATTTACATGGATGTCAATTTCAACAATAACAGTTATACTACCAAACCCGATACTGCCCCCGCTTGGAAATACACTGGACGATTTTTATTCTGGATGCAGCAACTCATGCAAGCAGTTGCCTCTCTAGTTTAACCCTATCTCAATTAAGCAATCAATCATGATCAGAGCATTTTTTCAAAGTATACAAAAAACCTTATTTGTATTTCCACTTATCTTACTAGTTTATGTGATCAACTTTTGTGTCAGCATGTTACTAGCATTACCCTATTTCAATGTATTTAAAAGTGGCATTGGTCGATCTTTAGAACCCTCAAAATTACTGATCCAATACGATCATACCGTCTATCAAGATCTCATGGGACAAATAGGCGACTCCCTCGCAGTCGTGAATGGACAAGCTCCTTGGATGATTTTAATATTCGTTTTATTGAGTATTTTCTTTAATGGGGGCATACTTGGAGCCATGGCCAACTCCGACATCCAAAAGAAAGGGTTCTGGACCAATTGTCGCAAGCATTTCGGGCGTTTCTTTCGCTTGAGTATTATTAGCCTTATTGCCTATGGTATTATAGCACTAATTATATTCTTGCCCCTATTTGCCTATTTTAGAAGCATTGGTAGTAGTTTTATGAGCGAAAACGCTTACCTCATTCCAGGCTTGATAGGTGTTGGCATTTTCTTCTTCTTTTTCTCTTTCCTATCAATGAGTAATGACTACGCCAAAGTAAAAATGGTTGCCGAAAACAGTCGGTCAGCCGTTCGTATGTTTTTTAGTGGAATCAAATTTGGAGTTCGGCACTTTTTTAGCTCCTACTTTTTCTATCTATTCTTACTATTCATAGTACTTATGGGAGGAGTGTTCTATTGGAATCTGAGTGAATGGATAGGCACTACTTCTATGATTACTATCGGACTACTATTTGTTTTTCAACAATTATTTGTTTTTATTCGCACGAGCATCCGTATTTGGCATCTTGCCTATGCCAGCTCACTACACCAAAATTCCCAACGAGGAGGAAGGTGGTAAAAATTTAACCTTATTATGAGTAAACGAGCATATAGTTTACTAGCATTAGCCGCCCCTTTAGCGGCCTATGGTATCAACAAAATCAAACCCGACTTATTAGGTATTCCACCTGAGAAGTTATACGAAAGATACGTCAATAAAGAGTCCCGATTTACTAATATGGATGGACTCAAAGTACATTATCGCGACGAAGGAAATGGATTCCCCATTTTACTCTTACACGGTTTAGGCTCCTCCCTTCACACTTGGGACGAATGGGCAAATCGACTCAAACAACACTACCGCGTTATACGACTCGATTTACCTGGTTTTGGACTCACTGGGCCAAATAAAGAACATGCCTACTCCCAAGCCGACCAAATTGCCTTTTTGGAGCGTTTTCTAAACCGTATTGGCGTCGAAAAATGCCATATAGCGGGCAACTCTATGGGTGGGTGGATCAGTTGGTGGTTTGCCTATAATCACCCCCATCGAGTTGAGCGACTAGCACTACTCAATGCTCTTGTTTATCCCATGCAAAATATAGCTTCTTTAGGTATACGAATGGCACGTACACCCATAATAAAAGAGTTCGCTAAATACGTTACGCCTCGTTCTATCGTTGTAAAAAGTGTCAAGCAAGTATATCGTAATAAAAGCCTTATTAATGACGACCTCATCCAACGGTATCACGACATGTTACTTCGCAAAGGTAATCGACACGCTTTTGTAGCCTGTTGCAACGGCATCTACTGGAAAAATACACCTCGTATCAAAAATCTAAAAACGCCCACGCTCGTCATGTGGGGTTCTAAAGATTTATGGATTCCAGTTGAACACGCTTATCGTCTCAAAGATGACATTCCTGATTCCAAGCTCGTCGTTTATAATGGTGTAGGACACGTCCCTATGGAAGAAGTCCCCGCTCGTTCTGCCCAAGATTTCCGATCGTTTATTGAAAAATCTTAAATCTCAACCATGAAGTATATTATTACCTGCTTCCTCTTAGGATTAAGCATATTGTCTGTTTATGCCCAAGAAAAAACAGATACTATCCCCCGTACAGACAAGGCAAGCCTTGTCTCTACTCAAACACACACCCAATCATCCGTACAGACAAGGCATGCCTTGTCTCAAACACCTATTCTTCTTCAAAATATCGAAGGCGACTCCATTAACATCAATAGCTTTATCGACAATAAAAAACTCACCCTTATCAAAATATTCTCCGCTTGGGAGGCAAAATACTGCCACACCTGCGACCACAATCTCGACTTTGCTGCTACACTCCACGACCAATGGACCAAAGAAGAAAAAGCTGCCGAAGCCCTCTTTATCAGCATCGACAACCAAGCAACTACACAAGATTATACTAGTAAAAAAACAAAGTGGCAAGTACCTATCCTACTTGACCGATCTAAACTAGTTTTACAATCTCTTGATATTGAAGAGGATAGTGCTGAATTGATCTTTGATACCGAAGGACAATTAATCTATTCTAGTACTAATAGTAAGTTGAATTTCTACGAGTTTTTACAACAATATTGGGGAGAAGAAAAATAAAATTTCATTTTCAGCGGGAAAAATCGCTTGCTCATAAGTCTTTCTTATAGACAATCTATTAGACTTATGGCAAAAAATAACAAATCAAACAATGAGGAAGGGAACAAATATGATAAGATATTCAAAGAAAATGCTATCCCTATTTTCGTAAAACTTCTTGAATGGCAATCCAATTTCAAAGTTACAAAGTTTGACCCAATAACCCCTAAAATTCAAACTACGCTTGAACGCGAAATGGATTCTTTATATGAAGTAGAAACAGAAGCAGGGGAAGCGTTTATTTTTCATATTGAATTCCAATCTGAAAATGATCCTAAAATGCTATACCGTATAGCAGAGTACCATGGTATTTTGCTAAAGCTATACGCCAAACCAATTCGACATCTAGTTATTTATTTGGGACGCTATAAAGCTAATATGCCTAATGAGCTTCCTGATAATCAACAATTCAAAGGTTTTGACTTGCTCTCTGTTCGTGAGTTAGATCGTGAACAATTACTTTCTTCACAAGTCCCAGAAGTTATTATATTAGCCATTCTTAGTAAATATCCAAAGGCAAAAAGCGAGGAGGTTTTAAGAGAAACTATAAACCAGTTACTCAATGTTACTCCTAATAAAGATAACTTAAGACGGTATATCAAACAGTTGACAATGATTGCAAAATTGCGTAAATTAGAAGAGACCACACTAAAAATTATTCAAAACATGGCAGTAGATTACGATATTAGCACACATTACTTCTTTCAGTTAGGTGAAGAAAAGGGAAGAGAAGAGGGAAGAGAAGAAGGAAGAGAAGAAG
>JAHDHP010000011.1 GCA_020631245.1 Bacteroidota bacterium | reverse complement strand
GGGTGATAATAAAAATCATTTGAGATTAGAAAACAAGTATTCCACCATAAAAAAGATATTGCTGCGTAACGCCCATCCAATCATGCAGTCATCCCATCATCCAATCATGGGTTTGCGTGAGGGATAGTAGCGATAGCTTGCCAAAACAGCAGTGTTGAGAGCCTTACTGAAGGGTGGCTGAGCGACGGAGCGAAGACGCACTGAAGTGTAGGCGAACAAGCTGGTGTGAGGCAACTACAAGCGAATAGCCCGACCCGAAAACAGTAGTGCCACCTTTGTGCTAAGTTCATGCGAAGACACATGAACAGGCAAAGGTGGCACTATTGATTTTCGGGGCACGCCCAAAATAAATATTTTAATGATCTTAATTTTATCTCAACTGAGATTGAAGCTCCTTTGATAACTTTGGATGTTTCTTAATAAATGTTTGTTGAGAGCTTGCAAAATTAGCTACTTCTTTATGCGATTTTAAATACGTTGGATGAGCATTGTAAAGACTTAAAGCAGCTTTAGGATTAACAGCCAACCAATTGCGGTTACTCATTAAGGCATCAAAAGCATTACTATTATTTTTTACCCAATCTTTATCGGTATATAGTTGTTGTGCTGTTTCGGCATTATTTTCTAGCCACCAATCGCTCGCAAAAAGTTGACGAGCTAAATTCGGATTGTCTTTCAAATCAGCAGCACTATAAGTTTTAGGAGTACTATCTGCATTGCGTACACCTGTATACCTCATTTTGTCTCCTGTTTGACGTACCTGAGTTTCAAAACGAATTTTTAACAAGGCTTCCATTTTACTGAGCTTATTATCAATATTGCGATCAGCACGACGGAAATAACGATCATCTTTATAAAATGTCCAGTCTTTAGAAGAACGGTTAATTTCTTTTTTGTCTAAAAAACCATCCTTATTGGCATCTGCTTGGCTAAAGCGGTAATCATTATACCAACTGAGCAAATCTAGTTTGGTTTTGTCCTTATCTTTATCTCCATTATTAGCAATAGCAACATTGCTGAAAATGATGATACAAAGAATAACTACTAGGGTCGTTAGTAGGGCGGATATTTGTTGAGAATCAGATAGCTTCATCGCTTCTTTTTCAGTTAATTGATAAGTTTGAGTATTAGATTGATTAGTGTTCATTGAATACAATTTTTTAAACGTAAAAATCAAGTGAAAAGTTGTAAATGTAATAATACAGGGCCATATCTCTTCCTGAAATATGGGTGGGTGCTTATATTATGGGGACTTGGAATCTCGTGTTCGAATGAGGTATCAAAAGAATATGAAGTACTGCCTGCTTTCTATTATTGGAAGTCTTCTTTTAGATGGACAGAACAAGCTGAAAAGCTACTAACAGACTTACATACACGTACTTTGTACCTTAAATTATTTGATGTTGATTGGGTGGATGAATTGCAACAGGCGATACCAATAGCACCGCTAAAAGGGAAACATAACATACCTGAAAATGCAAATATTGTGCCTACGATCTATATTACCAATAAGGTCTTCTATCACCTAAACGATACGATAGAAATAGACAGCCTTGCATGGAAGGTGCAAAAGGGTATACGGAATTTTATAGGAGAAGATACAAGGAAGCCCTATTTTACAATAAATCAAATACAAATTGACTGTGATTGGAGTGTAAAAACGAAAGCAGCCTATTTTCGTTTTCTAGCAAAAATGAAGGAATTTGTGGAGCAAGAACAGATAGAAACCTTATCTGCAACTATTCGACTACACCAAGTCAAATTCCCGAAGGAAACAGGCATCCCACCTGTCGATAGAGGTTTGTTGATGTTTTACAATACAGGTAGCGTAGGGGAGTATCAAGAAAAGAATGCCATTCTAGATCTAGAAACAGCAACACAGTACACCTCCTATTTGCCCACTTACCCGCTTGACTTAGACTTAGCCCTGCCTCTGTTCGCTTGGGGAGTCGTTTTTCGCAAAAAGAAGTTTCAATATTTGGTTAATCACCTCCGTATGGAAACTTTAAAGGAACATCCTGACTTTGAAAAGGTGAAAGAAAATATTTTTAGTGTCACTCGAAATACGTATATTAAAAATACGGCATTTCAAAAGGGGGATAAAGTACGTGTAGAAGAAATAAGTGTTGATTTGCTTCAAAAAAGCACACAACATCTCCGTCAATACTGGCCCAACGATTCATTAAGCCTTGCCTTTTACCATCTTGATTCGCTGACCCTACAACCCTATACCCATGAAACACTCCTACAAGTTTGTCAAAACTTCGCTACTAACACTCCTATTAGTCATTAGCGCATCCTTATTCACCAATCAGTCCAACTATGCCTGTGTGTGGACGGAGCATATTTACGAACGACATAATATCCGTTTCTTCGATGCAAATATGCTCACCGACTCCCTTTATCATGTCTGTAATTGGGAATTTAATCACCGTATCAATGGCCATAAATTGGATAAGCTGCCCCTCGAAAAAAAATATGCGGATAATCTAGGAGAATGGGAACATTATTTTGATTTTAAAGCCTCTCGAAAAGAAATTGGACAGCTCTTTTATGAAACCCCCGATTCAGTATTGGCAACTTTTGGGACAGCCAAACCATTGACGACTGAACTACGAAACAATCAACTCGCCAAGCTCTTTAAACAAGGAAAGTATAAAGACGCTTACAGCTACCTACGCTATGTAAAACAAGGAGAAAAACTAGTAAATCCTAAATATGGGAATTGGGAGTTTGCAGATAAAGAGATAGGTGAAATGGAAAGACATGCAGCAAAAGGACGACAGCTTTACAGCCAAGTCGAATCCGATTTTTTGAAATTAAGAACCGCCTTTTTGGTTACACGTCTCGAACACTACCAAACCAAATACGAAGAGTGTATCAATACCTACGATGACTTGGTCGCATCTGTTTTAAATCAAAAACAAGTCAATGCCTTAGCTGCCGATAGTCACATTCGGTATCGCGCATTGATGCTCAAAGCAGGTGCATTAAAACGAATCGGAAAAGAAGGGGAGGCACTCTACCTATTCTCTAAAGTATTTTGGGAATCAGCCAATCAGCGTGAACTAGCCCAACTCAATTTCTTTGTTCGAGAAGATGAATTATGGGACGAAGCCCTCACATTTGCCAAAAATGAAGACGAAAAAGCAGCCTTGTGGATGCTAAAAGGACTAAAAGATAAACGACTAGATTTAACAGCTCTAAAAGCCATGTATAAAGAACATCCTAAAGCAAAAGAATTGGAGGTTTTATTATTGCATGAAGTCAACGACCTAGAACGTCAAATTTTATCAGAACCAATCACACTCAACTACGGACAAACTAGGGAAGACGAGGACGAAGAATTACAAAAAGGGGGAGTATGGGATAGCATCAAAAACTTCTTTTCAGGTCTTTGGCAATCTATTTTTGGAGGAGGAAAAACAGAAGAACCAGCACTAGCCAATGCTGACCTAAATGACCTAGGTAAAATGCTCCAATTCAATGCCGATGAAATAGATTTTATCAAACAATTTAAAGAAGTAAGCACCAATATCGCCAAAGAAGGAAATACACATAACCCCTCTCTTTGGTATACTGTCGCAGCTTATATGAACTACTTGCTTCGAGACTTTGACACAGCTCGCCAATTGTTGAGTGCATCCCAACCCAATGATCCACTTACCACTCGTCAACACAAAATCATCAGCACCCTATTAGTACTCGATGAAAAAGAACCAATTACGGCAAAAGTCGAGCAAGATATTGCTACAGTTGTAAAAGACCTCCTACCACCCAAACCTAATGATTACGGAGAAACAACCGAAGCATACTATCGCTTTCTAATTCGAATCGCTCAAAACTATATGCTAAATGAAGAATTCTCCAAAGCTATTCTCACCTTCTACGCTGCCAACGAAACTAGCGTAGCCAATGCTCTAATTGATTTCAATGCCTCCCAACAAGAACTCGACGAACTCATCCATTTAGTAGAAAATCCACAAGGAGATTGGGAAAGCTTATTGGTAAAACATGCCCCCATCAATAAAGATATACTACTCGATGTGCAAGGAACCCACTATATGCGAGCAGGCAAATTTGAGGAGGCAGTCAATAAATATGCAGAAGCATCAAATGCCTTTTGGAAAAAATACAATGTCAGAAAAGACCACTTTGATTGGGATGATAACTACGCCCTGTTTACTGCCCAATTTGAGCAAAACATCCTCCTACACCAAGCACCACTAGATACATTTACCAAAGTTAGTTTTGCCCAAAAAGCCCTCAAATTATCCCAAAAAGCAAACACAAATCCCGATCAAGCCGACCAATATTACTACCAAATAGCCAATGGTTTATTTAGTACCCCCTATTGGGGCTATGTAGGCAGCCTTTGGAAAGGTGAGTTAATGGTCAGTTTGCGCGGCTTTATGACCTACGCCCCCTTCATGTATCCCCTCAATGTCAAAGGAGTATCCGAAAAAGCAATCGAAAACGAGAAAGCCTTTTTAGGCGAATATGGCACCCGAAAACTAGCCAATGATTACTACCGAAAAGTCATCGAAACCACTCAAAACCGAGAATTGGCAGCCCAAGCAGCCTTCTTAGCACGTTATGGACAACTCAATTCACTCTGCAACGCCAGCGATGCCGATGCCTCCGATTTATATTTCGTCAAAACCCTCGTCAAAGATTATAAAGACACCGAATTTTACGAGCAGATTATAGCCTCCTGTCCTACCCTTAGCGACTATTAATTTTTTGGGCGTGCCCTTTTCCTCCTCGCCCGTTCATGCGTCCACGCATGAACAGGCACGAGGAGGAAAAGGTCGGGCTATTCGTTTGTAGTTGCCTCGTAGAAAGCATGTTCGGCTAATTTACTAGCAGTGTCTTCCTCCGTCAGCCCTGCTAGTAAAAGCCTCTCAATGCTTCTGCTTCGGCAAGCTACCACTGCTATCCCTCACGCGAAAGATGTGCGAAGTACTAGGTGCAAAGTGCGATGAAAGTACTTTTACCCTTGATTATACATCGTATATTTGGGAATAACTAAATGTGTGAATGGGTATGCTACTAAAATCTGGATAATCTGTGTTAATTCGTGGAATCTGTGGTTTGAGAATAAAAAAACAACTCTTTAGACAGTACAGACAAGGCATGCCTTGTCTCTAATAAACAAATTTCTGTTAAAAATCATTAAACCACCAACATGCATTCCCACAAATAGCCTAGTATTATGTATCTTTGCAAGCCCGAAGGTCTAATCAAATTCCTTAGATAAAAAGAATACATTATGGATATTTCTTCTGCTGCTACCGATATAATGGAGTTAAATGAGCGGATACAACGAGAAAGTGCTTTTGTAGATACAATCAACAATGAAGTAGGAAAAGTCATTATTGGTCAAAAATACATGTTAGAACGACTTTTATTAGGAGTTCTATCCAATGGACATATTCTATTAGAAGGGGTTCCTGGTCTAGCTAAAACCTTAGCGATCAAAACCTTATCTACTGCTGTAAAAGCCGACTTTAATCGTATACAGTTCACCCCTGACCTGCTTCCAGCCGACCTTATCGGTACGATGATCTACAATATGCATGAAAATAAGTTTGAGGTCAAAAAAGGACCTGTATTCTCCAACTTTATTTTAGCAGATGAAATCAACCGTGCGCCAGGAAAAGTACAAAGTGCTTTATTACAGGCAATGCAGGAGCGAGAAGTAACCATTGGTGATAGTACCTTCAAATTAGAAGAACCATTCTTAGTAATGGCTACGCAAAACCCAATCGAACAAGAAGGAACATACCCACTACCAGAAGCACAGCTCGACCGATTCATGCTCAAAGTAATCATTTCTTATCCAGAGTTAGAAGATGAGCAATTGATTATGCGAATGAATGTGAATCAAGAGTTTGGAAAGGTAAATCCAGTACTAGATAAAGATACCTTACTTCATGCACGTAAAATAGTGCGTCAAGTATACATGGATGAAAAAATTGAACGATACATTTTAGATATAGTATTCGCTTCTCGAAGCCCCGAAAAATATAATCTACAATCGCTGAAGCCACTCATCAATTATGGTGGTTCACCTCGTGCCAGTATCAACCTAGCACTTGCCTCCAAAGCTTATGCGTTTATTAAACGTCGTGGATATGTAATTCCTGAAGATGTACGTGCTATATGTAATGATGTTATGCAGCACCGTATTGGTATTACCTACGAAGCAGAAGCAGAAAATATTACCTCCCAAGATATTATTAGCCAAATCTTAAACGCGGTAGAAGTACCTTAGTAAATTTAACAATGGAAACCAGCGAACTCCTAAAGAAGGTCCGAAAAATTGAGATTAAAAGTAAAGGCTTGTCGAATCAGATTTTTTCTGGTGAATATAACAGTGCTTTTAAGGGGCGAGGAATGTCATTTAGTGAAGTACGAGAGTATGCTTATGGAGATGATGTCAAAGCTATCGATTGGAATGTAACCGCTCGTTTCAATACTCCTTACATCAAAATATTCCAAGAAGAACGCGAACTAACCGTTATGCTCCTGGTAGATGTTAGTCCTTCTGCTTTCTTTGGAACCCAAAACCAAATGAAGCATGAAATTATCACCGAAATTTGTGCCGTACTCGCCTTCTCTGCCATCAATAATAATGATAAAGTAGGCGTTTTATTTTTTAGTGATGATATCGACTTGTTTATTCCTCCCAAAAAAGGAAAATCACACGTATTACGGATCATTCGCGAATTGCTAGAGTTTGGATACGGAGAAAAATCAAAGGAAGGAATTAAACATGCCGAGGATCAGACCATCATGGATAAGCTGAAAGGTATTTTTAATCGACAAAAAAGAGAAGAGGAACCTCCCAAAACCAATATCGAACACGCGCTAAAATACTTTAGTAATGTAATTAAGCGTAAGTGTATTACCTTCCTCCTTTCCGATTTTATGGATGAAGGTTACGAAAAATCATTAACTTTAATCAGTAAAAAACACGATCTTGTTGGTATTCATGTATATGATCAACGAGAAGAAGAACTTCCCAATGTAGGCTTATTAAGGGTAGTAGACGCCGAAACGGGAAAAGTAATGTGGCTAGACACCTCTAGTAAAGCAGCTCGTAATCGATATGCAAAAACTTTTCGAAAAAATGCCGATACTTTCAAAAACGCATTTTCAAAAAGTGGAGCAGATCTTATTAGTATTCCTACGCACCGTCCTTATGTAAAATACTTAATGAACTTCTTTAAGAAAAGAGGTAGTTAAGCTTTTGTAAAAGGTATAACTTTTTATGTATATTAATATAAACATTGCTTTTTCTGCTCCCATTTCGTGCTAAACAATATATTCAAACTAACTCAAACCTTGGCATTTTGTCATTCTTAAAAGGGACTACACAGTATGAAAAAGATCACTTTCTTCCTTGTTAATTGTTTAGGAATATTATTCTTACTGACAACCGCTAATGCCCAAACATCTACCAATCAAAAAAAAGCTGTTGTTAGTGATAAGAACTATTCTAGTGCCTTCTATAATTCTAATAAGGCAGATTCTAAAGACTCAAAAAATACCAAAACAAGTACTACAACGACTACATCATCCAGTACAGAAGTGTATGTCAACAACAAGGTAAAACCTGATAGGGGATATATGACCCTCAATCAATTTTACCGAAAGGTTCAAACAAAAATGAACAAGTTTCCCAATTGGAAAGTAAGCCTTCAGAAAGATAAAGTCGTGTTTTATGGACCTATTACCACGATTGTTAAAGACCATATTGGACATGAAACACATGATGATCCTGTTATTGAGCGTTCTAGAAACGAGAAAAAATTTCCTAGTAAATCTTACGAATTAGTAGTAAATCTTACTGATTATCCTGTTGAAACCTACAAAACAACAAAGGCAACAAATGAACGAGTTAAAAAAGAACTCAAACAATTGCCCCAAAAATATGGCGTAGGAAAATATGGCGTATATCAAGATGAGGAAAAAGGACTCTTTACCACGGAGTCAAAAGATGAAAAAAATAGATTATCCAAGTATTTCCTCGCTAAAAAATACCTAGAGTCAGCCGAAAAAGCTATTCCTGACCTCTATATTGCCAATTATGGAGTAGAAGTCAATTATATCAATTATTACCGAGTATATCCCCAAAGAGTACATGTAGAAGCTGCTAATATTGCCCAAATGGTTCGTAATATCGTCGAATATGGAGATGACGAAGTACAGAAATAAAAGATCTTAGTAAAGATGAAAAAATAAATTGATCAAATATTGCTAGGCTATTTGTTGACAAGACAAGGCGAAAAACGTAGGCATAGCCGTAGGTTCTGACGAGGCTTTTCAACGAAGTATTGTTAACAAAGAGACAGCTAGATTGGTCAATTTATTCTTTCCTCTTTACTTAAATAGATAAAAAAGCAAAAGCGGTAAGTGAAATAAATCACCTACCGCTTTTTAATTAGTTTAACCTTATTCTTTATTATAGATTATCCACACTAGATTTATTTACCAAATAAATCACCAATACCACCACCTAACAAATCCTTTGCCTTATCTGCCAACATATTCGAGCCAGCAGAAGCCATCAAAGAGTTTACATCAAAAGCAGAATCACCAGGAGCAGAAGAAGTAAACTTACTAATAACTGACTGAATCAAACCTGGTAACATACCACCTGCCAAAGAAGAAGAAGCATCGCCTCCCATTCCAGTCAAACCAGTAAGTTTGCCAGCAAAGTTAGAAACCATTCCTTGTACAATATTATTGCTTCCTAAGTCACCAGCATTACCTCCTAACAAAGAAGTCAAGCCCGAAATATCACCACTACCTAAAGCACCTTTTAGCCCATCCACAACTGATTCTCCAGCAGCACCAGCTACTTCATCAACCTTCTCATTAGGTACATCTGCATTACCCATTAATTGTCCTACCGCTTGGTCTTTTACCACATTAATAATCTGATCTAACATTTCTTTATTTTTATTTGTTGGAAAAAATTGTTTAACTTAATTTATACACTTCGTGTGACGCCCTAAAAACACAAAAGTCACGCCACTAAAAAAATACCAAAGTGGCTCCTATCCATCTTTTTTAATCATTGGGGAACTGATAGTACAAGCAAAAATAGTTGTACTTCGCCCCTCACACCTCTTACAATCTTTATGGCCAAAATAAAAACGCTATATATCTGTCAAAACTGTGGCACCAACTCCCCTAAATGGCTTGGTAAATGCAACAGTTGTGGCGAATGGGATACTTTTGTAGAAGAAGTCATTACCCCAAAAAACAAAAAAGAAGAAATCAAAGAAAAGGCAACAGGCTTCACAACCGCCAAAAAAAGTGCCCGTAGTCTTTCCGATATAGAAAGTATCCAAGAACGACGCCTCATTACTCACGATGATGAATTAAACCGTGTGTTAGGTGGAGGCATTGTGCCTGGTTCAGTCATCCTACTTGGCGGAGAGCCAGGAATTGGGAAATCAACCTTGTTGCTTCAATTAGCCGTCCAACTACAAGGCTATTCTATTCTTTATGTCTCAGGAGAAGAAAGTGCCCAACAAGTCAAAATGCGCGCAAGTCGTATCGGTATTCACAACGAAGAATGCCTCATTTTTACCGAAACAGACCTCTTCAATATCTTCAAAGAACTACGCAGTAAAAACCCTTCACTTTGCATCATTGACTCCATTCAAACACTGCGTTCTCCTACACTCGAATCCACCACAGGAAGCGTGTCACAAATTCGAGAATGTGCCAGCGAGCTACAACGATACGCCAAAGAAACCAATACACCGATTTTCATTATCGGACATATCACCAAAGAAGGAGTCATCGCAGGACCCAAAATCCTCGAACACATGGTTGATACTGTCCTACAATTTGAAGGAGATCGCCATCATGCCTATCGCCTCCTACGCACCAAGAAAAACCGTTTTGGTTCGACCTCCGAACTTGGCATTTACGAAATGCGTCATGATGGACTACGGCAAGTGAGCAATCCCTCCGAACTTCTCATTTCCGAAAATGAAGGCAACCTTAGTGGTATCAGCATCGCTGCCACCATCGAGGGTTTACGACCCCTCCTCATCGAAACCCAAGCCCTCGTTTCACCCTCCGCCTACGGAACTCCCCAGCGATCAGCTACAGGATTCGATAGCAAACGTCTCAACATGCTACTAGCAGTACTCGAAAAACGTTGTGGTTTCCGCTTCGGAGATAAAGATGTATTTGTCAATATTGCAGGTGGACTCAAAGTTGAAGACCCCGCCATTGACCTTGCCTTTATCTGTTCCTTACTTTCCTCTTTCGAAGATATTTCCCTGCCTCAACGGATGTGTTTTGCAGGTGAAATTGGGCTTTCTGGTGAAGTGCGAAGTGTCCACCGTATCGAACAACGCATCCTAGAAGCAGAAAAGCTAGGTTTTGAACAAATCATGATTTCTACAACCAATAAGGGCTTAAACCTCGATAAATACCATATCCGTATCTCGCAGGTAAAAACAGTAGAAGATGTATATGCCCAATTATTTCAGTAAATTTGTAGTCCTGAAAGGACTTTTACATCACCTTGGGGCATCGCCCTAAGAATCCTTAACACATGCCCGATAAAAATGACAACCTAAGTCCCGAAGAACGCGTATCCGACTTTCTACGCAAATTCGTCAATAATAAAAAAGAAAAAGAGACCAAAAAGACTCTTAATACCTTTACGCGTAGCAAACAGAACACACGAGGCCGAAGCACCAACCCATTTGCCCGCCACGACATCAACGAATATGTACAACTAGAACTCCCTGAAGAAGTTAAAAGCAAAATTACCCATCTACAACAAATCGCCAGCTCTATTGAAGATAAGGTAATCAAACCCAAGCGGCTCCCAAGTTTAAAAGGAAAGAATTTTAAAATTGACTATAAAAAGGAACTCAATCGAGGACAATTCCTAGCAACCATTACTGTAAATGGACCTATACTTGTTATCGCAGGTGCAGGCAGCGGAAAAACCCGTACTATTACTTATCGCGTTGCCTATCTTCTTGAAAACCAAGTGCCACCCGAAGAAATTCTTCTGCTCACCTTTACCCGAAAGGCAGCCAATGAAATGGTCAAGCGTACCTCCGAACTACTACCCGAAGGCAATGTAGATCAAGTGATGCGCGGCACCTTCCATGCTTTCGCTAATTACACCTTACGTCGGTACGCCAATATGGTCAATATCCCAATCAATTTTACGATTGTAGACACAGGCGACTCCGAAGACATCATCGACCTCATTCGTTCCGAACTCAAATTCAATAAAGCCAAAAAAGCCTTTCCACGAAAAAATCGTATACAAGGCATCATTTCCAAATCTCGCAATTGCAGTATTAGTATACAAGAGGTTGTTGAACGAGAGTTTACAGGCTTATTAGATTATGTAAAAGACCTCGAACTCATTGCCAGAGTTTACAAAGAATACAAGCGCGCCAATAATGTTTTCGACTACGATGACCTAATGGAAGTCCTCTACGAATCTTTGCGCGACTTTCCTGTATTCCGCGAAAAAATGCAAGAACGCTATCGCTACATCATGGTCGATGAGTTTCAAGATACCAACATCGTACAAAAAGGAATCGTAGATTTTCTAGCAGGCAAACACCACAATATCATGGTGGTAGGCGACGATGCACAAAGTATCTATGCCTTTCGAGGAGCCAATTTCGAAAACATCCTCACCTTTCCTGCCGTTTATCCCGATTGCAAAATCATCAAACTCGAACAAAACTATCGCAGTAATCAAGACATCCTCAACTTTACCAACAATATCGCCAACAATGCCCTACTTGGCTATAAAAAGACCCTCTTTTCCGAAAATTCCAACGAGTTCAAACCTATTGCTGCCAAATACTATGATATTCAAGAAGAAGCCGACTTTATCGGTGATAAAATACTAGCACTACGCGAACAAGGAATCGACTTTGAAAAAATAGCCGTTCTATACCGCAGTTCCTTTCATAGCAACTCTATTCAAACGGCACTTATCGCGCGCAAAATACCCTATATCGTTGTTGGCGGTATCAAATTCATTGAGCGACGCCATATCAAAGACATGATTTCCTATCTACGCATCATCCTCAATCCACTCGATGCCGTTGCTTGGAATCGCGTACTAAAACTCATACCAGGAGTAGGAAAAGTAACCGCAAGTAAAATCATCGAATCCATCCAAGCCAATGATGGAAAACTCAATGTCGAAAGTTTTGGAAAAAAGAAATTCGGCAAAGGACTCGCCGATTTACAAAAAGCACTAGAAACAGCCTCACGTGAAGACAAACCATTAATCTATCGAGTAGAAGTATTACGAGACTATTATAATCCCATTCTCAAAGAATTAGAAACCGACTATCGCAAACGCGCACAAGACCTTGATGTACTCCAACAAATGTCCGAGCGTTACGAGGTCTTAGACCGCTTTCTGTCAGATTTTGCACTCGATCCACCTTCCGACCAGTTTCAAGATATGACCACCCCGCTTATCGACGAAACAGAAGAAAACCCCATGACCCTTTCTACCATTCACTCCGCCAAAGGACTTGAGTGGCACACCGTTTTCGTCCCCCATCTCCTCGACGGCTTATTTCCCTCTTCTCGCGGACTCAAAAAAATCGAAGAACTCGAAGAAGAACGCCGCCTATTCTATGTAGCCTGTAGCCGAGCCAAAGAACAACTCTACCTCTCTATGCCTTCCTACTTCAGCAGTTGGGACGATTTTTACACCAAGCCATCCCGCTTTTTGATCGAAGTAGACCCTGAAAAATATAGAGGGAGTAAATAAATTAGTAAAAAGCATTCTTATAATGCGGATAATAAATAAACCGATTGAAAGCAGGAGCTTGCTCCGTAGAATCATGAAAATAATAATACGCAATATGCGCACGTAAAGAAAGGCTAATCGGCTTATGAGAAAAAAAAGTCTCCTTCATATCAAATAATTAATTAAACACCCAATCCTCCAATCATCAATAGCTGGACGTGCCCCCACTACGCCTATTTTCGCCCGTTCATGCGTCTTCGCATGAACACCCAATACACCACATGCGTCCTCGCATGAAACAGGCAAAAATAAGCGCAATGGGGTCGGGCTATCCGTTTGTAGTTGCCTCATAGATAAGCTGTTCCGCTATGTCACCTAGCAGTGTCTTCCTCCGTCAGCCCTGCTAGGTGAAGCGTCACCACCTTTCTATTTCGCCAAGCTACCACTGCTATCCCTCACGCGAAAAATCGTGCGACGATTCACGATTAAACGTGCGACGAAAGCCAACCATTTATGATAATGAACTACTATCAAATCATACCAAGCAGCCCATAATCTCTTCAGAAACTTCCAAGTCCCGAAGGGACGAAATGATTGTAGTCGAAATGATTGTAAATAGGGATGTTTTCCCCATCAAAAGCCCCGAAGGTGACGACATGATTGTTGAAAAATCATTTCATTTTTTTAAAATTAAACAATTCCTCCCCACACACCAAAATAAACCTCCCACCTCGTTCACCAAAACAAAAATCATCGCACCTAGTACATCGCACTTCGCACAATCTTTTTAAATTATAATTTTTATATTTGTAACCGCCATGGCATATAATACCCAACAAATAGACCTCTTCATCGCCTACTCGCGAAAAGACCAAACAATACTAGACGAATTAGTCACGCACCTAATTGTATTACCAAAATCGAAACTTGTAAATGAAATTTGGTACGATGGCTTAATTGACGCGGGATCAAAGTGGGAAGCCGAAATACAAGAAAACCTAGATCGTGCTGACATCATTTTGCTATTAGTAAGCAGCCATTTCATACGGTCATGTTTGTGGAATTTTGTAGGGCGCAGACCTATGTGTCTGCCCTTTGGTCTGTATACCAGTGTTTGTGGAATTTTGTAGGGCGCAGACCTGTGTGTCTGCCCTTTGGTATGTATATCAATGTTTGTGGAAATTCGTAGGGACATCCCTCATGTCAAGGAGAGGCTTGTACAGACGTCGATTTATCGCGTCTCAGGTTAGAACGATAAGGGATTAGTAAAAAGGGTTTGTCTAACAGAAATTCCAAAAAAATCAATTTTTATTCTAATGATTGACGTTTCATCGTGAGACGCCATAAATGGACGTCTGTACAAATTTTGGTGTTCTCCGTGTTTCCTTTTTGGGTAGACACATAGGTCTACCCCTACCGCCCTTCTCTGTGCCCTCTGTGTTAAACCTCTTTGTGCCCTCTGTGTCCCCAAAAATACGCCAAACTAAAGCCTGCCACCATATGCCAGATGCCCCACCAAGCGGCAATCATGGCCATCCCACCCAATCCGCCAAAGAAATTAAAAATTAAGATCAAACCTAAACCAGAATTTTGGATGCCCGTTTCAATGGCAACAGCTCGACGGTCGCGTTCCTCAAGTTTGGCGAGGGTAGCGACAGAATAGCCCGTAGCAAGACTGATGGCATTGTGAAGGGCGACAATGAGGGCAATAGCACCAATATAGGTGATGAAGTGATTGAAGTTGGCGGCGAGGGCTGCAAGGACGAAGACGGCAAAGAAACTGAGGGAGAATATTTTCATCGGTTTCTTGGCTTTGGCGGCAATAGCGGGGTAGTAGTGGGCAATACTAAGCCCAATGAGCATGGGGAGGGCGAGTAGGACGAGGATCGTCCAGAACATATCCCAGGGGTTGAGGGTGAAGCTTTGGAGAATGGCGGCGGTGCCTTCGTTTTTACTGCCCCAAAAGGAGGTATTGAAGGGCGTCATCACTACGGCTGCCATCGTGGATACTGCCGACATAGTGACGGAGAGGGCAGTGTTGCCTTTGGCGATGTGGGTAATGAAATTGGAGATATTACCACCTGGGCAGGCTGCCACTAAGATCATACCGAGTGCCATGCTTGCTTGGATGGGTAGGAGGCTCACTAATAGGAAGGTGAAGGCGGGAAAGAGGAGGAATTGACAGAATAGACCGATGAGGAGGGCGCGGGGGGTGCGTAGCACAGATTTGAAATCGGTGACTTTCATGTCTAATGCGACCCCGAACATAATGAAGCCGAGGATGGTATTGAGGATGCTGAGGGTGGTGGGGTTGAAATTTAGTGCTACTTGATCCAAGGAGAAATGAGTGATTGAGTGAATTAGCGATTGAGTGAATTAGTGAATGGGTGCGTAACGCTTATTCTCTCATTCGCGCAATCACTAATTCACTCATGGGTTTACGTGAGGGATAGAGGCGGAAGCTTGCCGAAGTGGCTGCCTAGTGACGCCTGTGCTGGCAGGGCTGACAGCGGAAGACACTGCCAGCACTTTGGCGGAACAGGCTGCTACAAGGCAACTATTAGCCGAAAGCCCGACCCTTTTTTATCGCCATCGCTTGTTCATGCGAGGACGCATGAACGAGCGGGGCGATAAAAAAGGGGCACGCCCAGATACATCTAAAATAAGAATTTTATCAACACTTTGTGTATATTTATCAACATGATGAGCAAAAATCCACATTATTCGTATTGGTATGCCTTCTGGAGGGAGGTGGTGACATCGGTGATGCATTCATATTATCAGGTGGAAGTGCAGAAGGAGGGAGAGATACCGATAGGGGAGGGAGGATTTTATTCGCCGAATCATCAGAATGCGATATTTGACCCTGTGTTGCCTGCTTTGGAGACGGTACATCAGTTGTATTTTATGACGCGTAGTGATGTGTTTGAGAAGCCAATACTTGCCAAATTGTTTGATTCGTTTAAGATGATTCCGATTTATCGAAAGCGGGATGGGGTGGATACGAAGGTGATGAACGCACCTATTTTTGAGCGGGCTTGTCAGATATTGAATACGGGAGGAGCGTTTCATATTTGCCCAGAAGGGACTTTTGAACGGGAGCGAAACTTGCGACGACCTCTTAAAAAGGGCTTGGCGCGTATGGGTTTTCAGGCATTGGAGGCTTGTAATTTTGAACAGGATTTGTGGGTGGTGCCGATAGGGATGTATTATGAAAGGTCGGAAGTGGTGGGTTCGAAGGTGTTGATGTGGTTTGGGGAGGTAATGAATATGCGGGTTTATCGGGA
Source organism: Bacteroidota bacterium (assembly GCA_020631245.1). Lineage (GTDB taxonomy): Bacteria > Bacteroidota > Bacteroidia > Chitinophagales > UBA2359 > JAHDHP01. The sequence goes on along the minus strand of JAHDHP010000011.1, from coordinate 14,798 downwards.
GAGCTATGAACGGGATAAAGAAGCTGCAATTGCACAGTTTTCGAGGGATTTGGGGGATAAAATGCAGCAATTGATTATTCATATCCCAAATGGTCCTTATTATGAAACGATAGAGTGTTTGCGAGATTATTTTGAGGCGGATTTGGCGAAAAAATGGAAATTAGATCCGCATCGGATGTCGTGTCGCATGTTGGCAAGTCAGCAGATTGTGGCGAACTTGACGAGCTTGAAGGAGGAGGAATTGGAAGCTTTGAAAGGGGATTTGGTACGATATAATGGATTATTGGAGGAACAGGGATTGCGACATGTTTCGGCGAAGGATGAATTTTATACGTCTTATCTGAGTTATGCGTGGAAGTATCCGCTGTACGTGTATGGGGTGGCGAATAATTTGGTGGCTTGGCATCTGGCGGATCGGATCGTGGAGCAAAAAACGAAGGGGGAGAAATTTAAGCCTACGGTGCGGGTGGTAGTGTGGGTTGTTATTTTTCCGATTGTTTATTTTTTACAAGGCTTACTAGTGGCTTGGCTAACGGGTAGTTTTATAGCGATGTTGGTGTATTTGCTAACGCTGCCTATGATTGGGCGTTTTGGGTTGCGATTTCATCAGGAACGAGAATGTGAGCGGGAAAATAAAGCGTATATGGAAAGCTTGAAGGGAACGCGGGAGGAAATGGCGGAAGTGGAGATGTTGCGGGCTAAATTGCTTAAAAAGTGTCAATAGGAGTCAGACCATAGAAGGGCGAACACTAAATGGGGGAATAAAGGGCGACCACGAGGATCGCCCCTACGAATTATTTTTTCTTCATCAACTCTTTTGCTTGTCCTTTCCAATCTTGCTTTTCGGCGCGACCTGGGAAGTAAATGATTTCGTCAATCATTTTGATTTGTTGCTTGGTGAGTTTGGCGATTTGTTGGTAAGTAGTAAGACCTAGTCCATTCAATTGCTTTTCGATCACCATTCCGATTCCTTTGATGAGTTTAAGGTCATCTTTCCCATCTACAGGTTCGATAATTGGTTTCTTAGGCGTTGTGGTTGTTTTTTTAGCAGCAGGTGCAGGCTTCACTTTTTTTACGGGAGCTTTTTTAGCTGCTACTTTTTCAACTTTAGCAGGAGCCTTTTTAGCTACTACTTTTTTCGCTTTAGCAGGAGCTTTTTTAGCTACTACTTTTGGTTTTTTAGCGGGAGCCTTTTTCTCCACTACTTTTTCAACTTTAGCAGGAGTTTCTTCGTTGGCATCATTAAGTTCTTCACCAGAAAGTTCTTTTGCAATATCACCTACTTGTGTTACTTTTTCGGTTACTTCTTCAATAACGTTGTTGGCAACTTCAGTCACTTTTTCGCTTGCTGATTCTACTACATGGCTTGCCGACTCAACTACATTCTGAGCTACTTCGCTTACTTTTTCACTTGCAGACTCAACCACATCAGTAATTTGCTCCACTACTGATTTTTTCTTTTTCTTCTTTTTTGCCTTTTCTTTTTTGGCTTTGCCTTTACCTTTTACTTTAGCTTTCGTCTTTTTCTTAGACTTTTCTTTCTTGCTTTTTTTCTTTTTTCCTTCTTTTTCGTCTTCTATTTCCACAATTTCGATAGAAATACTATTAGAAGGACCATCTTCTGATGTTTTGGCTTTGCCAGTCACTTCGTCAATAACAGTGCTTGCGACTTCTGTTAAGGTTTCACTAGCTACTTCAACAACACTAGTGAGTTGATCTACGACAGAACCAGAAGAATCAACTCGTTCATTGATGTCGGAAAAAATTTGATTGGCACGATCAAATACGTCAGTAAATAACTTGGATGCTTTTTCGTAAGCCTCCATTACTTCTGTAGAAACATTGGCTACTCGGTTGTACACTTTTTCGCTTGCTTCATCTTCGATATCTGCTTTTTCTGCTTCTTCCAATTTGGCTTGCATAGCAGCTAATCGGCTACTTAGTTCGGCATCTTTGGCAGCTAAAAGTTTTTCGAGTTCTTCTACGCGTTTGTATAATTCTTTTCTTTTTAAACGTCTTAAGACTAACATGAATAATTATTTAAAGTATGAATGGAAGTTCTCACTGGGTGGAGAAACTATTGGGAATATTATTGTATGTGAATATGAAAGGATGTTTGGTGTTTATGAGAAAGAAAGTAGTGTAACAGGAATGTCATAAAATACTAATACCTTCCACCAAATAAGACTTTACACCTTGCTTATGGTCACTAAAAATCATACCTATTTATGGTACTTAAGCAACTTTTTTTAGATTTATCGGGAAAAATGGACGCTTCAAAAGTCTTTCTTATAGATAGCAGTACGAAAATAGAACTATTTAGGTATTTATCTGTTAATTGGAGTTGATATTTCTCATAAACACAAATAGACGAATGCGAATCATTCTATTTACAGGAAAAGGAGGCGTCGGAAAAACGACTACAGCAGCAGCTACAGCATTACATGCGGCTAAAATGGGTTATAAGACCTTAGTTATTTCTACAGATCCTGCACACAGTTTGTCAGATGCGTTGAATGTAGAATTGAGTCCTGAACCTATGGAGATTGCTCCTAATTTGTATGGGCAGGAATTTGATGTCTACTATTCGATGAAGAAGTACTGGGGAAATATGCGGCAGATGATGTTAACTATTTTCAAATGGCAGGGAGTAGAGAATATTGTCGCAGAAGAGTTGTCAGTATTGCCAGGTATGGAGGAGGCTTCGGCTTTTTTGTGGTTAGAGAAATACTATCGAGAAGATGAGTATGATTTGTTGGTGATAGATAGTGCACCTACTGGTGAAACATTGACTTTGTTGACTTTACCACAAGCAACGAAGTCATGGTTGACAAAGGCTTTTCCTGGACAAAAAACGGCGGTGAAAACACTGGGTTTTATGGTTCGTAAAACAACAGGAGTTCCATTAGATAAGGGATATGCAGAATTGGAAACCTTGTTTGATAAACTAGAAAGTATTCAACAGGTATTTATTGACCCGAAGGTATGTTCGATACGCTTGGTAGCCAATCCTGAACGGATGGTAATTCAAGAGGCAAAACGTGCATATACTTATTTGCAGTTGTATGGATATAATGTAGATGCAGTGATTGTCAATCGCATCTTACCCGAAGAAGCAGGAAATGGTGTTTTTGAAAAATATGTAGCTTCTCAAAAGAAGCATTTGGAGGATATTGAGGAGAGTTTTGACCCACTTCCGATCTTTAAAGTGGGACATATGGGACAGGAAGTGTTTGGATTGGAGTTATTAGAGAAAATAGGTGAAAATATTTATGGAGAAAATGATCCTTTGGAAATCTTTCACGATGAAAATCCGTTTATAATAGAGGAGGATAAAAAGGGATATGAGGTAAAACTAAGATTGCCATTTATTGGACAAGAAGATTTTGAATTGCAGAAGTATGGTGATGAGTTGGTGATTGATGTAAATAGTCGCCGAAAGAAGGTGTTCTTGCCTCGTTTTGCTAATTTTCTTCAAATGGATCGCTATGAATTTAATGATCCTTGGTTAAGTGTGTTTCTTAAAAAGTCGTAGTTTATATTAAGCAAATGAATGAGTATATAATTTTGAACAACTTTCTACCTGTTTGTTATTTCTTCAACAAAGTAGTATCTTCAGTTAGTAGCGTTCCTTTTAGCATAAGGCTTTGGGGAAGTTGCTAGAACTGTATGCGTTTGTTTCTACCAGAATGATATTCTACCTCTTTGGTTCTACCTTCTTCCCACTACCGCAATTTGATTTTTTTAATTATAAATTTTATTACCATGAGTAATCTAAATAAAGTCATGTTAATTGGGCGTTTAGGAAAAGACCCAGACATGCAACATTTCGATAGCGGCTCTATTAAAGCTGCATTTCCTTTGGCTACCACCGATTATAGTACCCGAGACGGGGAACGTATAGAGCAAACCGACTGGCATAATGTGGTCGTTTGGGGGCGTAGTGCAGAATTTGCTGAAAAATACCTTCGAAAAGGGAATTTGGTTTTTCTTGAAGGTAAGATTAAAACGCGTTCTTGGGATGACCAAAATGGCAATAAGCGTTATATCACAGAGATTATTGCTTTTACTGTAAAATCTCTTGGTGGTCGTTCTGAAAATAGTGGTGATGGCTCTTATGTGAAAACGAATACGGCACAAAGCCAAGTGAAGGATAGTGGTGATGTAGCACCTGTTTCTGCTGATACTCCTAATGAGAGTAAAGGAGGAGACTTTGAAGATGATCTGCCCTTCTAAGTAAAAATTAGTAGAGAGAGTATCAGTTTTACACTTTATTAAGAGTTTACTGGTACTCTTTTCTGGCTATATATTGGATTAATTCAATTAATGGTGTAATATTTGTACTTTACCCATTTAACAAATTTCGGTAAAAGCTTTTTTTAAGGAGCGACGAGGGTTTTACCAGCTTTCGAAAGACCTCCTGATTCCATCAAATCGATTGGCCTTGTACGGTACTTCTTCTGACGGGGACTATTATAGGTGCCTTATTGACATATTAGTAGATGATTCGACCACAGCCACTATGTTAACCTTTTTTAAAATTGGTAACTTAGATGGGCTTAGTCTGTTTATAGGGGTCGCTTTCATGATTCTTCTTTTCTTTTCCTCTGCACTTATTTCGGGTTCTGAAGTCGCTTATTTTTCCCTTTCTCCACAACAAATGGCAGCTCTTGAGCAAGAAGATACTTCTTCTGGCAAACGTATTCATCGTTTACTCAAACGCCCAGAAATACTATTGGCAACCATTCTTATTGCCAATAATTTGGTAAATATCGCCTTAGTTATCTTTTCCTTTTTTATTACCGCTCATATGACAGTGGGTACCCCCTATGAAGATTGGGGTACAATGGCAAATGCTATTATTACCACTACCTTACTAGTATTATTGGGAGAGGTAATGCCCAAAGTATATGCAACTCATCACAATCTTGGACTTGCTCGATTCACCTCTTTTCCTTTAACCATTGTCAATAAACTACTTCAACCGTTTAGCCGTTTATTGGCTTATTCTACTCGTTTTATTGAGCAAAAAGTAGATGGATATCGTTCGAAAAAAGGAGTGAATATGGCAGAACTAAACGATGCTATTGATTTGGTGGCGAATGCTAGTGCCAATGGGGGAGAAGAACAGCAAGATATGGATATGTTGAAAGGCTTGGTAGAGTTTAGGGATATTATTGTTCGTCAAATTATGTGTAGCCGCTTAGATATTTTTGCGATTAACAAAGCCGTTTCTTTTAAAGAACTATGTGATAAAGTAACCAATGAAGGGTATTCGCGAGTGCCTATTTTTGAGGAAGGTATTGACAATATTGTTGGGATATTATATGTCAAGGATTTATTGGAATACCTCGATGCTCCTGCCGATTTTGATTGGACTGTATTAATCAAAGGGGCGTATTTTATTCCAGAAACAATGAAAATAGATACGCTGTTAAAAAAGATGCAAAAAGAGCGTACACATTTAGCCATTATTGTTGATGAATATAGCGGTACAGCTGGCTTGATTACCCTCGAAGATATTCTCGAAGAAATTGTAGGAGAAATTATTGATGAGCATGATGAAGAGGAGACTGATAAATACAAGAAGAAAAACCGCTACAATTATGAGTTTGATGGACGTACAACCATTCACGATATGTGTAAGGTGATGAAGATAGACCATCACTCTTTTGATGCTGTAGATGGAGATTATGACTCTGTAGCAGGTTTATTATTGGAAATTAATCAAAACTTTCCTGAAGAAAAAGACAAGATCAAATACAAGCGATTTGAATTTACCGTTCTTAAAAAAGATGGAAATCGAATTGATACCGTTCATGTGAATATCAAGCCGAGTGAGTTGAAAGATCCTGTACAATAAGTTAAATTAATTATAAGCACAATCAATGCAATCATACCGTTCCCTATTTACCACTTTTCTGTTACTTTGTATTATTATCCTCCTCCAAACTAGTTGCCAAGAAGAAAGTTTTACACCCAAACCAAGGGGCTATCCGCGCATAGAGTTACCAACTAAAGACTATGCCTTATACGAACCTACCAATTGCCCCTTTACCTTCGAAAAACCCAACTATGTAGGTATGCAAAAAGACACTGTATTCTTTCGGCAACTTCCCGAAAATCCATGTTGGATGAACTTAGATTTTAAAGACTTAGGTGCTAAAGTGCATATGTCTTATAAAACAATTGAAAAAGATGGGGACTTGGTGAGGTACTTGAAGGATGCGTATAAGTTGAACTCTAAGCATGTCAAAAAAGCCGACTATATCGAGGATAGTGTGTTTATCACTCCCAATGGAGCCTATGGAATTTATTACACCGTAGGGGGCGATGCGGCTTCTTCGACTCAGTTTGTCATTACAGACAGCACCAGGCACTTTATTTGGGCTTCCTTATACTTCAATGCAGCTCCTAATGCCGATTCTATTGCGCCTGTCAATCGCTTTGTAAGAGCAGATATTGAGCACTTAATTAATACCTTTAAGTGGAAATAAAAAAAAGGGCAGCAAGCATTATGCTCGCTGCCCTTTTTTTTATTTTATACCTCTCACTACAAACTCATATCATTCACTGCTTCAAGGTAATTTTTAACTGGTTCCACAACTGTTTCTAGACAACCCTGCTCAAAAGGAGAATCCAAGTTAGCATATTTAACCAACTCTAAGAAAGACTGGCTACCACCCGCTTTACATAGTTTTAGATAATCTTTAAAGGCTCCAGAAAGGTTTTCTTCTGATTTATTCCAGAATTGGAAAGCACATATTTGTGCCAATGTATAATCAATATAGTAGAATGGAGAGGCAAAGATATGTCCTTGTTTTTGCCAGAAACCGCCACTATTCAAGAATTCATTATCTCCATAATCTACCCACGGAAGGTATTTCTGTTCGATTTTGCGCCATGCAGCTTTACGCTCATCAGGACTTGCATCAGGATTTTCGTATACAAAATGTTGGAACTCATCGACACTTACACCATAAGGTAAAAATAAAATAGCATCGCTCAAGTGTTCGAATTTGAATTTAGCTTCATCTTCTTTGAAGAATTGTCCCATCCAAGGCCATGCGAGAAACTCCATACTCATAGAGTGAATTTCGCAAGCTTCGTAAGTTGGCCAGTAGTATTCGGGCACTTCGAAAGAACGACTCATATACACTTGAAAAGCATGTCCTGCTTCGTGTGTCAAGACGTTTATATCGTCGGAAGTACCATTGAAATTAGAGAAAATGAAAGGAGAATCATAACCTGAAATATAAGTACAGTAACCACCACTTGCCTTTCCCTTGCGCGTTACTAAATCCATCAACTCATTGTCTAGCATAAAGTTGAAAAACTCACCTGTTTCATTCGATAACTCCTCGTACATTTGTTTCCCATTTTCAATAATCCAATTAGGATCACCTTTAGGTTTGGGATTGCCAGTACTGAAATTGAAACGAAGATCGTAATATTTAAGATCATTGATGCCAATTCGCTTCGCTTGACGTTGACGTAATTCAGATGCAATAGGAACTACAACTTCAAGTACTTGATCTCGATAACCTTTTACCATCTTAGCATCATAATCTGTACGACGCATACGCTTATATCCCATCTCTACAAAATTAGCAAAACCCAATTTTTGAGCCATCCCATTGCGAAGTTTTACCAGCTTATCGAAGATATTATCTAAAGCCTGACCATTAGCTGCAAAAAACTCCCATCGTGCTTGACTTGCCTTACGACGTGTTTCTCGATCAGCAGACATTTCTAATGGACGAAGACTTGAAAGATTATGCTCTGTTCCATCCAAATCAATTTTGGCAGAAGCAATTAGTTTCATATATTCACTAACAAGCTTGTTCTCAGCTTGCAAAGACTCTACAAGTTCAGGGCTAAATACTTCGGTGGCTACTTGGGCAATATCGAACAATTGTTTTCCCCAAATTTGTTGTAGTTCGCTCCTAAATGGAGAATCACACAATGCCTGATAGAAGCGAGTTTCAAGCCCTTTATAAATAGGCTCATTCGTATCAAAGAAACGTTGTTCGGCTTCGTATTCTTTATTGAAAGTATCGGTACTATAATTAATTTGAGCAATATTATACATCGTATTAAAAGTAGAACGAAGCTTATTGATGGATTTCATCACTTGGTTCTGTTCTTGTACATTAGATGCTTGTTGAAATTGAGAGAGTAATTGTTCAAATTCTTGCTGAAAGCTATCCATTTCTGGACGCTTATAACTAAATTCACTAAATTTCATGAAGATTCTTATTTTTGATAATTCTAATTGAGTGGGTACAATCTCAGCGATAGGTATACGAAGTTACTAAGTATTTATCGGTTATTTGATCAATGGGCTATACTTCATACGTTTTTTACATACTAATGTCACAGGGAAACTATACCCTAAAACGCAATAACTATGGGCAAAGTATTTATTAAAGAGCTTTCCGCCAAAGAGTTTTTTCAGGAATTGGAAGCTGATTCAGATGCCGTTTTAATAGATGTTCGAACACAGATAGAATACGATGCATCGCACATTGTTAATTCAATGCTAATTGATATTAAACAAAGGAGTTTTGTAGATGAAGTAGCAGAGCTTGATCCACAAAAATCATATTATGTGTATTGTCGAATCGCCATTCGAAGTGCCAATGCTTGTCGGTATATGCAACAACAGGGTTTTAAACGAGTTTGCCACCTAAAAGGAGGAATAGAAGCAATAAATCAGGACCTGAAGGAAAAATACATCCAGTAGAGACGTTGCACGCAACGTCTAATAGCCTCGTGCTTGCCCTTTTTCAATCCGTAGAAAAAACGATTTTTATTTGGCGTTTCGGTTGAGACTGTCGGACTTTTTACCTGACACCTTTAAAAATACTGCCCCAAACCAACGACAAACTCTCCTTTTCTACCATTGAGTAAGTCAAATCCATAGTCAACACGCAAGGTTCCACCAAAGAAATTGACCAAATGCAATCGAAGTCCTACGCCACCATACAATTCTTGATGCGCGCCTCCATTAAAGGTATTCGAAATAGTAGAACCAGGAAGTCGCAAAGCGGAATAATCAACAAAGCCAACTCCTTGAACAGCCAGCCACTTCCACGACGCCAATAAATGACGATACTCATTATTGATCGTCAACTCGGCAGTCCCTCTAGTACTTCTATTACCTACACCCCGCACATTCGTATAACTATCCTGCACAAAAGGAGGAAAAGGACTAAATTCATTTTCAGCAATTCCCAAACGGAAACGACCTGCCCAATTACCACGACGCCTCACCCGTTTATAGAGCATCGTTTCGTTCACTAGTTTATAGAACAGCCCAGAAAGCCCAAAAGTTGTCGCCATGTCCACAAAAGTATTGGTGCGAAACCCATCTAAATAATGTAATTGCTCCACATCGACTCTATTAATATTATAATATACCTGATAAAGCATCTTATGAAATTCTCGATGATCAGGAGCCTCCATCACCGCAGCAATATTCCGTTCTGTATTACGAAAATAATCCTCAAACAAATAATGAATACCCACTCCAACCCGTTGCTGTAAATTGATTTCATATTGTGCTAATAATCCCGCTTTCCAGAGGGTAAAATCATAAAAAACAGTTCCTTCAGGAAAATAAGTAGGTTCTATCGTAGCATAACGCGCAAATTCAAATCCACCACCCCATTTACTCCCCCCAATATAAGGATTAAACAAGGTTGTTTGAATAGAATGACGGTCATAATACTGATAAACCACTCGCGCCAAAATACCGCGACCAGTACAATGAAAATCATTAAAACCAATAGTAATATTTCGATTTTCTTCCGACAAATTGAAGCCGAAAATAGGGAGGAAGGTGATTTTTTCCTTAAAATTAAAGACCACTTTTTTGCCACCTAAAGTGTCTCTTACCTTATATTCTACGTGACTAAAATAAAGTAGGTTACGCAATTCCTGTGAGTCCCGCATCAATCGACTCGAATCCAATATGCCACCCGATTCTGTCTTTATAAAATGCTGTAAATAAGATCGCTTCGTCTTTCGCAATCCCGTAAACTCCACATCCACAATCATATTCATACTCGGATTCGGTACTTCTGGTTCATACTGGGCATATGCACACATATCTACCAGCAAAATCGCTAATAGTCCTACCATAAATGCCCCTAACCAATGAATCCAATTCACTTACTTACTGCTTTTTTATATAATTGATTGTTTTTCTTATTTATTTGGGCGTGCCCCCATTTTTGCCAATCAAGCTGTTAGGTTTTTCCAAGCTGACAGGTTTCGATTGGCAAAAATGGGGTCGGGCTATCCGTTTGTAGTTGGTTTGTACCAGCCTATTCAGCTAATCTACTAGCAGTGTCTTCCTCCGTCAGCCCTGCTAGTAGAGCTTCACTAGGCAGCTACTTCACCAAGCTACCACTACTATCCCTCACGCAATTCCATGATTGGATGACGGAATGACTGCATGATTGAATGGGCGTTACGTAGCAATAAAAATTTGTTTTTTTATGACAAAATTGTTTCTTCACCTAATATGAATTTTCTTGTGTAATCACCCAATCACCCAATCACCCAATCACCCAATCACCCAATTAGGGACAATGAAAATGCTCCATCCAAAATTTCCCAATTTGCTTCTTCGTTAACAGCCCATCACATTCATACAAATGGTTCAACAAATGTATAGGATGGCGAACACCCATAAACTGTTGTTCCATATTTTGAACTATCTCACCAGTTTCAAAAAGCATCGTCAAGCCCTTATCAATATCCTTATCAAGCTTCTCACCTCTAATATACCATTCGGCAACCATTATTTTAGAATTGATATTATCTGATTGAAGATAAATAGCTGCGGCATCAACATACTGCTCCTTTTTCTCATAAATACTACCTAAAAAATCGAGTGCCCAAGTATTATCAGGCTCATACTTAAGCACTTCATTCAAATAATAGATCGTAGAATCTGTATTATAAGTAAACACTGGAAAATCGGCATTTACACCTGTCTCTCCATCACTAGCATAAAAAGCTCCTGCCATTCGCTCCAACATACTTGCCTTATTGCCCGTATCCCCAAACTCAATAGCTCTATGTAAATGATACTTTGCCTGCTGAGGATTAGCAGCTACTCCCATAAAAGCATAGCGATAAATGCCAAATAGCATGATTTCGGCATCCGCATAGTTATGAGCAGCAGCCTTCTTATAATACTTGAGTGCCACTTCTGCATCTGCTGGTGTACCCAAACCATAGGGAAATAAATCATAGGTTTGAGCATACAGATATTCAGCCATCGGATCTCCTTTTTTGACAAAAGGTGCTAGATACTCCCTAAATGCAAGATTATCCTCTTCGTGAAAATGTCCAAACGATTGACCACCTATGTAATGAGCTACTTTCGAACTATCTAAATCTGTGTATAAAGGGTATTTCTCATCTTGCCCCCAAACTAATTGTTGTTGTGCCCAAAGTCCATTTGACAAGAGGAGTAAGGAGATTAAGAATACAATCGTTTTGCTCATTTTCAAGAGATTTGATTAATTAATTGGCCTTTGTATATCGTAGACCAATATTGAATGTTGCTGCTTTTCCAAAACTGCTATTTAAATCAGTAGCATAAAACTTTGTTAACAAAGTCTCGATCTCAAAGTTTGGTGTCAATTGATATTTTACACCTGTACCCACTTGTGCATAAGGGCTAAAACTACGAAGGTGTCTATTTTTATTTAATGGATCAATCCACCTTGCGGTTGCATCAACGATGCCATATAGGGTTACTTTTTTCTTAAAGTAGCTAACAATTGCCTTTACAGGTACATGGGCACGTGGGGCAAGATTCTTAGTGAAAAAGTTTTCAAGAAATAGTTCACTAGAAGCAAATAAAGAAAAGCCATTACCCAGACTTTGATCATAAAATACTTGTGTTAATAAACCAACTCCGTCAAAATCAATAAAGTCTTTATTATCCGAAAAGTCATCATTTCCTACCAAGTCGCCTCCAGCTGGGAAGTATAGAGTATGTTGAATAGATACATTCGATACATTTCTAAAAGGAAGGTATTTTACTTTTGGACCAAATGCAGAAATTCCTATTCTAGAATAACCAGTCGTATTGCCTCCTTCATCGCGGTACACTTCTGTTTTGCGAAAGGCAAGAGCCTGAAAGGGAGAAGACCCTTCTGCGAAGTCGGCATATACCGAGCGGAGGCGAAGGTCGAAACCAACATTCAATCGTTTGTTGATTCCATACAAAAACTGGGGCGTAATGGTAAAGAAAGTATAACGATCAGTTGCCGTTCCTGTTGTATCTCTTCCTCCTTGAAAATAGAGATTATTGAAGATTTTGATTTCAAACCCCCCTCTACCTAATAAAGAAGAAACCAAGTACAAGGCATTGGTATTTCGACTCGGAGGAACCTCATCATTTACTGAAGCAGTACCCGCCACTCTTGCTCCACTCGTAGTACTAGCCGTAGAGGCACTATTAAGGGTCCAATCATATGGGTAATAAGTAACTCTTGCTTCTGGTGGAATAGCTTGTGTTCTATATTCATTGAGATAAGAAATAACCCGTTGATTGCTTTTCCCAAAATCTTCGGCATACCATTCAAATATCTGACTGAGTTGCAACTGCTTATTGGATGAATTATAGCGGATAAAGTTGGGATCATTCAACGCTTTTTTCGTTTGCATATCCATTTGTTCATCTAAGCGGTAGGCTTGGTAGGCAAAGTTGGTGATAGGTGGGCAACCTTTGGCACCACAAACCAATACAAAGTGTATACGAGGGTCTTTATAAACAGGACGGATGATCTCATTTTCAAGATGATTGAGGGTCATATATTCACCTGCTATTTTGTGTTTTTCCTTATCAAAAAAGCCAGGTACATCGGTTGGTTGTGCGATGGGGTAGTTGAGTAGAATGGACTTAATAACAGTGAGGTTATACACATTGATATAAAATGCCTTTTTCTCTTGAGCTTCTACAGGACTAAGATCCGCATTATCCGCTATTTTTAATACCTCTATTAATTCACTGGGGTCTTCTTTGAGACGTTCATAATCAACGCCATTGCCTACTACATATTTCTTAAAAAAAGCATCTGCCATATCGAAAAAAATAGCATCATCTCTCTCTATTTGTGCAAAAGAATTGCCTACACAACATACTAGTAATAGGACTACTAAAAATCCGTTTTTCATAACCGAATGTATTTATTTGATAAAAGTAGATGAAGAAAAAGTCTCACAAAGGTAAGTATTATTGATTAGCCTCTGCTGTCTTAAAGAATACAGTAAGGATGTCGTATCTTTGTTTTTTCAAGCCTTTGTTATTTAACCAAACCTATTCAAACAATGAGACTATTACCATTTATCGCTGCATTTTTATTACTTATTGGCTGTAATAATCAAGCCAATACTTCATCTACTGGTACAAATGATACTACTACAGCAGCTCCTAGTAGTGCTGCGATTCATGAAGTATTATCAGTAAACGACTTTCAACAAAAAATAAAAGGATTAGATGGAATACTTTTGGATGTAAGAACGCCTGAAGAATTACTAGAAACAGGTAAAATTGAGAGTGCTATAAGTATCGATTATAATGGAGCTGACTTTCAGCAAAAAATAGCTGCCTTAAACAAGGAAAAGCCTATTATGGTTTATTGTAAGAGTGGAGGAAGAAGTGGGAAAACGGCTGTGATACTAAAGAAGGAGGGTTTTAAAGAAATATATGACTTAGATGGAGGGATACAAGCATGGAAAGCGGCTAATTTACCGCTTTCACAATTTAAGTAATATCATAATTAAATAGTTACTTATCTTGATCGAATGCCTTTTTTCTTTTCCATATCTTTTGGAAAAAGGGTCGATTTACCAGGTTTTGCTTTAGCTGCTTTTTTGCTGGCCAAATCAACTTGCTCTGGATTGGAAGGACATCCATAACGGCGACAGCTAGTAGTGGCAGTGATTCCTACAATGACTAAGATTATCAGTAATTTGCGATACATATGTTTGTGTTTTTTTCTAAAAATGGGATAATAATAAGTATGGTTTAACCATCCTTCTGTTTATTCGTTTAAATAATAACGCAATAAAGTTAATGTTGTTACTCTTTTAAAAAAATGAACCAACTATTTGCTTTATCGTGTGTTACTATTAATCTAATAGTAATGAAGAAATAATAGCAAAAAATTAACCAATATGTCTACCATACAAGAAGAATATGTCGTTTTAGTTGATGAGCAAGGAAAAGTGCTGGGTACAGAAGAAAAACTGGCGGCTCATAAAAAAGGAGTATTACACAAGGCCTTTAGTATATTTATTTTTAATAAAGAAGGGAAAATGCTACTACAACAACGCGCATTTTCCAAATATCACTTTGGTGGACTATGGAGTAATAGCTGCTGTAGCCATCCTCGCCTTAATGAGTCGGATATAGATGCGGCTCACCGACGTTTACAAGAAGAGTTAGGTTTTGATACCGAATTAAGAGAAATTTTTTCTTTTGTTTATCGTGCAGAAGATCCTGCTTCCGAATTGATAGAACATGAATTAGATACGGTTTTTGTGGGTTTCTATGATGAAGAGTTCGAGTTTAATCCCGATGAGATTAATGCCGTAAAATGGGTCAGTATCTCCGAGTTGTATCAATGGCTGGCTTGGGAGCCAGACGTTTTTACTTATTGGTTTAAAACGGCTTTGTTGGAGTTGAAAACTCGCGAATTATTGTCGAGAGAGAGTATAGAGCAATTATTTAGTGAGTAGAGACAAGGCATGCCTTGTCTGTACGAACG
>JAHDHP010000323.1 GCA_020631245.1 Bacteroidota bacterium | reverse complement strand
CCTTCTTCATCAAAACTAGGGGACGTTAACCAAATATGTTCAGCAGCATCTCCATCTACAATTTTTACTTTTATTGAAAAGTATTGTTGATTTGCCTGCGGGTTTTTAAGACTGTCCTCAAAATAGTGCAAAGTTAACTGCGCTTTTTCGATCGCCCAGTTCATTCGATCATCTTGACTCGACACATCATGAACAGCAGGTTGATCTTCTCGCTCTCTAACCTGCTTCACTTTTACCGTCTCTTTTTTAGTTTTACCACCAAATAGTTTGGAAAAAAGTCCCATAGTTTATCATTTTTTAAAGAATCGGCACCTTCGCCAGCTCCCCTTTTAAGTAATCAATTACTTTCACCTCTAATGCATCCATCTGACGAGCCTGTGCCATATACCAAGAAATCCAGTCCCCCAACAAAATTAGGTGCAACATTCTTGCCACCTTTGAATCTCCTTCTGCTTCTATATCAAAAACATTAGACGTATACTGTTGTATGATCTCTTTATTGATCCGCATCCGAGTAGCGGTACGATCAAATACATCGGCAGCATGTAAGAAAATAGGAGCTAAATTAGCATCTTCGGTTCGCCAGCCTACTAGCTCATTATGGTTCATTTCAGGAACAATATGATGCCAGCACAACATCTTACTATTCTCATTAAACTGTTGTCTCCAACGAATCGCTACTGAACCATATCCATCAGGCGCATAGATAATTGGCATCTTATCAGCCCACTGTTTGGCGAGGTTTTCTGCCGTTGCTTTGATACTAGTTTCATTGGCTGCCAAATAATCAGCGGCATTAGTAATCTGTGCAACAAAATCATTACCTACTAAGCCATGTGCTTGTAGTATAAATAGCTGCTGAATAAAAGAATAGCCTAAACAAGCTCGTGGTGAAGGACCTTTGGGTAAAATGATTAAATCATAACCTTTTTCACGAGCAAAGTCGGCCATTTTTCCACCAGAAGTAATACAACTAATCTTTGCATTTTTAGCGGCTGCTTTTTCCAAAGCCATCATTGTTTCTTCTGTATTTCCAGAAAAAGAAGACGCAATCAACAAGGTATTTTCGTTGACAAACGCAGGCATTCCATAATCCTTATTGACCATCATCGGTACCGACAATTCATCTTTCAATAAATCCATCACGATATTGGCTCCCATACCCGAACCACCTAGTCCAGTTACTAAAATATTATGAATTGGCTGTGTCGCTTTTGTAAAGGTAGCGTTTTGGCCAATTGTTAAGGCTTCTTTAAGCTGTGCTGGAAAACCAGCAATTAGTTGATCCATCATTTTTAGATAGTTTTTAGAGTATCAAAATATTTTTTATTTTATGGAGATAAAGGAGTCAGGTTTCAGGGATCAGGTGTCAGTTATAAACAATGGCATCTCTAGCCTCAATTCCAAAAACAAGACAGCTTCTGAATAGCAAAAATACCACTTTTCACTTGTTTCTATTGTTAGTTAAGGATATTCTTCTTGGCTACTAACTCATTTTTAGGTAATTTTACCGCTCATTCCTTCCCACTTACCGTAATTTTTTGATCATCCATTAAAAAATTACGCGATGGCATTACACAACGAACTAGGACAAAAAGGCGAAAAGAACGCTATCCGCTTCCTAAAAAACAAAGGCTATCAGGTTCTCGCCACCAATTGGCGATATCGTAAAGCAGAAGTCGATATTATAGCCAAAACCCCAGAAGCTATTGTTTTCGTAGAGGTTCGCACTAGAAGTTATGATTATTTTGGACAACCCGAAGAGACGGTTGATTCCCGCAAGCAAAAACTGCTCAAAAAGGCAGCAGAAGCTTATATGGAGCGGTATGACCTCTTTGATTATGAAGGGCGGTTTGATATTGTAGCAATTATTCAAGCAGAAGGAACACGGAAAATTTATCACCTCGAAGATGCTTTTTTCTTTTATGCCGACTAATCAATAAAGATGCACTCAACTCTCATAAAGCACCGCGTTTACCAACAAACCTTACAGCTCCTTCCACAAAAAGCCATTTTTTGGGAGGAGCAACAAGCTCTTTTAATAGCCAATTTACACATTGGGAAAGTACGCCATTTTCACAAAGCAGGCATTCCTATTCCCGATAAAACATGGCTCAAAGACCTCCTCAATTTACAAGCATTACTGACACAGTACCAAGTAAAAACGTGTTATTTTTTAGGAGACTTATTTCACAGTGTGCATAATAGCGAATGGGAAGTATTGGCAAAATTATTAGCCACTTACCCTCATATAAAGTTTCACCTCATTCGAGGAAATCACGACCATCAAGCGGATGACTTTTGTAGTCAACTACCCATGTCTGTACATCCTGAATCGCTGTTGGTTCCGCCCTTTCACTTGATACATGAGCCTCTTCCTGCTCCTAGAAATACGGATTATTATACCCTAGCAGGTCATATCCATCCTGGGGTTCGGCTAGATGGTTTAGGACAACAACAAATGTGTCTTCCCTGTTTTTATTTTGCCAAACAACAAGGTATTCTTCCTGCCTTTGCTCAATTTAGTGGTTTAGGAATCGTCCAACCCAAAAAAGAAGATCAGGTATTTGTGATCGCAGAGGAACAAGTGATTGAAGTTAGTTAAAGATCTTCGGATCAATTTTTAACAACTGCTGTTTTAGCTCCTCCATTTTACCCACCTCGCCCACGGCCATCCAGCGATTGAGCTGTACCATTAAAAAATCTTTATCCACTCCAAATTGATTCATATAATCCGCACTAAGCGCGTAAGCATCCTCAAAAGCCCCCACAATCAACAAGACATTCGCAACTTCTAAATACTCAGCACGCGTCAATTCGCGTGTTTTACGAATTTCTATCACCTCTCGCAACCGTTCATAACCCTCCAAGCGAGTCGATTTAACCTTATACAATTCCATTGCCCACTGATCAATCCAAGCAGCCTCTTTTCCTACTTTCATTGCTTGGGCAACCGCACGCATGACCTCCTGATCCTGATCCACCAAATTATAAATAACCGATCGAACGATGTGTGGGCCTGCTTGTGTTCGTGCATGAGGCAATTCTTCCAAAGAAGGAATAAACGTCAATAATGCTGATGCCTCTTCAACAACAAGGAAACCATCCATTAGATATTTAGGAATGCCCATATGAGTTAACAAATGACTTTCAGCCGCCTCCAAATTCAGAAATTGAGCATGAACCTGCGCTTTTTGAAGGAACAATTGCATATACTCTTTATCATTTACAGAAGGAGCAGGATGCATATCGAGGAGTTGGTCAATAGCAGTCAGTGATCCCTTATAATCTCCGTCCTCTATTTTTTTCTGCAAGTTTTTTTGCCCCGTCACATACTCCTTCGACGATGATAACCGCTCCTTTTTCATCCCCGAATAATTCAAATGCGCACTCAACTCCCCTGCTGGCGTCCACCACAACCACTCCCCTACTTTCTCTCCTTGTAAATACACGCCCTCCATTCGAAGTTGCCCATTATCATACCACTCCTTCCAACCCCCATCATACTTTTCTCCTACCAAGATACCCGCCTTTTTTTGCCCGCCATTTTCATAAAACCACTCCCAATTCCCTCGTTTCTCCCCTGCCTCAAAAATCCCCTGCTTCATCACATTTCCATTCTCATACCACCACTTAAATAAGCCTTCCTCTTTTCCAGCCACAAAATGCCCTTCTTTCGCCAATTGCCCATTCTCATACCACGCACGCCACACTCCCTCCTTCAGCCCTCCTACAATTTCCCCTTCTACCTCCTTTGTACCATTCGCAAACCAATTAATCATCTTTCCTTTCAACAAACCTTTCTCAAAAGTCATTAACGTGCGCTGTTGACCATCTGAATAAAACTCCAACGCCTCGCCAGTAAAAGGGCGTTTTTTATTTTTATGATAAAAAACAGTACCGAGTTGCACCAATTCTTCCGCATTGATTTGCTGTCCATAAGCAAATAATGGCATGAATAAGCTCCAAATTATTACATAAATAGTACGCATAGTCAAGCTTTTATTTATATTCTAACAACCCAAGTATACAAAATGATGCCACGACTTGTTACTAAATCATTATTTACCTCGTCTTAACATTGTTTTTTCGTTTTTGGGCGTGCCCCCATTTTCTCGTTTTGCCCGTTCCTGCGTCCTCGCAGGAACTTCAGGCAAAACGAGAAAATGGGGTCGGGCTATCCGCTTGTAGTTGCCTTGTAGACAAGGTGTTCCGCTATGTCGCCTAGCAGTGTCTTCCTCCGTCAGCCCTGCTAGACGAAGCGTCACAACCTTTCTCCTTCGGCAAGCTACCGCTACTATCCCTCACGTAAAACAATGAATGAATTGGTGAATGAGCGAATAAGTGAATGGGCGTTACGCTTCATTCGCTCAATCACTATCACCCGTACAGACAAGGCATTATCTTCAAACGTATAGACAAGGCATGCCTTGTCTCTTAATAAATATCTATCATGCAAAAATTAACTTCCCTACTCCTTCTCACCCTCTTCGTTATGGGTACTACCGCTTGTAGCAAACAATACTTTATTAGTAATGACTTCAAGCAGCAAACCAAAACTCATCAACTAGTGGCGATAGCTCCTGTTGAGATGATTTTTACGGGCACACCTCTCGGCTCCTCTGTTAGTGAAAAAGATGTTATTGCTCTCGAAGAAGGAGAAAGCAAAGCCTTTCAAACCTCCTTGTTCAATCAGTTGCAATTTGAAACGAGTGATAACCGTAAACCAATCCGTATTGAACTGCAATCGCCTGCTAAGTCGAACCGCATGTTGGAGAAAAAAGGAATCAGTATTCGCGATTCTTGGGAAATGACGCCCGAGGAATTAGCTACTACTCTAGGGGTCGATGCTGTTATTCAAACGAAGGTGTATAAGACCCAGTATTTGTCGGATTTAGCTTCTTTTGGAATTGATATTGGAAAGAAAGTAATTGGTGTCTTATCAGGCGGGAAATCTATTTTTGTAACGGGTGGGCAAAAGCTCGAAAAAACAAATGACATCCGCGCGACTTGCCACCTCCTCAATGGCAAAGATGGGGAATCGCTTTGGTCCATGCAGCTTGAAGATGCTACGGATTGGCAGCAACCTACTCCCGAAATTATTGATCGAATTAATCGTCGTTTTGCGAATAATTTCCCCTATCGAAATAAGCGGAAGTAAGGGTTGAACGTCCGACGGTTGAACGATTTGAGTCTGACGGTTGAACCTTTATCGTTGTACTTCTTTTGTTTTGGTGATAATGATATTTTATTTGTTCTTTGTCTTAAAACTTCTCAGCTTCAACAATAAAATCAATTCAAGACTGACAAGCATTTTGGATAAATCTTTTTATGTTCTTTGTCTTGAAA
>JAHDHP010000322.1 GCA_020631245.1 Bacteroidota bacterium | reverse complement strand
TCTATCCCTCACGCGAGACAATGACTGGATGAGCGAATGACTGAATGATTGAATGGCGTTACGCTATAATCACTATTGCTTTTATCCTTCATTATATATCGTATATTTTGTAATGAATCGTTTTTACAAAGGTATAACACTAGACAATGATTGGATGAGCGAATGACTGAATGATTGAATGGCGTTACGCGCATAGTTTAATAAGTGGGCTATTTGACTTAAAAATGTGGCATCGCTTCAAGCAATCAAAGAACCGCCCTTCAGCCAAAGCCAAAGAGCGGTCGATAGTAAGGAGTTGGAGCGTATCCTAAATCCCTGTAGGGGGTTTTTCATAGGGAGGTAACAGTATATATAGTACTACTACCAAGGGTTTTTTGATAGGGGTTTATGGGGTTTTATCTTCTTTTTGAAGCAGGGATATCGGAGCCATTAGCATTATCGGGTGTTGGTAACGAATTAGTAGTCGTTGAGCTTGTTTGTCCTTTATAATTAGGAAGTCTTCGTTTTCCGCGGACATCATCTCGGTAAGTTGGCCCTGTTTTACCTCGTGGAGCTTCTGGGTTGGCTTTTATCTTACTACGTCTTGTTAGATCGAAATATTCAGAGGTGTAATTGACTTGGTTGTGGCGGCTTGTTGAAGGGATTATAGCTGACTCATATGATCGTAGCGAATAGTATGATTGATTGGAGAGCATTAATTGATCTGCGATACTAACTTGTTGGTTTCTTTCATTTTGTGCGCTGCTTTCTTGTGTATTGGCGAAGACACAAACAATAGTGCCTAATAGTAAGAGTACTTGTTTCATGAGCAACCTTTTTATGGAGTGTATGAATTAATAGAGGTGTGAAACGGTTGCTTGGTAAGATGGAGAATAGGTGGAATGGTTTAATGCAGATTTTGGAAGAACTTGTACAGCCGTCCATGTTGACCCGTCACTATTAACTTGACTGACTACTGAGACGCGATAAATCGCCGTCTGTACAAGCCT
The DNA here is from genome assembly GCA_020631245.1 of Bacteroidota bacterium. GTDB lineage: Bacteria > Bacteroidota > Bacteroidia > Chitinophagales > UBA2359 > JAHDHP01. The sequence continues at coordinate 4,366 of JAHDHP010000322.1, read as the reverse complement.
CTCCGCTATTATTTATTGTAAGTGAGTAGCTAGAAACTCCTCCATTGCTTCGTAAAATTCAAATCGATTTTCTTGATTTAGAAAGCCATGTCCTTCATTATCTTTGACCATATAGGCAACATCTACGCCACGATCTTTTAATGCTTGTACAATTTGGTCGGATTCTGCTTTTTTAACACGTGGGTCTTGTGCTCCTTGTGCTACAAAGAGTGGGACTTTGATTTGATCGACATGAAAAACGGGAGAGGTGGCATGTAAGTCCTCTTTATCTTCTTCGGGATGTCCTACCATTTCATACATCATTTCAAGAAAAGGTTGCCAGTAGGGAGGAATACTTTCTAGGAAGGTAAATAGATTGGACACTCCTACATAGTCGATGCCACAGGCGTATAGATCAGGCGTAAAGGTGAGTCCCGCTAATGTGGCATAGCCTCCATAGCTTGCTCCATAAATAGCAATGCGTTTAGGGTCGGCAATGCCTTCGTCTATTAGCCATTTTACACCATCTGTAATATCGTTTTGCATAGCTTTGCCCCATTCTTTAAAGGCTGCTTGTACAAACTTTTTTCCATAACCTGTAGAACCTCTAAAGTTCATTTGTAATACTGCATAGCCTCTATTAGCTAGGAATTGTACTTCTGCATTACAGTACCATTTATCGCGATGCCAGGGTCCACCATGTGGGTTGACGACTACAGGAAGATTTTGTGGGGATCGTCCTTGAGGTAGGGTTAGGTAGCCATGTATCGTTAATCCGTCGCGAGATTGATATGAGATAGGCTTCATCTCGGCAAGTTCTTCTTCTTTTTGCCAAGGGGCAATATCTGCGAGATGGGTAAGGCTTTCATTTTCTACATTAAAAAGGTAATAACTTCCCGAAGAACGATCGCTGATCGTACGAACAAGAAAGCGATTCTCAGCTTTATTCATGGAAGTAATGAAGCAATCTTTTTCTCCTTCGATGAGGCTTTCTAGTTTTTTGAAAACGATAGCATCTTCTTCTTCAAAACAATGTACTTGTTGTTTCCAGGTGGTATAGAAAGCATAGATTAGCTTTCCTCTTTTCCTAGAAAAAAAGATACCATCCATGTCTACTTCTGAATGGCTAAATAGTTCTTCTATTTCTTCTCCTGTTTTAGGATTTATACAAACTAATGCACTTTTATCTCTTCCAATATCAGAAATTGCATATAAGTTTTTATTATCAGCGGTAAATATACTCGGAGCTATTTTGTCTTTGAAATTAGTCGTAAGTATGGTTTTGAAAGCCTCCTCTTGTGTTTCGCGAAATAATAAACTGGTATTTACTCCATCTGTAGTGACTGCGGCTCTTATTTTTCCATCGTGGTCAGCTATCCAATTGCTAATATTACCTGGATTTTCAGCCACCAATTGTAGTTCGCCTGTTTCCACTTGGAGGCGGTACACATCAAATAATTGTGGGTTACGCTTATTTAAACCGATTAGCATTTCATTATCAATGTGCTGAAGTCGATCTACAATTTCGACTTTAACACCTGGAAATGGCGTTAGGTCTCCGAGGTCTTTACCATCTATTGTTACTCCGTAGAGATGATAGTTTTCATCTCCATTAAAGTCTTTGAGGTATAAGAGTGTATTGTTGTTGCTCCAAAGATAGCCTGCAATTCCTCGATCTTTTTCAGATGTTAGACGTAGCGCATTTTCCTCCTCTACATTTCTAACATAGAGATTCATTCGGTTTTCAAAGGGTGCTAGGTAGGAGACAAAATCTCCTTCAGGAGAAATTTGAAAAGCCGTTTTTTCTGGATTTCTAAAAAAATCTTGCAATGGAATTCTTCTAATCGCTTCTTTCATATTTCCTTTTAATTATGTAGTGCCACTTTCATGGCATCAGCCATATCATTAACGTAATGGAACCTCAATTTTTTAATATAATCAGGGTTTATTTTTTCGACATCGCGTTTATTCATGGCAGAAAGAATAATTTCTTTCAAACCAGCGCGATTGGCGGCTAGGACTTTTTCTTTAATACCACCAACTGGCAGGACTTTACCTCGGAGGGTAATTTCACCAGTCATGGCGACAAAGGGTTTAACTTTACGTTTGGTAAGTGCAGAAACAAGGGCTATATACATGGAAATACCCGCCGATGGGCCATCTTTAGGAATGGCACCTTCAGGAACGTGAATATGAAAATCTGTTTTTTCAAAACGATCCTCTTCGAGCTGGTGCTTGGCTGCATTGGCACGTATATAGCTCAGTGCAGTGGTAGCTGACTCCTTCATTACGTCTCCCAGATTACCTGTGAGCGAGAGTTTACCACTTCCTTTGTACAAGCTGCATTCGATAAAAAGGATATCTCCACCAACTTGTGTCCAAGCAAGACCAACTACTACACCTGGAGGATTTTCATTTTTGTAAATATCCTTGTCATATTTTCGAAGCCCTAGTATTTCATCTATGTCTTTGGCTTTAATAGAGGTATCATATTCTTCTTCCATCGCTACCTTTTTAGCCACAGATCGCATAACACCAGCTATTTTACGTTCTAATTCTCTGACTCCTGACTCTCGTGTATGTTCATCAATAATTTTTTCGAGTACCGTTTTATTGAGGCGCACATGTGTTGCCTTTAATCCATGTTCTTCTCGTTGTTTTTTTACGAGGTGTTTTTTGGCAATTTGGAGTTTTTCTTCTAGAGAGTAGCCTTCTACTTGAATGATTTCCATTCGATCTCGTAAAGCGGGATGAACAGATGCCAATGAATTGGCGGTAGCAATAAACATGACTTTAGATAAGTCGTATTCTATTTCGAGGTAATTGTCGTAAAAGGAGCTGTTTTGCTCTGGATCAAGTACTTCTAAAAGAGCCGAAGAAGGGTCGCCTTTAAAGTTTGAGCCAATTTTATCTATTTCATCCAGTATAAAAACAGGGTTAGAAACCTCTACTTTACGGATAGACTGAATAATACGACCTGGCATGGCACCAATATAGGTTTTTCGGTGTCCTCTAATTTCAGATTCATCACTTAATCCGCCTAAAGACATACGGATATATTTACGATCGAGAGCTGTAGCGATAGAACGTCCTAAACTCGTTTTTCCTACCCCTGGTGGCCCTACTAAGCATAAGATAGGGGCACGCATATTTCCCTTTAATTTTAGCACTGCTAAGTGTTCTAAAATTCGCTTTTTGACGGTTTCGAGTCCGTAGTGATCTTTATCTAGTATTTTGGTCGCTTTTACTAGGTCGAATCGATCTATGGAGAACATGTCCCAGGGTAAATCTAAGAGTGTTTCGATATAATTGAGACTCAAAGAATAATCGGGTACTGCTGGATTTAGGCGTTTAAGTCGGTTATATTCTTTATTGAATTTTTTAGCAACAGCCTCTGGCCATTTTTTAATTTTGCTACGCGCTTTTAATTTTGCTAACTCTCCTTCTTCGCTTTCTTCTCCTAGCTCATTTTGGATTGTTTTGAGCTGTTGATGTAAGAAATAATCTCGTTGTTGTTTATCAATATCCGTTCGAACTTTGGATTGGATTTGGTTTTTGAGTTCGAGTAATTGTAACTCAGTATGCAAGTGTTTGAGTACCCAGTTGGCTCTTTCTTTCAAATCGCCTAGCTCCAGTAGAGCTTGTTTATCACGATTACTGACCCGTAAATTCGAAGAAATAAAATTAAGGAGGAAAGGGGAGCGGTCGATATTCTTGAGAATGACTGCCGCTTCGGAAGGGATAGAAGGAGAAAGGTTTATGATTTGTTCTGCAAAGTCTTTTATTGCACTTATCATTGCTTCGAATTCATTATCCTCTATATCTTCATCCTGCCCTAGTATAGTCACATTGCCACTAAAGAAGGGTTCTTCGGTAGCCATTTCGTCAAGCTTAAATCGTTCTCTACCTTGAATGATAACAGTCGTAGAGCCATCGGGCATTTTGAGCATTTTCATGATGCGCGCGATGGTACCTACCTGATTCAAGTCTTCTTGTGTAGGTTCTTCGATACTGGCATCTTTTTGAGCTAAGACACCTATAAATTTATCTCTATTATTGGCTGCTTTAACGGCTTTGACAGATCGTTCTCTGCCAACGGTAATTGGTATAACAACACCTGGGAAAAGGACTGTATTACGTAAGGGCAATAAGGGTATCGTATTTTCTGCATCGAATTGTTCTCCTTGCAAATCATCTTCCACTGAAACGAGAGGTAAAAATTCTATGTCTTCCTCCATTAGTGGGAGCATATTTAGTTCATCGAACATGTTTTGCTTTTAGTTTTAGATGAGTATTAGTCTTTGGACTATTACTTAACAAATATCATATCTATTTGATCACTGCCAAACCATAAAATTAAGGAAATTAGAATAAGGGAAGCGGATTA
>JAHDHP010000321.1:2064-5358 GCA_020631245.1 Bacteroidota bacterium | reverse complement strand
TAAAAACAAAAATGCTTTTTATTTATTTAAGGAGGCGTACTTATGTGCGTTTCCTTTCTTTTAAAACTCCCAAGCCATCATACCCTCTATCACCTCCCGACTAGGAGCATCTCGCAACACCAAGTCATCAGCCTCCAAACCATCAATCAAATAATCCAAACTAGGCTGTATCCAAGCCTCACTTGTATCGTCCAAATAATGAATCAAGGTCGCAATTTGCGTCAAGCGAGTCAATCGCAAAAAGAGATATTTCGCACTCGTTTCAAGTACTGAACGCTGTTGTTGAGCTATCTCCTCAAATAACTGTTGTAACTTCTCTAATTGCGCCAGTAAAACACTCGAAGCAGGCGTATATCCCGAAAAAGTAGCCTTCAAGTCTTCCAGTAAAATAGGCAAACCAGCAGATTTAAAGGAAGCCCGCAGCATATCCAAAATCATGATATTTCCCGCACCCTCCCAAATAGGCAGCACCATACTATCCCGCATCAATTTAGGCATCACCCCGTCTTCAATATAACCCATACCACCCATCAATTCCATACTTTCACGAATCACATAAACACCGTCTTCAGCAGTAGCACGTTTTACCATTGGTGTCATTAATCGTAACAAAGAAGCTGCATTAGCATTACCATTATCCGCCAAATCCAATAATTTGATACTGCGCCAAGTGAGGTAAAAGTTAGCCGTTTGAATAGCACACAATTCCTGCATCTTATCCCGAATCAAGGCATGATCCAAAGCAGGTTTTCCAAAGCTCACTCGATACTGTAAAAACTGATAAGACTCAATCATTGCTCGACGACTTGCCGCAATAGCCGCAATCGAATTGTACAAGCGAGAAAGGTTAATCATATCCGTCATGATCTTAAATCCCTGTCCCTCTTTTCCGACCAATTTTCCATGTGTATTCGTCAAAATAATCTCTGCACTCGCCATCGAACGCACGCCCAATTTATCTTTTAGGCGAATGATGTTCATCTCATTCTTAGAACCATCAGGACGCTGTTTTTCAATCATAAAAATAGAAAGTCCACGCGTTCCTTCCGTCGCTTCATCAGTTCGCGCTAAAGCAAAAATAATTTCTGCATTCGCATTACTACAAAACCATTTCTCGCCATTGAGTAAATAATACTCCCCAAAGTCATGAGTCGCAGTCACCAAATTTGCTCCAACATCCGAGCCACCTGCTTTTTCGGTCAAAAACATAGCACCTGTATACAAATCATCCACTTGGTCAGTGGCAATATGTGGAAGCAAGCGCGCCTTATCTTCTTCTGTACAATACCGATCAATCAAACGAGCTACGCCATCCGTCATGCACAAAGGACAAAACAAACCCGACTCACTCATCGCATAAATAAAACCCGCAGCAAATCCCAAACGATGTAATTCTTCTTGATGAGCCTGACGAGATAAGGTGTCCCACTTTACTCGAAACATCCCCGATTCAACCGCCATTTTTAGAAGAGCTTGGTAAGATGGGTGAAACTCAATTTCATTGACCAGTTCCCCATAAAAATTCCGCTTCTTCAAAGTCGGCCCCATTTTATCAGCCGCCAATGAAAGTGGGTTCATTTCCGTAGCAGCTACCTTGCCTGTATACTGTAACCGCGTTTCCATCGTCTTTCGACCCTGCCCAGAAACCTCCCGATCCAAAAAATGCCGCAAGATCAAATCACTCTCATAGAAATTCGAACTCGTCCGAAAATCATCTTGCAATACCTTATTTTGCTGTTTTATTTTAGTAGGTTTTTCCATTGTATGTATACCTTATTTTATTGTATGATTCGTCTATGGACTGAATGTACAGACAAGGCATGCCTTGTCTCTAGCAAAATCTGTCCCCTGACCCCTTCTATTGCAACATCTCAATCAAGCCCTTCTTCTCCTTTTTCCTAAAATCCAAAATTAAAAAATGGTAACAAATCACCCCTAAGATATAAAATCCTGCGGTGATAAAGATAATATAACCATAGCGCAAATCCATCTCTCGAAGATAACGGAAAATCTGCGAGCTAAAAAACCAACTACCACTCCATATCGAAGAATTAATAGCAGAAACAATCTCCTGATTCTTCTTGCCCACATAATACATCGCCATTTCAGAAGTCATCGGATTCGCCAAATTCATCAATGGTTGCCGTGCTACATAACAAATAATCGCCAGTGGCAAAGCAAAGATATACCCCGTCATAAAATCAGTCGCTCCCAATAAAATGAGACACATGACTGAGAGAGACTGCGTTTTCGTAATCGCCTCATATCCAAAGCGATTTTTAATTTTCGGAATCAACAAGGCACAAGCAACCACCAAAATAGATGTAAAAGATCCTAACAAAGAAAAGGTATCCGAATCCATTCCAAATAAGTTGAAAAAGAACAGATTCATAAAAGGAATGGTCAAACCAGCACCCAAAGCAATCATAAATACAGGAGTCGTCGTTTTGGCAATCAACGACCAATCATAATCAAAATATTCTGCCTTCTGTCCTGTAGCTTCTAAAAGGGGGATATTCTCCTGTTTCGTCATCCGAAACATAAAATAAACACCCAATAAGCCCACTAAGCTAAAGCATTGAAGAAGAAACTTATCCGTAAATAAATCAGGGAGGATACTCTTGAGAAAAAAGATCAAAAAACCAGCAATAATCGTCGCACTACTCCAAGTAGCAGCATTCAGCGATAAAGCCTCTGTATGCGTTTCTTTAGGAACATTACGGATAATATAAGGCAGGGTACAAATAAAAACATTACTAAAAGAAATCCCCCAACACACAAAAGATAAGGCAAGCAAACCATTCCAATGTTGTTCGACAGCTTCCAATGAAAATAAAGAAATCAAGGGGACAAGTACGGAGGCAGCCATAAAGAAGGGGCGAAGCGGCTTGTTTTTGATATACAAACCAAAAGGAATAGCAAACAAAACAACAGCCCCAAACCGATAAGATATAAAACTCCCAATTTCATAATCCAGATATCCACTTTTTTGCATGTAGATATTTAGAATCAAAAAAAAAGCTGCATTAATCAAATGCAGACAGAAATTACCCATAATTAAATAGATAACATGCTCAGGCAACTTCTTATACGATTCCAACCACTTCAAAGCAGATAAATTAGGTAAAAAATAGGGGAGGGACAGTTAATTAACAACACTCCTTAACAGTTAAATTCTGTAAATGTTCAGCTAAACGGAACTATCTACTATAACATAAAGTTTAAAAATCCGAATCTACTTTACTTCATTACACATTCAAACAATAACATGAAACAATATGGAATCTTAATAAG
>JAHDHP010000321.1:0-1964 GCA_020631245.1 Bacteroidota bacterium | reverse complement strand
TTAAAACCATAGGATCATGCGAAAAAGTAATAGCACGAACCAGATAGGCAGTAAATATTCGAAGCCCTCCACCCAATCTTGGAAAGGGAGCAATTTACTGTATTTGTATAGTAGAATTATTACTTAATTTCTATGGTATCTTAATTCAAAACAATCAAGTGAAAGTATTTTAATTACCTGTCTCTAAATAAGAGGCAGCCCAAAGTCCCCTCCTTGGAGGGGTTCGGGGTGGGTTCTTAAAATCAAATACTTAATCTAAGATGCCATGGATTCAATTTTAATCCAATGGCAAATCGTCAACGCCGCGAAGCGATTTCCTCCCACCAACGCTACCGAGAGGATCGTTTTCGCCAAGCCATTCGCGCCAGTAAGCGAATGAAAAAAATCGGGAAAAGCCCACACAAAGTTATCAAGGCTATCTGGGATGGAGAAATCAGCAACAACCAAATTCCAGACGGATCAGGTTATAAAACGCTGTTCCGACTCCTACGACAAGGAGCCGTCAATAACCGTCTTCGTCGATTACAATTCTTCGAAGAAATCATCTCTTTAGGAGGTGGACGCCTGTTCACTGTTACCTCTGCCATCAACATCCTAATGGTCATTTTGGAACACCAAGAATACTGGATTCGCCCACTTCATAGCTGTGCCTTAGTGAAGCGAAAAGACCCACGCAAAGTATTAGCATCCCTCCTTCACCACCTATTCGTCCGCTACGAGATGCCCGCGTTTATGGATCGAGTTTGGGAGACAGGTAACAATATTCACATCAGTTGGTACCTCCACCTCGGAGAAGGAAAAAACTTGCGTACTGCCCAACTATTGCCGATGAAAGTCAGCAAGAAGCTCGCCTTTTTCTTCCTTAAAGCACCAGGTTCATATTCTGTCAACCAAGCATTGCGATGGTCGCAAGTACGCGCATCAGGAGGAACACATGCCTTAGCTCAATCCATCGCCAACTCCTATTTAGGAGAAAAAATCGAAGGGCATGAAAACTTTTGGCAGTCTGTGATCGACTTCTTTGTACGACAGCAAGAAACGCTCAACCTCGTACAAGTCGGACCAATCATCGACTATATCCTAAGTCGTCGTTACCTACATCGTCGTTGGGAAGATCAAGTTCTTCCACCTGAGCAACCTAACTTCAGCATGAAAGGACGTACCCTCGATACCCTCATGCGAGACATGGATCGTTGGCACCGAGATATGGCCGCCAACCCACTCAACTACCAATACATCGACGACCGCCTAGATATGCAACGCATCGCCCAGGAAGAAGCCGAAAATGCCGACAATATCCAAGACTTCTGGAAGAACAATAAGGATTGGTGGAAGAAATTCGAAAAGAAATGGGCTTCCTTTGGAGTTCGTATCTTCGAGTATCGAGAAGGAGCGGGTAAAGGACAGCGAGTGTTCACCATTCGCCATCTCAAAAATGCCCAGCAACTTATTACCGAAGGATCTTCCATGCAGCACTGTGTCGCTTCTTACGCCTATCGTTGTGAAACAGGTATTTCTGCTATCTTCGCCCTCGAAGTAAAAGCAGAGAAGAAGAGTGAAAAGCTGGCAACTATCGAGCTAAATGCCTTCAAAAAGGTCGTACAAGCTCGTGCCCGTCGCAACGCTACCCCTTCCGATGTCGCCAAGCGGGTCATCCGACTTTGGGCCGCTCACAATGGTATTAATTATTAATTATTGGGCGTACAGTTCGGAAAGTCAGATTAAGCACTTTATCATTAGAATAATCTACTTAATCTATGTATTTTTATGTAGATTAAGCACTTTATTGTTAGGATAATCCGCTTAATCTGACTTTTTTTTGATGAAATAGAAGATGGATACCACACCAAAACGAAAAAACACCTCTTTGTAACACTTATCACCACTATGGGCGTGGTAGAAAATAAACATAAATTGAATGAGGTAGATCAAGTCGTCACTTTAGATGATTTATTTTAAATTTG
>JAHDHP010000320.1 GCA_020631245.1 Bacteroidota bacterium | reverse complement strand
TAACTGTAATGTCTTTTTGAGTGGTGGCGGTAGCTCCTGTACCAGATACAACAGTAAGGGCAACATTGTAGGTGCCTGATTCTGAGAATTGGAAGCTGGCATCTTCGGTAAATAGGGTATCGGTGTTATTGAATACCCATTGGGAGGTGAGATGTCCCTGACTAGTGTTATTACAAATGACGGATAAACAATTGGTTTCAAACTCGAAGGCGGCTTCAAGTGGACCTTCGCTAGAAGATTGTGCGAAGGTGGTGGTAGATAGTATACATACTAGGAGGAGGAGAGAAAATATTTTTTGCATAATATTGGTTCTTTGTAAGTATTGGACGAAATACAACGCCACTGTTTTTATAACGATATGGTAAAGATAAAGGTTTTTGGCGATTGTGCGATGTGCGAAGATATTTCTAACACATCACAATTTATTGCAAAAGTGATATGTTAGATAATGAACGATGTATAATGAGTCATAATCTTACCTTTGTCCTTTCAAGACAGCCTCTTAGTGCCAATGTCCCTTTGGGACAGATAGTTTACTTATTTAGAATATGTGCGTAACGCCATTCACTAATTCGCTCATTCACACAATCATTCATTGACTTGTGTGAGGGATAGCAGCGGTAGCTTGGTGAAATAGAAAAGTAGAGAGGCTAATACTAGCAGGGCTGACAACGGAAGACACTGCTAGTATTAATTAGCCGAACACTTTTTCTATGAGCCAACTACAAGCGTATAGCCCGACCCCATTTTTGTTTTTTCGCCCGTTCATGCATCCTCGCATGAACGGGCGAAAAAACAAAAATGGGGGCACACCCAAAAAAATAGTGAAATTAATTTTTACCAAACGGTTGGTAGAAAAAACAAAATGTAGTACCTTTGAGTATTGAATTTTGAATGCACGCATTTGTTTTTTTGTCTAAAAAAGGCATGTTAATTGTGCTTTAGCCCCCAAATACTACTAAAAATGTGTTGATTGTACTTTGTTTGAGTTTGTTAAATGTTACTTTTTTACTAAACAGTTGGTTGGGAAAATTGTTACTTGTTTTTGTTAGTGTTTGTAAATGCGTAATTTTTTAAATAAAAAAGAAAAACTAATGGCTATCGAAGAAAAAATTAAAGCTGTTTTGAAGGGTGGAGAATTTTTGGTAAAAGAATTAGCTTCTGCACAAGAGATTTTTACTCCCGAAGATTTTACAGAAGAGCAACGTATGTTTGAAGATATGACGATGGAGTTTGTGGCAAAGCATGTACATCCGAATATAGAGCAAATTGATAAACAAAAAGAGGGCTTGGTTCCTAGTTTATTAGATACGGCTGCAGAGCTTGGTTTGTTGGGTGCTGCTGTGCCTGAACAGTATGGTGGGATGGGTGTAGATATAAACACAGAGTCGATTTTGTCGGATGTAATGGGGCGTGCACATTCTTTTAGTGTGGCTTATGCGGCACATACGGGGATTGGAACCTTACCTTTATTATATTATGGTACAGAGGAACAAAAAGCGAAGTATTTGCCAGGTTTAGCAGATGGGACCATTAAGGCAGCTTATTGTTTGACAGAACCTGGGTCGGGTTCAGATGCATTGGCGGCTCGTACAAAGGCAACGCTTACAGCGGATGGACAGCATTATATTATTGAGGGACAGAAAATGTGGATTACTAATGCTGGTTTTGCGGACTTATTTACTGTTTTTGCAAAAATAGATGGAGATAAGTTTACAGGTTTCTTGGTAGATGGAAATGCGGAAAATGTACGTTTGGGAGCCGAAGAAGATAAGTTGGGAATTAAAGGTTCTTCGACTCGTCAGGTGTTTTTTGAGGGAGTGAAAGTACCTAAAGAAAATATTTTAGGAGAGATTGGAAAGGGGCATTTGATTGCTTTTAATGTGTTGAATATCGGACGTTATAAATTGAGTTTGATGACGGCTGGAGGAGCAAAAGGGGCTGCTAGTAAGTCGATTCAATATGCCAATGAAAGAGAGCAGTTTGGAATGCCGATTTCCAAGTTTGGGGCTATTCGTCATAAGTTGGCGGAGCAAGCCATTCGTTGTTATGTATTGGATGCAGTAAATTATCGTACTTCGGGTATGATTAAGGATCATATTGATTACTTGGTAGCAGAAGGCGAGGAGCCAGTAAAGGCAAAATTGCGTGCTGCTGAAGAATATGCGGTTGAATGTGCTATGTTGAAGGTGTTTGGTTCGGAGACATTAGATTTTGTAGCAGATGAATTTGTACAAGTGCATGGTGGTTATGGTTTCTCGGAGGAGTATCCTGCGGCTCGTACTTATAGAGATTCTCGTATCAATCGAATTTTTGAAGGAACCAACGAAATTAATCGCCTTTTGACAGTGGATATGTTGTTGAAACGTGCTATGAAAGGAAAAATTGATTTGATGGCACCTGCACAGGCGGTTCAACAAGAATTGATGGCTATTCCTAGTTTTGGAGAGGAGGACGAAGGCTTATTTGCTGCGGAGAAAAAGGCAGTTCGCCAAGCTAAAAAAGCGGCTTTATTAGTAGCGGGTGCGGCTGGACAGCAGTTTATGCAAAAAATGTCAAAGGAACAGGAAATTATTATGAGTGTGGCGGATATGTTGATTGATATTTATGCTTGTGAATCGGCTATTTTGCGTACCGAAAAGATGATTGGTGTGAAAGGAGAAGCAGCTTGTGCTGATCAAATGGATATTGTGAAGGTGTATATCTCTGATGCAATGGAGCGTATTCATATGAATGGTAAACATGCGGTTTGTGCCTTTGCAGAAGGTGATACTTTGCGAATGATGTTGCTCGGTATTAAGCGTTTTACCAAATATGCACCATTCAATACAGTAGCTGCTCGTAGAAGAATTGCAGCGAAGTTGATTGAAGCAAATGATCTTTGTTTTTAATAAAATGTGCGAGGTGCGATGAGCCACTAGCCAAGAGGCTGGCGATCATCTATCTATCAAGAAGTTGTATTTGTTTTGTCGCACATATAAAAAATTAGATAGTAGAAGATAGCGTTTAAGCGGTTAGAATTACCCTGTGGTGATACTAGTCGCTTTTTTTTATGTCTATCTCTTTGATAAATTACAAAATAGAAAACGTATATATAATTAATGAATCTTTTGTTATATTTATAAGCGTTGCACCCAAAGTTTCTCTATCCCAAACCTTCTTCATACATGATTACCCAACGCTTTCTATCTATTAGTGTATTCCTATTGTTTTGGGGGCTTGTATTCCCTTTGTTTACAGACGCACAGGATCTTCGTTATCAAAAACGGTATCATAAGTCATGGAACCAAGCTCCTGTTTTTGACAATGATGTTGTTGCTGAATTTGCTGATGAGGATGTAGTGATATTGGAAGAACGGATTCATTTTGAGCATGATAACCGTGGGCTATCTACCAATTATAGGCGATATATTCGTATGCGCTTTTTAACCCAGAAAGGGGTTCGCAAATATAGTAAAATCACCTTGCCACAATCTGAAGATCCTCCTGTAGATTATATGTCGATTCCTTTTGGACATGAATCAGTGATGCATCGTCCAATGTATCCAAGTATGGAGTTGCAGTATTTTCGGGTACGCAAGCTATTGCCTGACCAAACGACTGAGACACTTATTCCTGATAATAGGATTTCACAGGAACTACTACGCGGTTTACAGCGAACGATGCGCTTACATGCCTATCAGTTTCAATTTGAAGAGATTGACGTAGGAGACGTGATAGAAATTGAATATCAATGGTTTGTGCCTTATCTGTTGCCTCAAAGGCGCATTTTCTTTCATGGAGATATTGCGAAACAGAAGGTGAGGTATCAGTTTAGTCATCCGCGCACGCATCACTATATACTAGAACAATTAAATGGCATTACTCCTGCTGATTCTACAGTTGAAAAAAGCAGACCCTATCATTGGCAACATTATGTATGGACATTTGAAAACTTGCCTGCGTGTACCAAAGAAGTAGGTAGTCGTTTACATGTCGATCTCCCTCATGTAACTTATTATTTACACGATCAAAAATATGGAGATTGGGGCGAAGCAGATGTATTGAAATATAAACCTTATACTTGGTTTTACTATACTTATGATCAGATACAATTTCGAAATATGGTGAGTCAAGTTATCAATAAACCCAATCCTACCAATATAGCTTTCAAACAGTGGTTTCGAAAACATTTCGAACGAGATGGTATGTCTAAATTGGAACAGTTACAGCATTTTCACCAACACATAAATGAAGAATTTCAATTTAGTGGGGTTAGAAGTTTGGCAGAGTTAGAAAATAGAAATCGGATTCCTTATATGCTCAAAAATAAGGTGCTACGCCAAGGAGGAGCTAGGTATTTATACTTTCTTAGCTTGTTATATTTAGACATGACGTATTACCATGCCTATATTCCCGATAATCGAATTGGTGTCTTTGATACTAGTAAATATAGCTATGTGCCAGGGCAAAACCGTTATTTTGTGGTCGAATCTTCCCAAGAAAAGCCTCTTTTCTTCAAGCCTAAACAAGCTCAAGCAGGAAATGAAATGAATGCCCTTCCTTTTTATCTCCAAGAAGTCAATAGTCTACATATTGCACAAATGACCGACTCTTATCAGAATAAAAATAACTTTAGATTTATCACTACACCAGTAGAATCTGCTACTGAAAATCAACGAAATACCAATATAAAAGGAATCGTAAATCTGAAAGAACGACTGATGACCTTATCAGGAGAAATAGATTTACATGGGCAATATGAAACCCTATTGAATGGCTATTTTGAATATGGAACTAAGGATTCGAGTATCAATCATTTATACTATGCGATTCCTACGCAAATACCGACGCACTTTTTTGAAAAAACAGAAGGCGTCAATTACCAAATTTTAAAGAATGGTTCCGTACAAATAAATTATGCCAATCCACTCCCTGTCAATTTTGAGAAAGAAACACAAACCTATAAAATTCCGATTCGCCATTGGTTACAGCATGTTATTTCCTCTCGTTTCAATGCACGGACAAGAAATCTCCCTTATTACTCCGATTTTTTAGGAACCGATGCTTTTCGTTACCAAGTCCAATTTAAGGAGGAGGTTGTTCTTGAAGAGTGGAGCGAGTCTCCTATGGTTATTGAAAATGAATTTGGAATATTCCATTTCAAGATCGAACAAACAAGCCCCACAACGATAGAGCTAAATTCGAAACTTCATATCCAACAAGAACGAGTAAAGCCAGTTAATGCGATGATGGTACAGCAAATCTTTCGTGCTATTTTATGGCTAAACGAACAAGAAATACGACTAAAAAAAGCTAGTTCGTAACGACTTATAATATAGATGCTTATAACATTGCTTTTTTTTTATTATTTTGGGTTTTA
>JAHDHP010000319.1 GCA_020631245.1 Bacteroidota bacterium | reverse complement strand
ATGGTCGAATTTTCATTAATCAGGTCATCTATATTACGAGTCTGTCTTCCTTCTATTTTTGGGCTTAGAAAATATGTTTTTTGCACCTATATTGCAGCTTTTTTTCGTCCCGTAGCTTTGGCTACGAAACTCAAAAAGAGCTTTATCTAGGCACAAAACTCATCATTTTCAGCTTCAAAAATAGAAGGAAGACAGACTCAGGGGTAAATTACCTATCACAGATGCACTTTTTAACTGCTTCAGACCAATACGCAAAGTTATTATTCATAAAATATAATATCGTAATCCTCTTCTAAAATGGAGGCACTTTATCTAACCACAAAAGCCTAACTGTAATGACAATGGTTATTAATTATATTTTTTACCAGCGATGTCAAAGAACAATTTCTCAAAAATAAAATTTATTACTACATATTATCATTTCGAATTTCCCACGATCCCTCAAATAATTCATCTGTATCAACTTGTCTCCACAAATAAAACTGTGTTTTCATTTTTTCTTTATCCAACTTTGAAGGCTCCTTCAGTAGGTACATCTTTACCGAATAATGCAAATGCCACCCTCCCTCTTCTTCTTTACACAAATCGGCTGGAGAATAATCAATATATGGGAAAAACTCTAAATAATCATTATTATTCATTTGCCTTCCTACCTGTTGTGCCCACGCCCGAATATCTTGCTCAGCAAACAAAGGTGCATTCTCACAACGCATTACTTTTACCCAAGCTCCCTTTTCATCTCTCCCCATAAAATCTACATCTAATTTCTTAGGCAATCGACTTTCCCACTCATGACTCATTTCCGTCCACCAAATAAAAATCGCAATCAAAAAGGTCAGTACCCCAATAAAGGAGTCAAAAAGCATATTCCACCACCACACCGATCCAATACTCCTATCTGTGAAATTGATAAATAATGCGACAAGTATCGCCAAAAGTAAGGCGGTTATCAAATGTAGATAGTGATTTTCAAAAATATATCCCCACCGCGCATTCGTCTTCGTCATTTCTTCTCGCAACCACTCCCTAGACTTTCGTAACCAACTCATAATCATTTATTTTTCAATGTTCACATAAAGAAAATAACAATTTCCCGTAAAAGATAACATTTTATTTGTTTCTATACCAAAAAAAAATTACCTTGTTTTCGATTTAGATATGAAACATTTTTTTATTCATTTTTTGGGCGTATCCTTTTTTCCTATTTTTCCGCCCGTCCATGCGTCTACGCATGAACTTCAGGCGAAAAAAACAGAAAAAAAGGTCGGGCTATCCGCTTGTAGTTGCCTCATAGAAAAAGTGTTCGGCTAATACTTCAGGGTGTCTTCACTCCATCGTTCAGCCACCCTTCAGTAAGTCCTCACTACTTTTCTATTTCACCAAGCTACCGCTACTATCCCTTACGCGATTCCCCTCCTTGGAGGAGTTAGGGGTGGGTTTTTGGTTCAACATCCAATCACCCAGTCATCCAATCACCCAATCACCACCCATGAAAAGCATCCGCCTTCTCAAAGTCGTCTTCAAACTACCCATTGATCCCTGGGACATTCCCGCCTTTCGCGGAGCCATCATCAACAAAATAGGAGACGATGCACATGTGCTATTTCACCAGCATATCGATAATGGTTATTACCACAAATATCCCCTGATACAATATAAATGTTTTGGCAAAGAACACCATGCAGGTATCATTTGCCTCAATGAAGGCACCGAGCAAATACATCAATTATTTGCCAATAGTCCGTGGAATATTAATTTTAAAGGCGAAACCGTCAAGCTGCAAATCAAGCAACTCGACCTCCGCGAATATACCCTTTGCCTCACCGACCAACCCATTCTCTACAACATATACAATTGGCTTCCCTTTAGCCAAGAAAACTACCAACTATACAAAACCAAAGAAAGTCTCGTAGAGCAAATCCAGTTCCTCGAACAAATGCTCACCGGCCACCTCCTCGGATTCGCCACCCGTATGGAATGGCAACTAGAACGTCGCTTTCAACTCCATATCACCAAAATACTTCGTTCAGGCAGCATCAACGATAGGGACACCACTCGCTTATCCTTTTCGGTACAATTCAAAACCAATCTTTGGTTACCTAATTTCATCGGCTTGGGCAAGCTATCAAGTAAAGGATATGGGGTATTGAAACAATCTCGAAAAGCACAAAAAAAGGAAGGCGAAATGCCTGTACAAACAACAGTAAAAGAGGTGGGAGAGCCGAAGCAGGCGGAAGGAACATAACAAGTAAAAAGGCAACGCCCGTTCATGCGTCTTCGCATGAACATTACAAAATAACGATGCGTACACGCATCAATTAACATCCCGAAGGGATGAAGGCAATAACATGGGACATCGTCCTATGAAGAAAACCTCAGCATCCTGAAAGGATGAAGGCAACAACATGAGGCATCGCCTTATGAAACCCACCCCTAGCCCCTCCGAGGAGGGGAATTAGGTAGTACGTAAAAAAGAAAAAATGCCCCTTGAAACCCACATAACAAAACTCCTCAACGAAATACATAACACTGATTACAGTAGTTACCAATACTTCGCCAAAGGAGACATATCAGGTATACAAGATTTCATCTTCGATGTCCAATCAAAGGGAGCCTCCAAGACCCTCAAATCACGATCCTTTTTTATTGAGGTCATCGCCGAAATTTGTGAAAACGCCATTCGAGAGAAACTAGGAGGTCAGGTCGCCTTTTTATACAATGGTGGAGGGAATTTTTACTTTTTTATCAAAGACCAAGAAAGTATCGCTATCCTCGAACAACTCATTGACAAATTTGTCAGTACACTTTATAAAGAGAAAATATTTGTCAGCATTACGAGTGTCCCATTTCAAGCAAATGATTTAGAGCAGTTTGGTGAGGTATGGAAGAACCTGAATCAAAAAGCGAATGTACAAAAGCTACAAAAGTTTAAGACGCATATTGGTGCATTTGATCCTTTCCCCTCTCCTAGAGAAGAGGACACTAATAAAGAACGGGAAAATTGGCGAAGTTTCTCTAAAGTGCTTACCAAAAAGAATCATTTCGACATCGAAAAAGGCAAGCAATTATACAAGCAAATTGGAGCTACTTATTTCGAATTATTTGGGCGTCGTTTAAAGCTAAGTGATAATGGGGAAAAACTAGCTACGAAAGTAGTAAACAAACTCCCCACCTGGAACCCTACACTTTGGGAATTGAAGAAAGCCTATATTGAGGAGCATGATAAAAATGTGAGTGATCCAAGTGATAAAATTGAGCCAGGAAATATCGTCGAATTTAACCAGCTTGCCGACTTCGCCAAAGAACGCACAGGAACCGCAAAAATGGCCGTCCTCAAAATGGACATTGATAACTTAGGGAGCTTATTTGCTGGTATTGATTCGATCCATGAAACCCGCAAACTATCTAAAACACTTGCTTGGTTTTTTGAGGAGCATATGTACAATTTACTCCAAACCAACTTTACCTTTAAACAAAAGGGAGCGAATGGCAACATGCAGGAAAAAACGGACCTCTTTTTACACAATATTTATGTGGTGTTTGCAGGAGGAGACGACTGTTTTATGATTGGAGCTTGGGATGCCATTTTCCAATTTGCACAAGTACTCAACAATGCTTTTGCAGCATTTGCCCAAGTAGTAAAAACCAAATTGCCTAGCCTAGCTGCCAAAACAATGACCTTATCCGCCTCTTTGCTCATTCTTGATCCTCACTTCCCTGTTGTGCGCTTGGCAGATATGGCAGAAGATGAAATCAAAGAAGCAAAGAGTTATACTGATAAAAATAGGGTATCCGTAATGGGCAATGTGTTGACTTGGGAAGAATTTGAACAAGCCAACCGAACGGCTCACAAACTACAATATCTTATCCAAGAGAAAGACGAATCACGCGTCATTCTTAATCGTATCAAACAGAGTGCGAAAGGATACGAAAAACTGCAAAATGAAGCCGTAATAGGCAATGTTACAGCACCTAAAGTATGGCGACTTCACTATTTTATTCGGCATTCCAAAAATCCAGATGCCATACAAGACATTATCGACGAGTACTCGGTGGCCTTGATGGATGTGTTTGCCAAAAAGCAAAAGAAAAACCCGATGCTCTTCCCGATCGCTGCACGATGGGCAGAGTTTTTAACTCGGAAAGCATAAACAAGAAAAACCCACCCCTTGCCCCTCCGAGGAGGGGAATATGGGCTACCAAATAATAACTGACAATTGCAAAAAAACAAAAAACTACATATATGAGTCACCGCAATCGCAATAATCGAAATCGCAACGATGGGCCACCGCCAGCAATCACTGCCAATGATCATGCTGCTCTGCTACTCATGCATAAGAGTGGCGATAATGACTTAATTGAGAAAGTCAAAAAATTTGTAGAAGCCAACTATCGAGATATTACCACCTCCCAACTGCGTAATATCTACTCACAAGTAAAGAAAGCCAGTTTACAGGATTTACCTCTCATCCGTCCTAAATTGGCCTATATCGCTGGGCGTACCGACACCAAGAAAAGAGGTATGCACCGTCTTATTGATTTGCTAGATGAATTGATTCAAAAGGTAAACGATGAAGAGAAATTAGTGGGGTTCAAAACCTTCTTTGAGTCGGTATTGGCTTATCACAAATATTACGAAAAAACACAAGGCAGAAAAATACAATAATTGATCATGAAATTAGAATCAAAAATATTTATACGCGGACATATTACAGCCGTTACGGGTCTCCATATTGGTGGTTCCAAATCATCATTGGATATTGGTGGTGTTGACCTCAATGTCATTAAAACAGCCAATCGGGAGCCTTTTATTCCAGGAAGTAGCTTAAAGGGTAAACTGCGCTCGCTTCTTGCTCGTATTGAGGGATCAATGGCGGTTAGTAAGCAATCACTTGATCCCAAAGATCGTGGTAAGGGCATCAAAACCGATGAGGAAGTCGAACATATTTTGGAGTTATTTGGTAGCTCTGGCGATGATGATGAACGCGGGCATGTGACTCGCCTACTCGTCCGCGATGCCTTCCTGGATGCAGACGCTTTTGCGAGTGATTTTAAAGATCACGAAATGGAAATGGAATATTCCGATATCAAATGGGAAAACACTATTGATCGTATCAAAGGGACGGCGATGCACCCTCGCCAATTGGAGCGCGTACCCGCAGGTACAAAGTTCAAATTTGAAATGGTTTACGATGCTTATGATGATGGTAAAGTAAAGGATCACCTTACTTATATCCGTATTGCAATGCGTTTATTGGAAGGAGATTATATTGGTGGTAGTGGTTCGAGAGGCTATGGTAAAATTGTGTTTGAAGAGGTGAAATTTTATCAAAAAGATCTGGCAGTGTATCAAGGAAGTAATGAGGCGAAGGAGTTTGATTTT
>JAHDHP010000318.1 GCA_020631245.1 Bacteroidota bacterium | reverse complement strand
GCCTCTCTACCTTTCTAGTTCACCAAGCTACCGCCTCTATCCCTTACGCAAACAATGACTGGATGGCTGAATGTGCTCCGTAAAGACAAGGCATGTCTTGTCTCTACTCGCTCAATCACTCATTCACTCAATCACTCATTAAATGTGCCATCATCATGAAAAAATACAGTCTCCTCCTTATAGGGCTGCTATTCTTTACCTCTTTAAGTAGCGCGCAAAACGTGCCCAACACCTGGATTGATTTCGATAAAACCTACTACAAAGTAAATGTAGCCAAAGACGGAATCTATCGTATTACCTACGAAGCATTGTCTCAAAGCAATCTTCCCCTTGATCCCAATCAATTAAAAATGTATGCAAAAGGGCAAGAAGTACCTTTACATTTCTCTTCCAACTCTACCCTTCAAGAAGGGGATTATATCGAATTTTATGGAGAACAGCTAGATGGCTTTTTAGATAGCCAGCTCTATGAAAATGTAGCAAATCAGCTCAATCCTAATATTTGCCTTTTTTCTGATTCTACTACCTACTATCTAACAGCTGATGCAAGTGGTAATCACAAGCGTTTTCAAACCATTACCAACGATATTGCCAACGCTCCTGCTAAAGAACAATTTTTTATCCACCATAACCGAGAAGACATCGCTACCAATTTTTCGGAAGGTGCTCCTTATGACGAATTAGGTGGTTTTAATAATTATCTATCTAGCTTTGGAGTAGGAGAAGGACTTACAGATAGAGATATAAAAGGACAAACGAGTATTACGTATCAAATGCCAGCCATATCGGTGTATGATAATGGACAGAATGCGGTGTATTATTTCAAAATTATAGGTCGAACCAATGATCCTTTTTCGATACCTGACCACCACCTTCGAGTAGCCTTCAATAATAATGTAAAAGTAGATACCTTTTATGAAGGACATGTCGCTTATCAATTCAGTAAAGAAATACCACTGGATGAATTAAATGAATTCAATAGTGTAAATTACGCTTCTCTACAAGATAACTTCAATTCGGATATCAACTCTCTAACGTATCACGGTATTAAATACCCACATAGTTATGACTTTGAAGGCAAAAGTAAATTCGCTTTTACACTCGACAATAACCAACAAAAATACCTCGAAATCAGCCAATTTTCAGGTGGCTCCCAACCGATACTATACGATCTTACCAACAATTTACGTATCCAACCCGTCGAAGAAAACGGACTCTATAAGTTTCATTTGCCAGCAGGAGCTAATCCTAACAGTAAACGAGAACTTTATTTCACAGGTACCGACTGTTTGTTCAATACCTGTCAAGTCATTAAATTCAATAAACTTAGCCCTGTGACCTTTGTTGATTATAGTAAAATTGAAAATCAAGGAGACTATATCATCTTGTCAAATGCTGCCCTTATGCAAGGAGACATCGATTATGTCGAAGAATATCGTAAGTATCGTAGCTCGCCAGAGGGGGGAAATTACCAAGCCGTAGTAGTAGATGTGATGCAGTTATATGACCAATATGGATATGGTATTTATCAACATCCTATTGCCATCAAACATTTTATAAATGAGGCGATAAAAAATTGGGATATAGCTCCAGACTACTTACTATTATTAGGTAAGTCGATTGAATATAATAAGTTTAATAGATTTGAGGCAGATGCAGCTAATAAAGAACGACATTTGAACTTAGTGCCCTCTTATGGACATCGAGCCGCAGATATGGAATTGAGTTCGCCTTTTGGTTCTAAATACTCTAATCGCTTGGCAACAGGACGTATACCTGCTAAATCAAGTGATGAAGTTCGGGCTTATTTGCAAAAGGTCATTACCTATGAAACCCCTCTTCCCTGTACCAAAGAAGATCGCCAATGGCTCAAACAAGCTATTCACATTTCGGGTGGTTATACCAATGAAGAAGCAGAAGAATTTGCCCGTTATCTCCGCGCCTATGAACGTACCTTTGGTTTTGAACCAATGGGTGGAGATGTCATTTTTACGTACTCAAAGACATCACCTGATGCGATAGAAAATCCCGAACTTAACAGTATCATGGATAATGGAGTGGGTATTATTTCTTTCGTAGGACACTCCTCTTCCCAATATTGGTCAGTATCTCTAAATGAGCCACAAGAATATAAAAATTATGGACGCTATCCATTAGTATTATCCAGCTCTTGTTTTGTAGGAGATGTTCACGATTTACCATCTATACGCAACTCAATGGCCGAAGATTATGTACTAGCTGATTCACTTGGAAGTATTGGTTTCTTGGCAACCGTTGCCTATGGGTTCCCTACGTTTATGAACATTTATATGAGTCAGTTTTATGAGCAATTTTGTAAAAATAATTATGGACAGCCTGTCGGATATTGTATACGCGAAACAGTCAATAAACTTGAAACACAATTTCCCAATAGTGGCGAACTCCGCTATACTGCCCAACAATTTATTTATGTAGGTGACCCAGCTACCCGCATCATCAGTTTTGAAAAACCAGAATTACTCATTGAAGAATCCGACATATTTATAGAACCCCAAAATGTGACTGCCAATTTAGATTCTTTTAAAGTCAATGTAGTACTTCATAATATAGGGAAAGGAATTAGCGATTCAGTCGATATTTCTATTAAGCGTAGTTTCCCAGATGGAAGTAATGAAACTACTTATACCAAACGAGTGCCTACACCTTCAAATATTGACACCTTTAGTCTGATTCTTCCAGTAGGAGAATCCAGTAATATTGCTGGTGAAAATCCACTACAAATTAGCATTGATCCTGCAAATGAAATTGAAGAAGATTGTGAAGACAATAACCAAATCAATACCAATGTCTTCGTTTTTGCTGATTTACTAGTGCCTATTTATCCTTGTAATAATTCTATTTTAAATACCGAAGAGGTTGTATTAATGGCTTCTACAGGACAACCTCTTATGGATCGCCAACCTTTTAAATTACAACTAGACACTTCTGCTACCTTTGATCAACCATTGGTTGACTCTGCCTTTTATAGTTTGTCAGGTGTTATAGAATGGAAACCAGCAATTGATTTAGTTCCAGGTACTGTTTACTATTGGCGAGCTACTCAACTAACATCCAGTTTAGAAGTTTCGAATTGGGAAATGAGTTCCTTTTTGTATGATCCTCAACTCCCTAATGGATGGAACCAGTCACACTACTATCAATTTTTAAATAACGATTATAATAAAGTAGTTCTGGGCGAAGATCGACAATTCAAATTCGATTCTGAGTTAAATAACCTCACCTCTTCCACAGGTTTGGGTATTCGTGCAGAAGACATTAGTGTAATTCTTAATTATAGTGACCAATTAGTAAGTTCGACCTGTTTATATGGATCATGCACAGGAGGGGTAAGTGTACTTGCTTTTCGACCATCTAAAGTGTTAGAACCTATTACTTCTACCCAACAATCACCAGGTTGTAGTACTGTATGTGCTTGTTTTGGGCCGTATAACAATATTCAATGTAGAGGAGGAATTCGATATGGTTTTGAATATTATACACAAGATCGGTTTCAATTAGCCGATTTTCTCAACTTCTTAGACAATGGTATTCCTGACGGCTATTACGTACTAATGTATAACTCGACTTGGCATCAACTAGGTACAGATGATCCCAACGAACCTGCATATAACATTAAAGACTCTCTCGCTAATTTTTTCATTTTATCAGGAATGGCTGGTATGCAAGAAGTATCTCCTGATAAAGCCTTTGTTGCATTTGGAAGAAAGGGCTATCCCAACTATCCAGGATTTGTAAAAATGGAGCCTAGATCAACAGGTGTATTTGAAGAAACAATTAAAGCAGAAGGGTTTGAAGAACAAGGTACTTTTATGACTCACCAAATCGGACCTTCTTCGAAATGGAAAAAATTATTCCTTGATTATAAGACGCAAGAAACAGAAATTCTGAGTAATGACGTATTCAATATTTCTGTTTATGGGGTCACCAACACAGGCTCAGAATCATTAATCATGACAGTTCCTTCAACGGAATTGCCACTAGATATCAGTAGTATTAATGCCCAACAATACCCTTTTATTCGCTTAAATGCCTTTGTAGAAGATACCGAAAAGTTTACTCCTCCTCAACTACATTCTTGGCGGGTGGAATACGATCAAGTAGGTGAATTAGCCCTCAATCGTCGGGCTATATTTGAGGTAACCGACACCATATTTGCAGGGGAGACCTTCCGCCTTAAATATGGACTTACCAATGCAAGTAATACTGATATGGTAGGTGTACAATTGTCCTATCAAATTAGAGATGCTAATAACAATCTTTTACCAGCTCGTTTAGAAACATTACCACTCATTAAGGCGGGCGAAACCATTGCTTTAGAATTTGAATCTCCATCACAAAATTTGGTTGGGAATAATACTATAGAGGTCAATGTAAATAAGGGAATGGTGCAATTGGAAAAAATGGAATTTAACAACCGAATGGTGGTACCATTTTTTGTAAAGTCGGATCAAATCAACCCGATTATTGATGTTACATTTGATGGGCGTCATATCCTAGATGGTGAGTTAGTTTCTGCCAAACCAGAGATTCTTATTCGCCTAACTGATGATAATGTATTTTTGCCGCTGAATCAGGCAGATGATTTTGAAATCATTTTCCGTTGTCCTGATGAAAATGGAGAGCCAACTATTGACCTTCCTATTTCTTCAAGCGATGAAATGTTTACCTTTATTCCTCCAAGTGGAGAAAATATTAATGATGGAAACAACCAAGCACAAGTGGAATTGCGTCCTACCTTTATAAAAGATGGACGATATGAGTTGATCGTACAGGCAACTGACCGATCGGGTAATAGTTTTTCAGATGTACGTAGATCATACAGTATTTCCTTTGAAATTGTTACCAAAGCAATGGTCACCAATATGCTTAATTACCCGAATCCTTTTACCTCTTCAACCCGCTTTGTATTCCACGTAACAGGTTCAGAAATACCTTCTTATATGAAGATTCAAATTATGTCGCCAAGTGGCAAAGTTGTCCGAGAAATCACCCAAGATGAGCTAGGTCCTATTCAAGTAGGACGCAATATTTCGGAGTATGCTTGGGATGGAACCGATGAATATGGTAACTTACTAGCAAATGGCGTTTACCTGTATCGAGTTGTTACGCGCATGAATGGACAGCAAATGGATTTGTATGAGCAAGAACGAGTGGATGAGCTGTTTAAAAATGGTATTGGTAAGATGTATTTGATGAGGTAAAAAACGATTTACGATTGAACGTCCGACGATGGGACGTCTAACGATTTACGATGAAACGTTGAGCGTATCGTTTTCATCGTCGGACGTAAATCGTCGAACGTTTTTGCGTGAGGGATAGTAGCGGTAGCTTGGTGAAACAGCTACTT
>JAHDHP010000317.1 GCA_020631245.1 Bacteroidota bacterium | reverse complement strand
ACGGGCAACATATTATTCAAATTACGGCTTTTGATAATGAAATTCCAAAGCGGTTCAAACTTTTTCCAACCACCTGCATAAGCAAAATGCTTGAGTTGGTGTTTGAGTTGTTGGTGGTTGCGACTGCCTTTGTAAATATTCGACCATTTATAAAACTCCTTGTAAGCCCAATCATAACCCTCCTTTAAAGCTTTGGCATTCAACTTTCCATTTGTTTTATACACCACATGCCGTGTATCGTACAAGTCCCACTGCCGATGTAAAATACGTCCTGCTTCCTCCATTTCTTTAAATAATTGAGTGCCAGGATAGGGGGTAAGCACATGATAAGTAGAGGTAGTAATGCCTTTGCTAACCCCCCAATCAACAGTGCGTTTGAAAACATCAGGGCCATCGTCATCCAAGCCAAATACAAAACTACCATTAATCATGATGCCCAAATCATCGAGGCGAGCAATGGCTTT
The DNA here is from genome assembly GCA_020631245.1 of Bacteroidota bacterium. Lineage (GTDB taxonomy): Bacteria > Bacteroidota > Bacteroidia > Chitinophagales > UBA2359 > JAHDHP01. The sequence goes on along the minus strand of JAHDHP010000317.1, from coordinate 4,926 downwards.
ATCATAGTCCTTGCCCAAGTTTTGTTTCTTATTACCATGTTTCAGACTTTCAGGATTCAGTGTTTCGAAGCCTACAAATAAACTTCGAAGCCCTGCTTCGGCTGCTTTCTCTATCAAATCTCCTCGAAGAATAGAGTCGATAGTCGCGGCTCCCTGAAAGACCCGATTCATGCCTTTCATTCCTTCAAATAAGCCGCTGGCAAATTTAGCATTTCCCAATAAATGGTCATCTAAAAAATAGAGATGCTTCCCTGGAAGTCGGTCTATTTCGGCGAGGGCATCATCTACTTGCTGGGTATAAAAGCTCTTCCCACCTTCGAAAAAAGCATCCTTATAACAAAAACTACAATGGAACGGGCAGCCTCTTGTTACAACAATGGAATTGGGCACTAAATAGAGGTGGCGTTTGATTAAGTCACGACGAATGGGAGGAATCCCTTCTAGGGTGCGTATGCTAGATTTATAAAACGGTTTGGGATTCCCATTTCGAAAATCTTGGATGAATTGAGGAAATACATATTCACCTGGCCCAGTCGCAATGGTGTCGGCATGGAGCATGGCTTCGAAGGGGAGCGAGGTCACATGTAAACCACCAAGAGCTACATAGATGCCTTTGGCGCGATAATGATCGGCTATTTCATAAGCTCGATAGGCATTGGTGATATATACTTGAATAATGACGAGGTCGGGTTCATCGTCTAAGTTGACCGTTTCGACATGTTCGTCGGTGATGATAGCAGTATCATCGTCGCGTAGATAAGCGGCAAGGGTTGCTAAACCAAGTGGTGGAAAAAGAGAATATTTAATAGGACGCCAATAGGGACTTTTTGCCTCGGTAAGAGCAGGCAGAATAAATTTGACATGCATAGGAGGAGCAGTTATAGATAATGAAGAGATGCGCAAAAACAATAAACGTATATCTTCACTTACACGCTCCTATAAAAAAGAGTTCACATTGACCCGATACATATGAATGTACAGACAAGGCAGGCCTTGTCTCTAGCAAAACCTGTCTCCTATTTCCCTACTACTTTTCCATTTTTCTCTAATACCTCCCAATGTGACTTCGAGTAATACTCATTGCGATTACCCGCATTATCATAAGCAGTAATCATGTGAATCGTAGCCGAATCATCAAAAATGTATTCGTATAAATTATTACTTTCTTGTTTCGGATACCCATAAAACTGGCGATAGTATTTTCGATCTTCTAGCTCATATACTTCTTTAGGAAAAGCCCATATATTGAGATATTGGTTCGAGATCATGGTATTGAAATCCTTTTCTTGGGTTTCTTCTTCTTGTCGTTTGGTAAAACTAGCTTCAAAATTTTCAGGATGGAAGTGCATCAAGTGTTGATAGTCCTTGATTTGAATACGGTAAGAGGCACTATCCGCAAAGAAAAATTCAATAGGAGAGCTTTGGCTCACATAACGTAAGTGGGTCGTATCTTCTTTGGTTTCGTGAATAACCACCAACTCATCTTCAGATAAAGATTCATTACTCACTTTATAGTAAACAAATGTATCGCGGACAACAGGAGGCTCCTTCTTTTCAATAGGTGTTTTTTTACTATTCTGTACAATTTCCTGTGTAATAGTTGTTGTTTCTGTAGTTTCAGTTGAACTTGCTGTTTCATCACTTTCTGGTTGAGAATTACAAGCTACCCAAAAGCACAAAAATCCTATTGTATAAAGTAAAAGTATCTTTTTCATGTATATGTGAGGTATCAATTGAGCAATATGATGGATTTACGGTTCGAAGATACGAAAGACTTTTGTTATTTTTATCAAATTAATGTTTTGTAAAATCAAGGTAGCTTTTAACTATACAATGATTCGATTATTTATAAAGTGCAATTGCTCATATGATTGCCCAAGTATATCTGTGCTGTTAGCTCCTAACCATTGATCTAACACCGTCGCATAAACCTGTCTAAAATCAATTTGCAATCCTACATCTCCATTAATTAAGTGCTTTAAGTCAGGAGCTTCATTATAAAAGCCAGGCTGTGCCAAGTTTTCACCCATAATCAGCAGATTATTACCCGATCCATGATCCGTTCCCTGACTATTGTTCTCGCCAACACGACGCCCAAACTCAGAAAAGGTCATAATCAATACATCCTTGAGGCGATCTTTCGCTTTTAAGTCATCAACAAAAGCCGTTACTGCTTCTGCATACGTTTTTAATAATCGCTCGTGTACCCCTTTTTGTCGAATATGCGTATCAAAAGAACCTAAAGAAGCATAGTAAATCGTAGTTTCGGAATCGGTTTGAATAAGGTTAGAAATGGTTTTTAAATCATAAGATAAAGCTGTTTTCGGATAGGGATGATGATTACTATATTGTGCCGTTTTCTCGTAAATATATTTAGCCGATTCACTACTATCAATTGCCATTTTATACAAGTACGATAGCGGTGCATTATTCAATTCCTTATAATTGCGCCCACGTCTTACCATATTCCTAAAAAAGGATTGATTCAGGTTTTTATACAACTTTTCTGGACGTTCAAAAGCCACTCCCGATTGTTTATGGCCTTTTAGTGCCAGCGATAACATATTGTTTAACTCAACTGTTAGGTGCGGAGGAGCTTCGTGGTGATCATCACACAAGGCATCCAAATAACGACCAATCCAACCCGTTTGCCAAATGGTATCAGCATCACTTCCCGACTGCCAAATATCCATAGAGCGGAAATGAGAACGGCTAGGGTTCGGATAGCCCACACTATTTAAAATGCTCACATAGCCATTGTCATATAAAGGACGTAAAGCAGCTAATGCAGGATTCAAACCCAATTCATGGTTCAATGGCAATACCTCTTTACGAGGAATACTTACTTTTGGGCGGTTACGATAATAAATATCATCCGTATAAGGGACGATAGAATTTAACCCATCATTGCCTCCTGAAAGTTGAATAATGACCAATATTTTTCCATTGGTGTCATATTGTGAGCGCGGTTGTTCTTGGGCTGTCTTTTTGACAAAGCCGGGAACGCGGGAAGAAGCAGACCCTAAACTTGTTTTCTTACGCGACTTACTTTTTTTACCGCTAAAACGACTCTTAGACGGTATTGGTTTCTTCTTTTTCATGTCTTTTCTATTAACAAAGTTGATACTCAGGCAATGATAAAAAGGTCACTGCCAATGCTTGTTCATTTAATTTTCCGCGCCTAAAAGCACCTTGTTTATTTTTAATAAAAGGAGCGAGATGGGCAATGTCGGGCTGTAATAAAAAGGAAGCACTCATTTCAGCAGCATTATTTTTACCTAACTGTATGAGCAATTCTTTAAATTTTTGAAAACTATAGGTCAGTGGAATCTGCTTTTTTTTCGGATCTAAAACCAATTCTTCCCCCTCATTCGAAATTTGTTTGACAGGAATACTATGTACCTTCCCCCTAGAAAATAAGTAACGTGGTAAGTTAAGTCGGAAAGCAAGTGTCGTAATATCAATCCAATCTTCTCCACTTGGCCAACCTTTTACATTAGGCGGTTTCATTAACTCCTGACCCAATACTTTTTGCACATGAAGAGCTGTTTTTTTATCGTGAAAATCAATCTCAAAAGTATGCATTAAGCCAGCCAACAATTCAACAGGCGACTTCATTTTGGTGCCAATATTTGATGCCTCATAAAACCAATCAGCCGTCAAAATTTTGCGTAGTAATGCTTCAATATTATAATCCGATTGATAGAAAAAACGAGCCAGAGCCGCAATTCGTTTTTTGCGAACTTTCTTATTCACCAAGAAATGATAAAGCTTCTCCGTAATAAAATAAGCCGTTTGTTCTTGCTCCAATACAATCCGAATAATATCATCTCCAGTCCAATTACCCGTCTTTCCCAAAAAGGTCTTCTTACCCTTATCATGTTTATGTGGTCGATCTTTAAATTCACTATTTTCATCAAAACTCCATCCTGTAAAAGCACGAGCAGCTTCTTGAATATCTTTTTCCGTATAATGTCCAATACCCAACGTAAAAAGCTCCAACAATTCACGAGCAAAGTTCTCATTCGGTTTCCCTTTTATATTCATCGCATTCCCCAAAAACAAAAGCATCGCCGAATCTTTAGAAACTTCCATCAGCAAGTCTTTAAAATTCCCTAAAGCATGTTGGCGAATCTTATTGATTTGCAATTGCATACGGTAGGGGTTAGCATTGAAACAAGCAAAATGATTATGCCAAAACATCGCCATTTTTTCGCGCAATTGTCCATAGCCCAATCCCATTTGTTCGATCCAATCGACATTTAATTGAGCATGCATCACATGCGCTTTTACCCGCAATTCTTTCTTTTTTTCATGGTTAGGAGCCTCCTTTATCGCTTTTTCTAAACGCATCGGAAAATTGCGTTTATTCATGGTATTGAAGGGCTTATATTCAGCAGCATCTTCAAACATAGCATCCACAATCTCAGGAATCGACCGCTTATAACAAGCAATTAATTCACGCGTATTAGCTCCAAATCCAGCCCTCCAAAATAAGTGCTGAATCTTTTTTTGATGTGATATTTCTGTAGACATAAAAAGCTAGTTTTTTTAATATTCTGGGCGTACCCCCTCATTCCGCCCGTTCATGCGTCATCGCATGAACTAAAGGCGGAATGAGGGGTCGGGCTATCCGTTTGTAGTTGCCTTGCAGAAAAGGTGTTCAACTATATCGCCTTACAGTGTCTTCCTTCGTCAGCCCTGCAAGGCGAAGTCTCACTACCTTTCTGTACAGACGTTGCACGCAACGTCTCTACGGCAAGCTACCACTACTATCCCTTACGCAATTGGGTTTGGTGCGAAGTAATAAAGTGCGAGATGCTAAGTAGTGCGATTTTTTAGCAAATTTTTCAAAATCATTTGGACAAAAGGAAAAAACAGCCTTACCTTCTAAATTTTTCGCACATCGCACATCGCACATCGCAC
>JAHDHP010000316.1 GCA_020631245.1 Bacteroidota bacterium | reverse complement strand
TTTAAAGGATTCATAAAATTGCGTCCTATCTTGCAAACATTTGTATCAAAATAAAGGTTTTTATTTTAGTCATTCAAGTATTAGTAATTTATACCAATCATAATCATGACAGACAAAAAAGTAGTCCCCTATCAGGAAATGGAGGCAAGTAAAAAAGAGCAAATCGAAATGATGTTTGACAATGTAGCACCACGCTACGATTTGCTCAACCGCATTATTTCACTAGGCATCGACAAGCACTGGCGACGCAAGGCAATCGATATTCTCGCACCCCTAGAACCCCAACGAATTTTGGATGTAGCAACAGGTACAGGTGACTTTGCACTAGCCACTCTCAGCCTCGAACCCAAAGAAATTGTAGGAGTTGATATTTCGACGCAAATGCTGGCAGTAGCACGAGAAAAAATCAATAAAAAAAAGGTGGGAGATATAGTAAAACTAAAAGTAGGAGATGCGGAAAATCTACCTTTTGAAGACAATAGTTTCGATGCAATTACCGTTGCTTTTGGTGTACGAAATTTCGAGAATCTGGATAAAGGACTAAAGGAATTAAATCGCGTGTTACGAAAAGATGGGAAACTAGTAGTACTAGAACTTACCCGACCTGGAAAGTTTCCGATGAAACAACTCTACGATTTTTACGCCATGCGCATTTTGCCCCTCATCGGGCGACTCATCTCCAAAGACCAAAATGCCTATAGCTACCTTCCCGAATCCATTCGCGCTTTTCCCGAAGGACAAGCATTTATACAGCATCTCGAACAATGTTCCTTTCAGGCAACCGAATGGATGCCCTTAACCTTTGGAGCCTGTTCCATTTATACAGGCACTAAATAAACTTCGATTAAGCGTTTATGAAATACCACATGCGTTTTTTATGCACTATATTCCTGCTGTTCCTTGTTATGCAGGCACAAGCACAGAAGAAAAATATGACTAAGCACGATTCCAAAATCATTCACTTTGGAATCTCTATGGGAATCAATAATTCTCAATTTGCCATTACGCGTTCGTCAGCTTTCGCACAACACGATAGCATAAAAGTAGTCGATTCTCCGCGCTCACCCGGCTTCAATGTAGGAATCGTTTCGGCATTACATACAGGAAAACACGGAGAAATCCGCTTTATTCCAACACTCGTTTTTGCCGAAAAAGACCTGCGATACACCGAATACAATATTGAAGGAGACGACGAAACCAATAAAACAGTCGAATCAATTATCATCAATTTCCCCCTTTCCTACAAATATAAATCCGATCGTTTCTTCAACAACTTTCGTTTTTATGTTTTAGGAGGAGGTCGCTTTGATTGGGATTTAGCTTCGAATTCCAAAGCGCGTAAAGCACTTGACATTGTAAAAATTGACCGTTTTGATGTCGCTGCCGAACTCGGTTTAGGACTTGAATTCTACTTCCCCATGTTCATCTTCGCCCCCGAAATTCGCATCTCTCACGGCTTACTCAATACACATGTCCCTACCGACAATTTGCGATATTCAGAAGTCTTACAACGCCTTCGCTCCAAGTATATCACGATTTCCTTACAGTTTGAAGGATAGCAATACGATTGAACGATTTACGATTGAATGTCCGATGTTGGGCGTGCCCCCATTTCTCCATAGCGAGGGGTTTAAACCCCTCGCTATGGAGAAATGGGGTCGGGCTATCCGTTTGTAGTTGCCTCCTAGAAAGCTAGTTCGGCTAAATTACTAGCAGTGTCTTCCGCTGTCAGCCCTGCTAGTAAAAGCCTCACAAAGCTTCTAGTTCACCAAGCTACCACTACTATCCCTCACGCAATTCCCCTCTTCGGAGGGGCTAGGGGTGGGTTCATGATTGGATGACTGCATGATTGGATAGGCGTTACGCATCCATTTTTTAGCTCCCGCCAGCATCTTCGCTGGTGGTTTTCACGACAAGTTTCAGCCTCTGGCTGATAACACAATCGATTTACAACTAAACGTTCCATCGTCGGACGTTTAATCGTTCCATCGCCCCTAAAACTTATTCTTCCACATCATCGACTCCACCGGCTTATTCGTCCGATGAATGTACTTGGCATTTTTCTTTTTGTTGTAATAATTCTCCACATCCCCTTTCACCTCAAAATAAATCAACTGCCCAATAGGCATTCCTGCATAAATGCGGACAGGCTGCACACAAGAAATTTCGAGCGTCCACGTATTACAAAAACCCACATCCCCTTTTCCCGCTGTTGCATGAATATCAATACCAAGTCGCCCCACACTCGATTTACCTTCTAAGAAAGGAACATGCGCATGAGTTTCTGTATATTCTTTTGTTACTCCTAAGTATAAAGTGCCAGGTTGAAGCACAAAACCCTCTTCAGGAATCAATATTTCTTGGATTTGATTATGCTTTTTGGCATCTAAAACACGACTCTCATAGCAGGCTAAGTAATGCCCCAAATGCACATCATAGGAGTTGGTGCCCAAAGAACTAGGATTATAAGGATCAATCACAATATCCTTTTGCTCAATAGCTCGTAGTATTTCTTTATCTGTAAGTATCATAGTTGTATATTGTACATCATCAGAGAGCGGTCATCACTCCCAGAGATAAGGTAGTTTTTTCGAGGAAGCCATAAAAGTCTATTGACAGAGTTTTTATGAGCTAATAAACGTTCTTTACTGAGGTCAATAACCTTTAATAGTTGCAAATCACTTGCTGCCCATATTTTAATACTTTTATCACGACTAGCAGAGAAAACAAGTGTTCCATCTTGGTTATTGATAAGATGGTTGATGGTAAAATGGTGGGCTGGTATCTTTTGCCGAGTAAATAGGGGGGGGCTTTTTTTTATTTGCCAATCCGAAGCAACGATATGGGCATCTCTCGAACCACTCAATAAAGTGTCTCCAGAAAGAGAAAAGAGCAGCGAGAAAATAGAGTTCTCATGACTACAGGTACTTGGGATAATAGTAGAGGTACTTAAATCGAAGATATGAATGAGATGATCACTACTCCCAATAACTAAATAATTGTCTTGCGGATGACGGGCAATACATCGTAGGCTTTTTTCACTGATTCTTGTTTGAGAGATGATTTGCTGAGTGTGGAGTTGGTATTGGTATAAATAACCACTACCAGTTCCAATATATAAGCGTTCTGCATCACTGATAAGGGCGAAAATACTTCCTTCCAATTGTAAAGTCGGATCTACTACCTTATTAGCTTGCAAATCTATAAAATAGAGGATACCTTGCATGCTTCCTACAGCTAGTAGTTGCTGGTGCGGCAGAAAGGTCATAGAAAATATCTGGGTAGGTACTTGTGCGATGGCTGTTCCTTGCTCAGGTTGTCGGACATCCCATTTCACAATCCAGCCATCCCCTCCCGCACTATAAAAACAATGCGGGTCACTATCTTCACAAAGTGCATAGATGGCTCCTTTATGGCCAGTAAGATGTGCTATATGTTGAATGTGAAGCTTGGTGGTCATTTTGTTTAAATAAGCTGCAAATTTACGTTATTTTTTGATAGGAAAATAAGGTGGGGTATCTTTGAGGGGTTGAGGGATTGCGTGAGGGATAGTAACGGTAGCTTGACGAAATAGAAAAGTAGTGAGGCAATGACTAGCAGGGCTGACAGAGGAAGACACTGCTAGGCATCATGCCGAACCCTTTTTCTATGAGACAACTACAAGTGGATAGCCCGACCTTTTCCACCTCGTGCCTGTTCATGCGTGAACGTATGAACGGGCGAGGAGGAAAAGGACACGCCCTAAAAAATAAAATCAAAATAAAAAACCATGAATTTGATATTAGCAAATCTCTTATTGTTATTGCAAACTAGTGCAGATGCACCTGGTGGATTTGACATGTATGCTTCAGGAAAGATATATGTCGTAGTCGCTGTTATTGTCCTAATTTTCTTTGGAATTGTGGCTTACTTATTTTTATTAGAAAGACGCTTGAAACGTCTGGAAAGAGAACAGTAAAAAAACTTGGTTTATTCCTGAAAAAAGAGATACCTTTGCTCGAAATTAAGTAAGCTTACGAACAATTGTAAGCTTTGTAATGCAATAATCAAATAATAGCTACTTATTTATTTATCTAAGTTCATAAAATATGTCCACAGCAAAAAATATTTCGAAGTACACTTTCTTTGAGAGTGTGGAAAACTACTTTGATAAAGCTGCCGCTGTTACGCGGCATCCTAAAGGTTTGTTGGAGCAAATAAAAGCGTGTAATAGCGTGCTTCAAATGCGTTTTCCTGTAAAAATTGGTAAAGATTACCAAGTAATAGAAGCTTATCGAGTGCAACATAGTCACCATAAGTCGCCTTGTAAAGGAGGAATACGTTATGCGGAAGGAGTTAACCAAGATGAGGTAATGGCATTAGCTGCTTTAATGACTTATAAATGTGCCGTGGTTGATGTGCCTTTTGGAGGTGGTAAGGGAGGAATAAAAATAAATCCTAGGACCTATACACCAGCACAGTTGCAACGTATTACAAGACGTTATACGATGGAATTGATTAAGAAAAATTTTATTGGTCCTGCTATAGATGTACCTGCACCAGATTATGGAACTGGTGGACGTGAAATGGCTTGGATTTTGGATACTTATTTGGCTTTCAATCCTGGAAATATTGATGCTTATGGTTGTGTGACGGGTAAGCCTGTTACGCAATCGGGTATTCGTGGACGAGTAGAGGCGACTGGTAGAGGGGTTTTTTATGGTATTCGGGAAGCGGTAAGCCATAAAGAGGATATGAAGGAATTGGGCTTAACGACGGGTATTGAGGGAAAAACAGTGGTTGTACAGGGACTTGGAAATGTAGGTTCGCATTCTGGGTTGATTTTCCAAGAGCATGGAGCGCGTATTATTGGTTTGGCAGAGTATGAAGGGGCTATTTGGGATGAGACAGGTAAGGGCTTTGATGTGGCTGATGTGATGAAGCATCGCAAAAAAACAGGTAGTATTTTAGATTATCCAGGTGCGACGAATATCAAAGATTCGGCAAAGGCTTTGGAGATAGAATGTGATATTTTGATTCCTGCGGCTTTGGAGCAGGTGATTCATGCAGGAAATGCGAAGAAAATCAAAACGAAGATTATTGCAGAGGCAGCCAATGGACCTATTACACCAGAAGCAGAAGAGGTATTGTTGAAGGGAGGGGTGATGATTGTGCCTGATATGTATTTGAATGCGGGTGGTGTGACGGTTTCTTATTTCGAATGGCTCAAAAACTTATCACATGTTCGTTTTGGTCGTATGGATAAGCGTTTCCAAGAACAAACCAATAGTAGTTTGATTGGTGTGATGGAAGGTTTGAGTAATAAACGAGTGGATAAATTGCTTCGAGAGCAAGTAGTTCGTGGTGCTGGTGAGGTTGATTTGGTACGCTCTGGTTTGGAAGATACGATGGTGG
>JAHDHP010000315.1 GCA_020631245.1 Bacteroidota bacterium | reverse complement strand
AAGACGTTGCGTGCAACGTCTCGCGTAAAACCGTAAAAATGTTAAACAAGCGATTGGTTCTTTGTTTCAAGACAAAGAACAATACAGAGGTCAAATAAACTTGCACCATATAAAAAAAAATAGTACAATAAAGCCTAGAATAGTAATAACATTTGATGATTAACCAAAAACTTTTAACCATGAAAAAGTTAATGTTATTAATTACCCTATCTTTTTTATTCTATTCATTTCAAGCCGAAGCCCAAGTAATAGTAAATGGAGTAAATATCAATGAAATAGAAGAAGTCAAAATCTGCCGAGTTGTAGCGAGGAGTGTCGGATTTTCCAATAAAGTCACCATTACGATTGACTATGGACAAGATATAAAATGGGCTAATGTAAGAGGAACTAGAGTAACAAGACCCGATGGCACTATAGAAGTCTTTAATTCATTAATAGGTGCGCTTAATTACATGGAAAATAATGGCTGGGAGTATCGTGACATGAATTTTATGGTGTCTGAAAGGGAAATGAATACCTACCAGTACTATTTTAAAAGGAAAGAGTAATACTTAAATAAATAATTGATAACCGTTGAGGCTGTCTTGGTTTTAGAATTGGTGCGAAAAAGACGTCTTTCCTAAGCTAGATTGTAAAATCAAGACAGCCTCTAAAGGTATTGCCTCCAAAAAATTGGTCAACTAAACGAATATTCCTAAATTAGCAGCTTCACCAAATCAAGGCAATACCACAACTCAATGGCGAACTTCCTCCGATTTTTAATCAGCAAAGAATTTTGGATCAGCATCATCCTCATGGCACTCCTCGTCGTGCTTCTCATATGGGGAGCCTTTGGAGCATTAAAATTCTACACCCATCATGGGGAAAGCATCACCGTACCCGACCTTCGAGGCATGACCATCGAGCAAATAGACGACCTACTCTCCACCCGTGAGCTACGTTATACGGTCGTTGATTCCACTTTTATACCAAAGCAAAAACCCAATGTCGTCGTCGATCAAAACCCAATGCCCAATGCTGCGGTAAAAGAAAGTCGTCGTATCTACCTTACCATAAACGCCATCAAACCACCGATGGTCGCCATGCCCGAAATCATTGACGCCTCCCTCCGAAATGCCCGTGCTCAATTAGAAATCATGGGCTTAGAAGTAGGAGAGCTAACCTACGAAGATGATCTTGCACACAATGCAGTACTTGATATGATCGTCAATGGAGATACCGTAAAAGTAGGAAAGAAAGTAGCCAAAGGTACCAAAGTGGATTTAGTGTTAGGAAATGGTTATGGCTCTTCGCGTGTCAAAATGCCCGACCTCACAGGGCAAACCCTCCAAGAAGCCAAGACCACCCTCGTAGCCTATCGCCTCATTGTCGGAGAAGTAATTCGAGATGAAGACGTATCCGCATATGACCAATATGCCCTTGTTTACAAGCAATTTCCCGAATTTATAGAAGAAAGTGAAACAGAATTAACAGTGGGTGAACCCGTCGATCTACATGTGCGACGCAATCCGAATCCACCCCCTCCACCACCGCCGCCAGAAGAAGAGGAAATACTCCCATACGAAGTAGAGGTCGTAGACCCTATCCCAAATCCAAATCCAGCAGCGGAGCCAACAGAGAACACCCCACCTCCTCCAACAAATATACCACCGTCACCCCCAGCAGGTGAACAGGATGGGAATGTCCGCCCTCGGCCACGCCCTATTCCTACACCTAGCAATCCACCGCCGCCAAATTCAAATGAAGGAGCCAATCAGCCTCCTCCACCAGCAGCGCGCCCACCTGTTCCGCCGCCACCACCGCCAAAACCAACGGCACCACCACCAGAGTTTGAGCAGCCAGCATCAACTCCACCACCGCCTGCACCCAAGCCCAAGCCAAATCCAACACCTGCTCCTCCTCCAGTAGAAGAAGCACCGCCGCCGCCTGCTCCCAAACCAAGTCCACCACCTCCTCCAGTAGAAGAAGTGCAACCAGAGTTTGAGCAACCACCTGCGCCTCAACCAAGTCCACCACCACCTACACCGCCAAGCAATGATGGAGATAATCAACCGAAAAAAGTAAAGTCTCCCGTACCAAAACCTTTACCAGGTGGAGGAGAATAAAAGGCTGTCATAATCCCACTACAATCCAATCACCCCGTCATCATATGCTGGGCGTGCCCTTCCACAGGTCTTCGGGAACTATGGGATGGACACATTGAGCGCGTAACGCAACCCAAGCCCTTAATCCCATAGCCCCTCAATCCCTGTTTCAGGTCGGGCTATTCGTTTGTAGTTGGCTCGTATAAAACATGTTCGGCTAAAGTCCTAGCAGTGTCTTCCTCCGTCAGCCCTGCTAGTCCAAGCCTCACTATGTTTCTACTTCGCCAAGCTACCACTACTATCCCTCACGCGTCATCCCTTGTGCTTGCCCCTGGATGACGGAATGACTGCATGATTGGATAGACGTTACGCACCTAGCAGGATTCTTCGTTGGACGTTAATCGTTTAATCGTTCATCGTCGGACGTAAATCGTTCCATCGTTCATCATTGTACCTTGCACAATTTTTTCCCTCCAATCAGGTTATAATTAGTGGTAAAATCTCGAATTATAGGCAGCCTTTACGACTTTTTACCCGTCTACTAGAAACATTTAAAAGAATCGCGTTAAATTTGCGCGTTCTTTGGCTAGTATAAAACACATACTACCTTATTTACCTAAAAGAATCGATCTACGAATGAGAAAAACAAGTTTCCTCCTTTGGATGGTGTGCATATTGGGGCTGGTACAATCTAGTGTTGCACAAGAAACCCTCTCGCCACTCAAATATAACCCCGTCTATCCCAATAGCTACCCACAAGCAGACAAGTTCGAACAAAAGAGCTTTTCCTTCAACTTTGATCATGTTTGTTTAGATGTAGTAAGAGGAGTCAAATTGGAAGTTATTGACATAGTGCAGCCAAACTGTGTTAGCACTGATGGTTCATTTACGATTCAGATGAATAATCTGCAAGGGCCTTTTACCTATTCTATAAATGGAGAAACAATTGCAACTACCAACTCCAATACTATTGTGATTAATAATTTCCGAGCGGGAGCCTATCTGATAGAGGTGGAGGATGGTTTTACAGAAACTGTATATCAAAAACAATTTACGTTGGATAATGCTGGAACTGATCCTGTTCAGGAAAATGTTTGGACAATCCAAGCAGGGTTTTGCTCCGAAAAGGGGACTTTATTACGTACTGCTATTGATGACGACCTTTATAGATATACCCTTTTTGCAGCAGATGGAACAGAAGTAGGTGATTTTAATGCAGCCAATGGAAATAGTTTTGACCTTCCCCCCGGATCGTATTATGTGAGACGTTTGGGATTAGTAGAACCTTGTGTCGCTTTTTCATATATTGATGTACCAGAATTACCAGTCAATCAATTACCCTTTATCGAAGACTTCTCAGATACGCGAATCTATCCGAATGTAAATCGCTGGCAGGATAATTTTGCCTTTGTCAATTCCAATTATGCCTTTCAAGCTCCGAGTGTAGGAGTTGCCACGTTCGATGGTTTAGATCAATATGGGCAACCTTATAAATCGGTAGATAATGTGTCGTTCTTAGATGGAAGTGCGGATGTTTTAACTTCCCATCCTTTTTGCATAGACGATGAGTTACAAGTTAGAAATATAGATGCCATCTTTTTGCGGTTTATGTATCAAGCAAAAGGAAATGGAGATTATCCCAACCGAGATGACAGTTTGTTCGTCGAATTTAAAGGCCCCGAAGGAGAATGGGAGCGATTCCTCTCAATTCCGGGTTTAGATAATTTTCAAGATAGCATTCCCTTTGTAGATACTTCTGTTGTGGTGACCGACCCCAATTACTTCTTTAACGGAATGCAATTCCGTTTTCGCAATTTAGCGACGATTACAGGTGGTAACGACCATTGGAATATCGACTACGTGCGATTGGATATTAAGCCTATTGAAAAAGTAGTAGGCGATGTTAGTTTCACAAAAGAAACTCCATCTATATTGAAAAACTATCAAGAAATGCCGTGGAAGCAATTTGTTGGGCATGTCGATAAGGAGTTAGCGGAAGAATTGAAAGTAACAGTCCTAAGTTTAGATTCAGCCAATACAGCACCTTTCCAATTAGAAACAGCCTACACTTTATGGGATGTTTGCTTGGGAGAAACCATTTTTGAATCGGGCGTAAAACTCGGTACAACAGATGAATTACCAGGAGCAGATACAGGTAACTTTCCTAGTGATGAGCGGATAAGTATTCGCTTAGTACAAGCAACAGACAACGCAGATGATAATGATTTTAAGAAAATCAAAGAGGGCATCAATGCGCTCAAAGCAGATGATACATTTACCAATCGTGACAGTGTTATTTTTGCTCTAGATTGGGCATTGAAACCTGGTATCGACCAAGCGATCACTTGTAATGATACCCTACGCCACTACCAAAAGTTTTATAATTACTATGCCTTTGATGATGGCTCTGCCGAAGCAGCTTGGGGACTAAATACCAACAAATCACAAGTTGCCTATAAAATTTCCCTCAATGAACCAGATACATTGGAAGCCCTCCAAATCTGTTTTCTCAATATGAACCACAATACTGAAGGATTCCCTTTCCGTATTATTGTATGGCAAGATATTCAATTAGCTAGTTCTAATTCAACTATCCTCTACCAAAGCGAATCAGATGACATCATTCAATACTTTCCAACTGTCAATGGTTTTTGGACCTATGTACTTGATAGACCTATCGCTGTAGAGGGAGATATTTATGTGGGAATTGAACAAGTGGGAGATGATTTTATGGATATTGGTTTTGATAAAAATACCATCGCCACAGAGCATTTATTTATCAATTATAATGGATTTTGGGAAGAATCGTCACAAGATGGAGCTGTCATGATGCGCCCAGTGTTTGGGAATACTTTTGGAGATAATATTCCTGATAATGTGAATGTAGGAATAGAAGAAGAAATTACTCCTATAAATTTCCGCCTTTTCCCGAACCCTACAAGCGATCAATTGTTTGTAGAAATAGAGCATGCCGAATGGGGAACACGCCAATATATAGAAGTCTATGATTTTGCTGGCAAACAGGTCTTAACTTCTCCATTTACTAGTGGACAAGCCCTACAAGTCAGTAACTTACCAAGTGGTATGTATTTGCTTCGTGTAGTAGATGAGGATGGAAAAGATGTGGGAGCAGAGAAGTTTGTGAAGGAGTAAAGACGGTGGAACGATTAACGATTGAACGTCCGACGAACGATTAGCGATTGAACGATGAAAAAACGTGGCGTAATGTAGGGGCAATGCCTATGTGCTTTCCCTTGTATAAATAGAGCGTATAGATTGAATCCAAAGCGAAGAAGCTAACGATAGCTAAAAATTGAGTGCGTAACGCCCATTCAGTCATTCAGTCATTCGCTCAT
>JAHDHP010000314.1 GCA_020631245.1 Bacteroidota bacterium | reverse complement strand
TGCCATGTATGCCATCAAAAACCTTCCTGATACTTGGGAATCTCTAGCAGAAGAAAGCACACAAGAACAAACCATTGTAGCACAACATAAAATGGAAAAAGGAAGGGTCATTTATATGGCGTGTGATTTTTTTAGTTACACAGAAGGTATCGCGCGCATCCTTACCAACGCTATTGAACTGGGCATTTCCTCTCCACTAGAAAACTGGATTTCTATGGAAGTTATTGAGGTCGATACACTTAGAAATGAAGCGCGTAAAATTCCTGTTTATATAGATGCAAGCAATTTGTTAGGGGGCACTTACGAGGCTGGAGTAGTAATTGAAACGGGTGATCCACTACATCCACAGGTTTATATACCCATTATACTATGGGTTGTAGGAGAAGCAGCTATCTCCATTGAGACCACCAGTCTTGATTTTGGACAGCTTATTATAAATGAATCCATTACTAAAACGGTAAGCATTCAAAACCCTGGTACGGATAGTTTATTTATTAGTCAAGCAAGCAGTACCCATTCCGATTTTGCTATTTCCCCAAGCAGTTTAACCATTCCTCCTCGTGATTCTAGTCAGTTAAGCATCACCTTTACTCCCCAGCAAATTCAAAATTATGAGGCAACATTAATTATTGAAAATAATGTAGAAAAAAAATCAATTCCTCTTTTAGGGGAAGGACTAGGCATACCCGAATTGACCTTATCTGTGGACAGTATTTCCCTCACCTTAGCAGCAGGAAGCCTCGATAGTCTTACGCTACATCTACAAAACCCTGGAACAGGGCACTTAAACTGGGCAAGTATTTGCACAACTGACTCTATTGATTTATTGGCATGGATCTATGAAGTCAATCAAGACAATTACAATAAAACAATAGCTATTATAGAGGAGCAAATGCCCTATGTGAACATTCATACGACCTCCTCTAAAAAAGCCCAAGACTTAGGTATAGCCTTAATGGAGAAAGCTATTTTATTACTTCCATCTCCTCAAAAGCATATCGTTGAAGAAGAAGTTTGGAAAAATCTAACTCCCATTTTTCAAGCGTTTATGGAGCAAGGAGGTACTATTGTTATGACAGGAAGTAATTGTGATTATTGTCTCGAAGGTATTGGATTACCTGTGGACACCTCCGCTTTATTAAGCTATGTAGGACAATTACATATTGAACAACCACTCCATCCGCTAGTGCATGGCTTAGAAACTATTTTTATTCCTACAGGAGATGCTTTTTTACATCAGTTTACTCCCCCCAATACCCAAATATACTTACCCGATGATAAAGAAATGTATACTATTGCCACTCAAAAACTAGGCTTTGGGCAAGCTATTTATCTAGGCTTTAATTACAATAGCACCGATCAAAATACTTCCCAAGCATTAATAAATACTATTCAATATGGAAGTCGTCAATTACCACCTTGGTTACAAATTTCACTTTGTAAAGGGCAAATTCCTCCTACAGAAAATACAACCCTCGCATTTCATTTTGATGCTACTGGTTTAGAAACAGGCACTTATCATTATACCCTACTTCTCAATACTAATATACCCAACCAGCCTCTTTTGGAAATTCCCATTCAATTACTCGTAGAACCCTTTCCACAGGCTATTTTTAGCACTGAAAAAGGTAATATTAGTTGTGATGGGCAGGTACAATTCTCCAATCTTTCCCTCCACAATCCAACCAATTGGCAATGGGATTTTGGAGATGGCAATACCAGCACAGAAGCTGCTCCTTTTCATACTTATGGGCAGGCAGGAAACTATACCGTTTCCTTAATTGCCTGTAATGATTTAGGATGCGATGAGCAAATACGGGAAACGTTTATAACCGTTAATTACGACTATTTATATTGTGACACCATTCCCATTCCTCAATATTTTGGAGATACTAGTACTAACTGTTATGGTGTAGTAATGGATAGTGGAGGACCTAATGATTATCACAACAATACCAGCCCTTTTAGTAGCCAATTAATTATTCAACCTCCCAATGCCTCTAAAATTCAATTACAATTCTCCGAGTTTAATTTTGAGTCGGGGTATGACTTTCTACAAGTCTACGACGGCATCGGTACTTCCGCTCCCTTAATTGGACAATATAGTGGACAGTTACTTCCTAATATTAACGGCATTATCGAATCATCTGGAGGAGCCATTACCCTTCTACAATCCACTGACAATACCAATGGACTATCAGGTTTTGTGGCTACTTGGACTTGTACTGCTCCTAGCGATGCTCCTAATGCTTTATTCGATATAACCGTTACAAACGGCTGTGAAGGACGTATTCAGTTTCAAGATATGTCGGATAATTTCCCTGAATCGTGGTACTGGGATTTTGGAGATGGGAATACCAGTACCGAACAGTTTCCAACTCACCAATATACCACCAATGGTAGTTATGACATCCAACTTACAGCTTGTAATCCACTAGGTTGTCAAAGTACAATTCAAAGCATTCAGTTGGATAGTGTACTACAAGTTGTAACCATCATTCCTAACGACATATTAGCAGGTAAAACGGTCTTATTTCAAGATCAAACCCTTGATGCCGTAGATTGGAATTGGGATTTTGGGAATGGGCAGGTAGTCGTTGGGATTCAAAACCCACTTATGACTTTCGAGGAAACAGGTATGTATCTTATCAAAGTGGAAGTAACGGATATAAACGGCTGTACAGGTATTCGGGAATATGAAATTACGGTTGGAAGTACCTCCCTTACTGATGATGATGCTCCCCTTCTATTATCTATTTATCCTAATCCTGTTGATCAACTATTGCATCTTGAATTAAGTGATGACATATTAGCTTGGGAACTAGTAGATGTAAGAGGAAAGGTAATTATTTCACTTCAATATAGAGGAAATCAAAACTCGATAAAAATACCTACTGAACACATCCAATCAGGCATTTATTTTCTACATCTTATTGCTCGGCCAAATACAAGGTATAGTTATAAGGTTATGATCATCCATTAAAGCCCTCATCACCAATGGCTTTTATACCGTCGAAATTCCGAGTGAATATTTTGAGCTTTTTGAGTCGCATTAAATAAAAAAGGCAACCTCTCGGCTGCCCTTTTTTATAAAATCCTCAGAGATTTAGGCCCAACCTAATTCACTGTAACATCATTCCGCGTCGTCACACTGTCCTCCTTCTTCAAAACCGTCAACTTCAAGATACCACCCTCATACTTCGCAGTAATCTTATTGACATCCACCAAATCACTCAATTCAAACTGACGCTTGTATCCATTTGGTTTATACTCCTTCCTAAGCCATCTCGTATTTTCCTCCAAGGAAGTTTCTTTGGCTTTAATAGTGATCGTTAAAATTTGATCTACTATAGAAATCGTAAAATTATCTTTGGTCAATCCTGGTGCATGGAGATGCAATTCATAATGAGCATCCGACTCTAGGATATTAACAGGAAGACTGAATCGAGCATATTTCGCCTTCTTCATTTCCTTCCATTTTTGGACTTTCTGGGCATAGTTTGCCCCTTGAGATTGGTCGTAAGACCATCTTGAACCACAATACATATGATTATAATTTAATCGTTAAGAAAAATGTAAAAATTAACTAAAAGGCATTGATAGCCTTCGTTTACGCCCCAATACGAGGGGACTTTATAAAGCTTATTGGACTACAATTATGCGTTCTACAGGTTTGTTATAGAACGTATCAAACATAGGATCTACACCCATCGGTCTTCTAGAAAAATGACGACGATTTGCTTGTCGTTGTGCACGTTCAAACTCATAATCGTCTGCATTCCACGTAATGTATCGGAAAAAATGACTAATCTTTTGTCCTATAAAAAAGAGGACCGACATAATCATAGCAATAAACAGGGCAGCTATAAATACTTTTGCTAGAGCAAAGAATAAAATAACTCCAACAGCTACCATAAAAAAGAACTGAAAAGGTCTCATGGGATATATTTGGTTAAGTAATAAAATAGGTGTCATAATTGACTTACACTTAGGAAGACGAACGAAACCAAATTTTACTTTAAATAATCGAAGAAATTTTTAAAATTATTTTGCTTCGTTGCTTCTTACATTTAGGAAGACGAACGAAGTCAGATTTTACTTTAAATTTTTTCATTTTTTTGAAAAAATTTATTTCCCTCCCTCTTTTTTGTTCTCACAACGTTGTTTCCATTGCGACTTAAACTCCTCCCGTTCCTCCTCACTCATGCCCATCCACTTCTCCTGCCAAGCTTTCTTTTTAGCATAAAAGCTTCTACGTCTTCGGCCAAAGAAAATGCCCCCAAATAAAATACGGAACAACACAAATAATCCGAAGGCATGTAAGAAACCAATCGGACTCGCACCCATTGCTTTAGGCATAACGAAATTCCAAAGCAGCATTACCAAACCACTCATGACAGTGATATACAAGGCACCAACTCCTATTAATGCCAGTATGGCTCCTACACTTTTGGGGCTATGTGATGGATGTCTTCTATACATGGTATAACTTTTTTTAGTAACTCAAAAACTCGTCATAAAGAGCTTGCAAACGCTTGCGTAGATGCTGTACAGCATATCGTTTCCTTGAAATAAGGGTCTTAATATTGACGCCCGTTCGATCCGAAATTTCTTGAAAAGTTTGGTCTTCCAATTCATTCCAAACAAACACCTCTCGTTGATTTTCGGGCAGTTCTTCTAAAGCGGCAAACAGTTCTTCCCAGAACAACTCCTTTAAATGCTCATCTTCAGGGCTAGGAAATTCAGCCAATAAAATATCTTTAAAGTGGCTATCTCCTTCTTCGTTTTCATACCTATAATCTTCTAAGGAGTCCGATCTTTTCTTACGATAATTGTCAGTCACCTTATTGCGCGCCACTCTAAACAACCAAGCATTCACCTGCTCAATAGAGTCTAAATCTACCACTCTACTAAACTGGTACCATACTTCTTGTATAATGTCCTCCGCATCGGCATTGGTAGACACCCTACTTCGAACAAATCCAAACAGTCGTTGACCGTATTGTCTGACAATATTTCCAATATTCCGCTCCCTGGCTTCACTCATAGAGATCGACATTTTCTTTTTTTTACAGACGTTCTTGTGATTCTAAAATCAAGACAACCTCTGAACGTTCTAACATGGAAGACGATTCTCCTTTCAAATTACTTTAAAAAAATAGTTTTTTTTCAAAAAAGCTGACTCAAGTACTCATTTTTTTAATTTTTTGTTGGGCGCATCCTTTCATAATAGGCACCGAGGGCTATCATTCGAAACTATCAACTAAATACCCTAAAAAAAACCCTGTCCCTCAACCCTTCAAGCCCTCAGCACCTATTATTTCAGGTCGGGCTATCCGTTTGTAGTTGTCTCGTAGTCACCTATTCGGCTAAAACTCCTAGCAGTGTCTTCCGCTGTCAGCCCTGCTAGTAGTAGCCTCATAAGGCGTCTACTTCGCCAAGCTACCACTATTATCCCTTGCGCAATTCAATAAGCCCCGAAGGTGGCGACAC
>JAHDHP010000313.1 GCA_020631245.1 Bacteroidota bacterium | reverse complement strand
TCAATCATCCCACCAAACCCCCACATTGATACTATTCCCATTCGTAGCTGCTGCCGCTTGTTCATAATTAGCCGCATTAAGCGTCGCCTCCTCCGCTGGATAAGGCATTCGAATAGGCATGAGATTATCATTGAGACTTGCAGAAATCGCTTTGAGTTGTGGAAAGCCTGTCCGACGATATTCGATCCAACCTTCGTAACCATTAATCATATTCGCGATCCATTTTTGAGTAATAATTTGTTCGATACCTTTGTTCGGATCATAAGCCGCTGTACTCGTCAAATAATCACTTGGAAGATTGGTATTCCAATACGCAAAAGCTTGGGTAACTGCCAGCTCATAGAGCGTTTTGGCATCGGCATTGATGAGACCTCTTTGAGCAGCTTCTGCTAGTAGAAAATGTGTTTCCCAAGCCGTCATATAATTGGCCGCTAATTGTCCTGTATTTTCTCGAAAGATAGTACCCGCCAGTGAATAATCTGCCAGTGAAATGGTGGTTTGTGAAGCATCAATACCATTCAGTAAACCATTGTAGGAAGCATCGCTCGCATTAGCATAAGGACGAAAAAGCGTGTGTATACGCGGATCATTGAGTTCGGTCAATATTTCTTCGATAGTTTCGGACATCACAAAATTATTGAAATCACCTGCCCGCAAACGTGCCATCCGAAAGTTATTAGGTTCGCTATCTGTAAATTGAAAAATAGCATTTTCGGTATTATGTTGTATATAATTCCCGTTTGTGTATATCGCTTGTAATTGGGACGAAACGTCTACTTTATTGGAGATGCGTAGGAGGGCTTTGATCTGTAATGAGTTCGCAAATCGAAGCCATCCATTCATTTGCCCATCAAATAAAATATCTCCTTCGAGGACGAAACTGCCTTTGTAAGCACTGATGGCAGTAACTCCTTTTTCTAAATTTTCTAAAATGCCACCCTCGTCTGTATAAATTTCCTCTTGACTATCATACTTGGGAGTAACAGTTCCCTTATCACCTATAAAGGCTTCCCTATAAGGTACATCGCCGAATAAATCGGTGAGCACCATCGTCAGATAGGCTTTGTAAATGAGGGCTGGCCCTTCATAAACCGCAAAGGTCTCCGAGCTTCTCGCCTTTTGAAGAATGATTTCGGTATCTCGCAAATTAGTGTACAAAATAGGCCAAGGATTTCCGCCTAATTGAGGAGAATTGAGCGCGTGCCGATCAAAGAGATTGAAATCGAGTGCGGTAAGGTATTGTCCTAATAAATTACCTGCTACAAATCCTTCATAAGACATGCGTTCGCCATAGTCGTAAATCACTTGTCGCATTAACAAGTTAGGTTGTACATCTACAGGCGCGTTGGGGTTGGTATTGATGTCCTCAAAATCATTGGTGCAAGTTGCAAAACCCAATAAAATAAAGAGGGGGAGAAATATTTTTTTTATCATCAGCTTAAAAGTTAACACCGAGTTTAAGACCAAAACTACGAGTGGTCGCATAAGACATATCTTCTACACCACTAATCAAACCTTGTCCTTGGACAGCCAGTTGCTCAGGGTCAAAGTGAGGAGTCACACTAAAGGCAAATAAGTTGCGACCAATTAAAGAAATAGATAGACTGGCTCCTTGTTTCAAGAAACCTTGTTTTTGAATAGGGAAAGTATAGCCAATGGCTAGTTGACGCAATTTTAAAAAAGAAGCATCATATACATTATTGGCTTCATGGTTGCGATCATAAAATTGACGATAGTAGCTTTCGGCTGTTACTGCTGTTGTATTTGTTTCGTAGACTGGATCATCTGCCGTTCCGACATTGACCACACCCTCAGCAACAATTCCTTCGGTGGGTCGATTGGCTGTCTCTTCCAATTGTCCACCCACAGCAGCGAGTGAAAGAGTTCGCGAAACGAGTTCGCCGCCTTGTCGCCAATCCAATAAAAAACTGGCGTTCCAATTTTTGAAACGAAACGCATTATTAAAACCGAGGGTAAAGTCAGGATTATAATTACCCAATTTTTGTAGGCGATTATCGGCAATAAAACGCCCTTCCGAAGTAAGTACAAAATCCCCATTTTCATTTTTCAGATACCCTGTCCCATAAAAATCACCAATCCGTCCACCTTCCTCTACTTGAAACCAAACTGTTTGATCAGGATTATTATACACGCGAGAATAGGCAAGGGTAATTCGTCCTTCTTGTTGGGGCAGCGAGGTAACAGTCGATACATTGCGGCTGAAGTTAAAAGCTGTCTGCCATTCAAAGTGGTTGTTTTTGACAGGTACGATATTTAGTATTGCCTCCAAACCACGAGAACGAACTTCTCCACCATTTACCACTTGCTCATTATATCCTGAAGAAATAGGAACAGGGAGGGAGAGTATTTGATCTTTGGTGCGCGCATCATAATAAGTAAAATCTACATGAAGCCGATCTTTAAAGAAACGTAGATCGGTTCCTATCTCAAAAGCGGTAGTGCGTTCGGGTACTAAGTTGGGATTCGGAATAAAATCTTGATTGCTAAAGGTAGGAAGCGATCCGACTGGTGTTTGAGAGACAAATACACCCGATGTTTGATAGGGGTCAGTATCATTTCCTACTTGGGCAATACTAGCACGAAGTTTTAAAAAAGAAATAGAGCTTGGCAAATTAAATAAATTACTCACCAATAAACTCGCTGATGCAGAAGGATAGAAAAAGGAAGTATTTTGGGCAGAGCTAGGAGTGGCGAGTGAACTGGACCAGTCATTGCGCCCTGTAATATCCAGATAGAAGAAATCACCAAACCCCAATTTCAATAAACCATAGACACTATTAATCCGTTTTTGACTTTCAAAGCCAAAACTCTCAATGGGAGAAGCTGCGTTATTAAAGCTAAAAATACCCGCTTGTGCCAACTGTGTCGTTTGTGTTTGAATCGTTTTGGCTTGCTGATCCAAGCGATTAGCTCCAAGCGAAACCACCATATCTACAGAACCGAAATCTTGCTCATAATTGATCAAAAAATCACTGTTAATTTCTCGGTAATTGACATCATGTTCGGCATAAGCTCCATTGCGAAAACGATTCGTGCTAAAATTGCGTAAAAAAGTACGCTTCTCATTGGAGTAATCCATTCCCGAACGAACTAAGAAATTCAAATGAGGAGTAATATGCTGTCGTAAGGAGATATTTCCGAATAGACGATCACGGTTAAAAGCATTGCGATTTTCGTGTAAAATAAAATAAGGATTATCGAAAAAAGTATAGTTAAAAGAATATTGCTGAATGCCTTCTAAGCCTGGCTGCCAATAATCTTTTAAGTTCGCTGTATTCAAAGAACGTGGCCCCCAAGCCACCAAGGAATAATTGACATTTTCTGATCCATAACCATTCGAAGGGCGATTATCACTTCCCGAACGAATATAATTGATATGAGCGCGAATGCCTGTATTGGGAGTAACCGCAAAACCAAGTCGCGCACTCACTGTCTGACGATTCAAATTTACACCTGGAATAATCGACTGACTGCGTAAATCAGTAAAGGAGAGTCTTGACATTCCGCGATCAAAATTCGAAGATAAAGCAATATTATTGATCGTTGTAAGACCAGTGCGATAAAAGTTTTTTAGATTATCAGGATGGGAATTAAATGGAGTAGGGGAGATCGCTTCATCGTCATACAAACCCGTATCACCACCTCGTACTTGGCTGCCATCAGCAAGAGACACAGGACTATCAAATTGAGGTATATTATTACCCACATCTAAGGCAGGTCCCCAACTATAGGTGATGTTGTCATTGGTTCCTCCTCCTAGCCCATCAACAAATTCAAACTGTCCAGAATTTCCCTGCCCAAACTGATTTTGAAATTGAGGTAATTGAAAAGGACGATCTACAAACACACTCGAATTAATACTGACGCCCAAACCTTTACTTTCGCTGCCATCTTTGGTACTAATAATCACCACCCCATTACTCGCTCTAGTACCATATAACGCAGCCGCACTCGAACCTTTCAAAACCGATACTGAAGCAATATCGTCAGGATTAACCTCCATTGCCCCATTCCCAAAATCCACTTCTTGAAAACCTGCTGCTGCTTCACTTGTAAAATTGAACACCGTATTATTATTGATAGGCGTTCCATCTACAATAAATAAGGGGTTGTTATTGGTAAAAGACTGCTCCCCACGTATCGTAATTTTAGAAGAAGATCCCACTCCAGTAGCACCACCAGGACTCACCTGAACCCCCGCCAATTTCCCCGCCATATTATCCAAAAAATTAGTCGCTTTCACCTCATTCACTTCCTTCGCCCCTATCTTTTGCACCGCATACCCCAGCTCCTTCGCTTCTCGCTTTCTATTTAAAGCAGTTACGACCAGTTCCTCTAAACCGGTAGACTGAAGGGACATTAACACATTAATTTCGGTACGATTTTCAACAGGAATTTCAATCGTTCGATACCCTAAAAAAGAAAACACCAATGTTTCTGTATGGGCTGTTTCAATCGCATAAACACCATTAATGTCACTAGTAGTACCTATATTCGTTCCTTTAATGACAATATTCACATTGGGAAGAGTCGTTCCATCCGCACCTGTTACAGTACCTGTAACCCGTTGTTGGGCAATACTCCACGTCGAACAACATAGAATAAGCACCAATAAAATGATCCGCATATTGGGTGTATGATTTTTTTAGGTAAAAGGAAAGCCTCAAAGGTAAAAATCTTTAACTAAATGAATTGTCAAAATATAGACACCCCCTGTTACCGCCAGCGTCCTCGCTGGTGATCCATCACTCAATCATCACCTTCGCCCCATCATCATCATCCGTTTCACCATCATATCCACAAACTCCCATACGTGGTGAATTCGTTACAGAATGATAATACTCATCATCATTCTCCTCATGACAGTCTTCACAATAAAACGGATTTTTTCCCTGATAATACTCTTCAGGAATAAGTATCACCGCCTGCTTTTTTTCACATTTTCCACATTTTAAATCCAGTGGATTATTACGTGCTATAATGCTAATTCCCTTTGGGGTTTTTGATAAAACATAAGCATCTTTTACCTCTATACTTACATAAGTAGAAGATCCCCAATCATAGATATACTCACACTTAAAACCAGCATAAAAAACCTTATTGATCTTCAAATTCATATCTATCTCCTCCCGATCTACCATAAAACTACTCATATGTCCACAACACTCCATCCAGTAATTCCTCAATACCCTATCCAGGTCATAAAAATGACTTTTTAGAGGAACAAGGAAATACATAAAATAAGGACCAACGACAGCCCTCACTAAGAAATGCGTATTTTTTTTCGAAGTAGCAGTAGCAGCCTTACTCAAATGACTTTTAATATGTCTTTGTAAACTAGAAGAAGCATATTCCTTTTCACAAATACGACAAACACCTTTTACTTTTTGTTCTGCCATCATTAATATTTTTAGTTGAAAAATTAATCACATCAAATATACCATTCCCACCACATATTTCCCAATCATCTACCAC
>JAHDHP010000312.1 GCA_020631245.1 Bacteroidota bacterium | reverse complement strand
AACACCATGTATAATTAGAAAATAAATAGATCAAATCCAAAGATCAATCAAATGAATCCGATCCAAATAAGGAGCGAGGTATTGGACGGACTTAAAAGAACCAATTTTTTGAATTCGACTAATGCCATGTTTATACCAAACCTCCGTATAAAAACTCATACAACCATATAAATGCACCGTGTAGTTATCTTCTACGCGCGCCATGATGAAATTACATTCATCCCATAAATAGGTCAGTTTCCTGCCTTTCGAGAGAATGTCAAATTCTCGTATGCTAAGTGATTGTGTTTTCATGACATTTAAAAACTGTCAGCAGTAAAGCAAAATTATTATTTATTTACACAAAAGGTTATAGAAAGGAAAATTAGGCAAGATACACTTACAAATCTACAAAATGAGAAGCAAAATTGCCACAAAAGTTTTAGAGGCTGTCTTGATTTTAGGATTGGAGCTGAAAAAGCGAGATTTTTAGTCCTAATGAAGGCTTTTTTGAGGTTCATAGCAGAGCTATGGGGCGAAAAAAAGGCATAATTAGGGCAAAAAAGATGCTTTTGCAAGCCTGATGATAAAATCAAGACAGCCTCTTATTCTTCTTAAGATTTGGATAAATTAATTAATTCAAATAATTCCTCGATAGCACTTTCCAATAAATCCACTTTTTTCATCGAAATTCCTTGATAATCTCCAACTTTTTCGAGTGCCTCTGTTAAGTCAAAATCTGCTTGATTAACCGCAAAAAATAAGCCTCTTTCTTTAAAAGAAGTGGCTAAATACTCTTGCTCGGTTTGCTCAGGAGTAGGTACTAAAATAGCCGATTTTTCTAAGCTTACCAAATCCATAATCGTACTATAACCCGCTCTAGCAATCACCACTTTAGCAGCCAATAATGCTGTATTAAGCTCGGTTGCCGTCAGATAATTAATCGAATACAAACCCTCATTTATTGTTTTCGACTCCTGTTTTTCTGTCACGCCACGTACCAATAAAACCTGTCGATCAATTTGTTTTGCTTGTTTCAATAACAATTCTTCAAAGATACTGCGCTGGGGTTCAGGCCCCGAAAGCACCATCAAAATATCAAGCGAATCAATCGCTAAACGAGGAGGATGGTCCATCTTTTTTTTCAAGCGCGACAATGGGCCTACAAACCGAAAACGCTTCAAATCAACCGAAAAACGATGCGCCAAATCACCACTCAAAGACAGTTCTTTATCTGCAAAATCAGGAACCCAACAACGATCATACTGCCGCATAAATCCAAAATTGACCCACTTCACCGCAGGTTCCAAAAACCACAAATTTGAAGGCATTTGAATAAATAATTGATGGGTCATAAACACACAAGGAACCTGCTTCGACCAACATCCAAAACGATTATCCGAAATCACCGCATCCACCTTATAGAACTCCACAATTCGCTGTAACTGCTGATGTTCCTTGTGAATCAGCCGCAAAATCTTCGGAATCTGTTCCACCATTGTCCGCACAAATCCCTTCTCCCCACTATTGTAATGAATCTGATAACCCGCCAAATCAATTGCCTTCAACTGTGGATACTCCGCCCGCAATAAAGCTAGGGTACGCCCATCGCTCGCAATCATCACCTCATGTCCTCGCTCCAACAAGGCATTGATGATTGGCATACACCGAGTTGCATGACCCAGCCCCCAATTCAAAGGGGCAATTAAAATTTTATACGGCATTTTTTAAATTATGTTATTTTTTGACACGTCAATATGTAATTTTCTAACACAAAGGGCGTTAAGTTAATGATAAAAAATTATTTCTGGGCGTGCCCTGTTTTTTCTTTTTGCCCGTTCATGCGTCCTCGCATGAACGGGCAAAAAGAAAAAACAGGTCGGGCTATCCGCTTGTAGTTGCCTTGCAGAAAATATGTTCAGCTAATATGCTGGCAGTGTCTTCCTTCGTCAGCCCTGCCAGCATAAGCTTCACAATATTTCTGTACAGACGTTGCGAGCAACGTCTCTACGGCAAGCTACCGCTACTATCCCTCACGCGAAACAATGACTGAATGAGCGGATGACTGAATGATTGAATAGGCGTTACGCATCACTTTGCATAGGGAGGGATTACTCAACATGTTAGGTTTTGAATAGGGGCATCATGTAAAAGACAACCTTACTCAACCTGACATGTTTGCACTATGGGCTGATCTATCAAAATCTGACTCCTGAACCCTGTCACCTGACCCCTTCTAGGGACTATGGACTGACAACTATCAACTAAATATAAAAAACATGAAACGATTAAAAGTATTCTTATCAGTATTAGTATTAACTTGCATCATGAGCAGTTGCGCAGGCTCTCGAAAAAGCAAATGCGACTGTCCGAAGTTCTCCGACGAACCTACCCAACAAGAACAGCGGGTAGATGATAACTATGATGCATAAGTAACTTATGAGCCAAAAACAGTCCTCTAGAAAAGGAAACCTCTATCTCATTCCGACACTGCTAGGAGGGGACGATACCAGTATCCTACCCCCACAACTTTTACAAGTCGCTCAAGAGATAGATGTATATATTGTCGAAAATGTACGCAGTGCCCGACGATTTTTAGTCAAACTCGGCATCAAAAAGGTAGGAAAAGTCATTGATGACCTTACCTTCCACCTGATGGATAAACATGCCGATCCTCATCAATTTGGGCAATACCTACAAGCTGCCACGAAAGGGCAGCACATTGGTTTATTATCAGAAGCGGGCTGTCCTGCAGTAGCCGACCCTGGCTCAACGGTAGTCAAAGCAGCCCACAAAAAAGGAATAGAGGTGATTCCCTTAGTTGGGCCATCTTCCCTTATGTTGGCCCTCATGGCATCAGGCATGAATGGGCAACAATTCACCTTTCACGGCTATATCCCCATCCAAAAGGGAGATCGTATCAAGTACCTACAACGCATAGCCGCACACGCCTCCAAAACAGGAGAAACCCAACTCTTCATCGAGGCTCCCTACCGCAATCGCCATCTCCTCAACGATCTATTCGATCATCTCCGTCCCGAAAATCTTCTCTGCATCGCTGCTGACATCACTTTACCCTCTCAATATATCCGTACCTACACGATTGCTGAATGGCGCAAAAAGAAGGCAAAAATGCCTGATTTGCATAAGCGACCAGTGGTTTATGTGGTGGGGAGGTAGTTATTATATTTGGTATCTGTAACTATATGAAACAAGTAATGTTTATACTGCTAATCACTGGTATTACTTCCTGCACAAATGTGAAAAAAGTCAGGAAAGTAATAGATATGGGTGAGATTCAGCAACATATAATAGCTCCATTTTATGAAGAAAATAAGAAGTATGTTAATGAGATTCGGAGTGTTTTTGTAATACGTATTGTAAATGCAGATGAATATGAAATCAGGGTTTCAATTTTTCAAGAAAGCTACTTTAAATGGTATATAATTAATGAAAAATACCCACTATTAGGGACTACTCAATATATTGGTAGACCTGTTTTGATTTATGGAAATGCAGCGGATAATTTTTACAGCCCTACGAAAGAAATAGAAAAAGTCGATTTTCTAGAACGAATAAGTAAACGTAGAGAAAAACTACTTCAAGAAGAGGTCATTATATTTGAACCAGAAGTGTGGATATATAATTACAAGGATGGAGAGTTTGTTTTAGAGGAGAAAGGAGTATTTCCTCTTTTGGAGTAGAAAATAAGAGTTATGGTACGAGAAAATCACTGTAATTGGATCTGTATATTTTTTGCTTTACTAATAAGTATTTCTTGCAAAGAGTATGAACCATGTGAAAATACTCAATTTGATAAAGAAGACCTTCAATATGTACTTCAACTTGGTAAGACATTAGAAGAGAATTTTACAAACCTTACTATTTATCCAGGAAATAGAGTGCTAAGAAACATAACAGTAAGTGTAGATAGGGAAACAGAAAGAGAAGAATTAATATTCACCAGTTTTTATAAGGATTTACCTAATAGTTTGAAATTCATCTATTCACCTTACTGGGGTGATGCAGGAATAAGTGCCGAATATACAGGTTTGAGTGTCTATTCAAGGGAGTTTTTATCCTATTGGCATCAAAAATTTTCTTGGATGGATCAAAATGGTATTTTAGCTATCGAGCATAATTCGTGGGGTTTTTCAGTAGTGAAAGAAGAAATAGATTCAACCTATTTGGAATTGAGTTCTACAGATTCAACTTATTTTGATAATGATTATGAGAGAATCGCAGAAATGGTGTTAGCCCAAGGGTGTACACCTAAGTATAGATACAAATTTTTGTATTTAACAGATACTACGCATTTAGACGTGTTTTTACGGTTAATCAAGAGTTATGAAACGTATAAAACGCTTCATCAAGTAAATGATCGTATTTATTACTCTAGAACGCTGAATTTAAGTGGTTTTTGTGGTTTGGATTTTAAAACCCCTCATTGTCGGTAGAATTGATAAAAACATGAAAACTATTTTTGTATTACTATTCCTTTTTTTGTGTTGGGCTTCTTGTACACAAACAGCTCCAAGCCCTTTTGAATTAGAGTTTGAGCGACATATTCTAATAGTGGATTCTGTCTTTTTAGAAGGTAAGTCTGTCACTGATTATCATGTCTCGGTAATGAAGTCTTTAAGCTATCTGGAAAAGACAACGGGCATTCCAAGTCAATTGAAATTACAAACCTTCCTTTTTTATTCTGAATATCCTGAAGATCGTCAAAAATGGCTTTGTTGGTTAGAGAGGAATAAAAACTAGCGACTAAAGTTGTACTATACAAATGGATTTCTAATAGTTAGTGTTCCCTCAATAATTTGTTCATGCTGCATATCTTCGGAATATAATATAGTACATTCTGTTTCTAAAGCAGCAGCAATAACCAAGCTATCATAAAAAGAGAATTTATACCTTTTAGCAATTTTACAAGCACTTTTAATGGTAGTACTTGTATTAGTGTGAATCAGAAAATTGCTTTCGAGTTCATTGATCGTATTTTGTATTATTTCCCATTCCAATTTAAATTTCTTTCTTAGAACGTTTGTAAGTTCTTTTATGACTTGGGTGCTAATTATTACATTATTTATGCTTACAAGGTTCTGTGCAATCTCTTGTTTGTTAGTTTCTGTATAAGAATAACAATAAATAATAATGTTAGTGTCTAGAAATATTTTATCGCTCATTTGCTTCGTCTCTATTAAATTTAAATTCTCTAGTATCTAATTGAATACTAGAAAAGGTCTTTGTATTATTAAGTGTTATTTTTTGAGCTTGGGCATCTTCTAAGACAAATGCAATAACTTCAATCTGTTTCCCAATGAAGTCATCAGGAATCGAAAGAATGAGATTATTTTTCTCTGCTGTAATTATAGTTCGTAACATGGTTATTGTAAATTAATGTAAATAGGAGAATAATACTTATCACTTATTTATTAGTTAGTCTAAGATAAATCATTGTTAGTATAAAAGCAAACCCCATTTTTTGCATGAATATTGTAAAGTGATTCTCCAAAAAA
>JAHDHP010000010.1 GCA_020631245.1 Bacteroidota bacterium | reverse complement strand
TTTTTAAAGATTTTTATTTCTATTTAGATTATTATATTCCTGATCGATATGATGAAGGCTATGGTATTTCTGAAAAGGGAATAGATTGGGCGAAAGAAAATGGGTTTAAGCTCATTGTCGCGCTCGATTGTGGAATAAAAGCTGTAGAGAAAGTCGCTTATGCTAAAGAGCAAGGTGTTGACTTTATCATATGTGATCATCATAGACCAGGAGAAATTATTCCTGACGCACATGCCGTACTGGACCCTAAACGTCTAGATTGTCCTTATCCATTTAAGGAATTAAGTGCTTGTGGTATTGGGTTTAAGTTAGTCCAGGCCTTTGCCTCTACTAAAGGAATACCTCCCGCAAAAGTAAAATCATTATTAGATCTTGTTGTCGTCAGTATAGCAGCAGATATAGTTCCTCTTGTTGACGAAAATAGAGTGTTGGCCTATTATGGTCTCAAACGACTAAACCGTAGTCCACGTCCTGGATTGCGCTCTTTGATTGAAATGAGTGCGCGTAATAAGCGAATTTCTATTTCGGATATCATCTTTATTATTGCTCCGCGCATTAATGCAGCAGGGCGTATGGATGATGCCAAAGACGCTGTTCGATTATTGATTTCGACAGAAGGCATGATTGCTAAACACAACGCTAATGTCTTACAAGAAAAAAATACAGAACGTCGATTAGTAGACTCAGATATTACTGATAGAGCATTTACGATCGTTAATAATACGGTCAACTTTGATACAAAGAAGAGTATTGTTTTATATCAGCCTGATTGGCACAAAGGTGTCATTGGTATTGTAGCTTCCCGCCTTTTAGAACAATTTTACCGTCCTACTATTGTAATGACTTCTGCCGAGAGTGATGACGTGGTGGCTGGCTCTGCGCGTTCTATTCGGGGCTTTGATATTTACAATGCAATTAAAGAGTGTTCTTCTTTACTAGACCAGTTTGGCGGACATAAATATGCTGCTGGCTTAACGATGAAAAGGGAAAATGTTCCTGCCTTTATCGAAAAGTTTGAAAAAGTAGTGGAAGAACAAATAGTAGATACCTTATTGGTTCCTGAACTGATCATTGACTCTGAATTAAATATAGAGGATATGAATAAGGATTTCTTCCGTACTCTAAAGCGTTTTGCTCCGTTTGGCCCTAAGAATACAAAGCCTCTTTTCTTGAGTAAAGGCTTAGTTAATACGGGTTGGTCAACCGTGGTTGGTAATAATCACTTGAAAATTTATGCCCGCCAAAGTGGTTTTACGAACACAATTCGTGGTATTGGTTATAATATGGGTGATCGACTTGTTGAAATTGCTGAAGGGCATTCTTTTAATGCTTGTTTCACGATTCAAGAAAATCCCTACAAAGGACATTATAATATGCTGATGAACTTTAAGGATTTTAAGTTGTCGCCTGTTAAGGAAGAATCGCATGATGTGCATCCTGCGGCGGAATAAGTCTGACGATTTACGATTTAACGATTTACGTCCGACGATTTCTGTGTCCTTGTAACCATCAGCGTAACGCCATCCAATCATCGAACCCACCCCTAGCCCCTCCGAGGGGAATGCGTGAGGGATAGTAGTGGTAGCTTGGCAAAACAGCCGCTTTATGAAGCAAGGACTAGCAGGGCTGACAGCGGAAGACACTGCTAGGACTATGCTGAATAAGTGGGTGTGAGACAACTACAAGCGAATAGCCCGACCAGGCCGCAGTGCTGTCATCCGTTTGTTCATGCGAGGACGCATGAACGGGCGGGTGGCAGTATTGCGGCTTGGGCACGCCCAAAATCATTCTATAAACAAACTATATCCTATTATTTTATTATGATTCTTCGATCGGATAAATTGGTGAAACGGTATGGGAAACGGACGGTGGTGAATGAGGTTTCGATAGAGGTAGAACGTGGAGAGATTGTGGGTTTATTGGGACCTAATGGGGCGGGAAAAACGACTAGTTTCTATATGATTGTTGGTTTGATTCGACCTGATGCAGGGTCGATTTATTTGGATAATAATAATATTACCAGACAGCCGATGTATAAGCGGGCGCGGATGGGTATTGGTTATTTGCCTCAGGAGGAGTCGGTGTTTCGGCATTTGAGTGTGGAAAACAATATTAAGGCGGTTCTGGAAATGACTTCGTTGACTCGTAAGGAGCAGGATCATAAAAAGGAGAGCTTGTTGGATGAGTTTGGGTTGAAACATGTCCGCAAAAATATGGGTAATTTGTTGTCGGGTGGGGAGCGTAGACGTACAGAAATTGCGCGTGCCTTGGCAGTTGATCCAAATTTTATTTTACTAGATGAGCCTTTTGCTGGAGTAGATCCTATTGCGGTAGAGGATATTCAGTATATTATTGCTCGGCTAAAGTATCGTAATATTGGGGTGCTGATTACAGATCATAATGTACAAGAAACGCTTTCGATTACGGATCGTGCTTATTTGTTGTTTGAAGGGAATTTGTTGAAGTCGGGAACGGCTGAGGAGTTGGCGGCTGATGAGCAGGTGAAACGAGTGTATTTAGGTCGTAATTTTGAATTACGTCGAAAGAAAATTGATATTCATGAAAAAAGGGAAAGTCGATAAATTCGGCTTTCCCTTTCGTTTTTATTTTGTTTGGATGATTGACTAATCTAACAAGTTAGCTACTTCATCTGCTTTTAGATCTTTGGCACTGATAATGACTTTATTTAGTTCTTCATTGCCTTTATCTCCAATAAAAATATTTGCACCTACAAAATCAATACATCCTGTATTTTTATCGAAAATAGAAATAGCGATGTAGTGTACCCCGCTTTTTTCATATTTGTGTACCGATTCGAAGTTATTTGCAATATTCCCATCTCCATAGATAATTTCTACGTCTGAGAACTCACCTACCGACTTATTCAGAATGTCAAGCTGATTTCCATCAATTACTAAGTCGAAATCAAGATCAAGGTTACAGATATTTTTATCCAATACAGGCATTTTATCTAGCACCATCATTCCTTTTAGTGCTTTATTCCCTTTCTCTGTTAGTTCTTTTTTCGCTTTTTCCTTTTTGCCTTTATCACCACTCTTATTATTAGTAGCTAAAGAGGTACTTACTAGCAAGAGGGTAACAGCTAGTAGTGCCAGGAGATTTTTTACATTTCTCATGATTCATGGTTTAGTTTTGGGTTTTTGCGGTTGCTTTGTTCTTATTATACCATTTGCACCAACAATTATTCCAAAGCCAATTTCCAAGGATCTATACAAAAGAAAAAGCCTGCTAGAGAATGAACTCTAGCAGGCTTATTTGGTCAATTATTATTTGTACTAACTAATTTTCTTTTTTTGGTAATTCTTATTTAGCTAAGTTAGCTACATTATCTGCATTTAAATCAGAAGCTTTAATGATTGTTTCGTTACTTCCATCAGCTTGCTTTCCGATGAATACATTTGCTCCTACAAAATCCATACATCCTGTGCTTTCATTATAAAGAGATACTGCTACATAGTGTACTCCTTCATTAGCATAAGTGTATTTTTCTTCGAAACTTTTAGCGATCGTACCATCACCATACATGATTTCAACGTGAGAGTATTCTCCGATTGACTTATTAATAAACTCTACATCTGTACCATTTACTACTATATCAAAGTCCAACTCTAAATTACAGATGTCTTTATCAAGAACAGGCATCTTATCAAATACCATTACACCTTTTAAAGCTTTGTGAGCTTTGGTAGTAACTTCAGGAGTTACTTTTGTTTTATTCTTGTCTCCAGTATTATTTGCAAAGGTAGTTGCTGTAAATAAAGTGAAGATGATTGTTAATGCGAAAATGTTAGTTAGTACTTTCATGATGATTCGTTTTAATGGTTATTGCGAATTACAATTATATATACGGCAAGTGTTTAGAATTGGTTACACTTCTGCCTTAAATTATACACTTTTTAATAACCAAAAAAAGCTTAACATGTCCCTAAGTCTTATAAACAGGGGCTTTGCGTACTATTTATTTTTTTGAAAAAAAATGAAAGAAAAAAATAAGATTGCTTTTATGTACTAAAATAAAGACACAAAACAAATGCCTTCAATGTTCAAACATCTATTTAGGATATAAAAAAGCCTGTTAGAAAAATATCCTAACAGGCTTTTTTGGTCAATTTTTTATTTTAACGAAGCACAAACATCATATCTATAAGAGGCAATTTTTATTTGCTAAGATTAGCTACACTATCAGCGTTCAAGTCAGTAGCTTTAATGATTGTTTCATTACTTCCATCTAATTGCTTTCCTATAAAGATGTTAGCTCCAACAAAATCCATACATCCTGTGCTTTCGTTGAAAAGAGATACTGCTACATAATGTACGCCCTCTTTTGCATAAGTATGTGTATCTTCAAAACTTTTAGCGATTGTACCATCACCATACATAATTTCTACGTGAGAGTATTCTCCAATTGATTTATTAATAAACTCCACTTCTGTACCATTTACTACTATATCAAAGTCCAACTCTAAATTACAGATCTCTTTATCCATAATAGGCATCTTATCTAAGACCATTACGCCTTTCAAAGCCTTGTTACCTTTTTCAGTAACTTCAGGAGTTACTTTTGTTTTATTTTTATCTCCAGTGTTATTTGCAAACGTAGTTGCAGTAAATAAGGTGAAGATGATTGTTAATGCGAAGATATTTGTTAATGCTTTCATGATGATTCGTTTTATACGGTTATTGCGAATTACAGTTATATATACGGCGACTGTTCACAATTAGTTACACTAGTGTTTCAAATAAAAAAAAAATCCATTCATACAAATCCCTATAAATCACCTCAAACCCTTATCAATTCTAGCATTCCGCGTATAAAATATTTTGAATAAAAAAATGATCCTTAATATGCGATCTCTTATTCTGTATCGTTTTGTATACACTATGAGACTTGTTCATTGTTTAAACAATGAAAAAATAGGTGTTTTAACATTGAACTATCTCTTAAAGCAACCTTATTTACTCCTAACAAATCAGTATATTTATAGTAAAGTTGTGTTTAGCTTCTTTGACTTATGCGGAAATATCAACAAAGACTATACTTTTACCATTGTACATTCTATTTTTGTAACTCTTTATTAAAAAAATGAGTGTTTCTTTAAGTAACTCTACTATTAGAGTTATTCGACTGTCTCCTGTATTTCACATAGACAGTCACCAACACTTGGTCCTTTAACCCTATGTAAAGCAAGTATAAATGAATGCATCTAGCATCTTTCAACAATGTTCTCTCAGTATTTTACTGTTATTCTTTATCTGCATATTCTCTATGTGTGATCGCCCTAGCCCCTGCGAAGTGCAAGATATAGATTGTGGACCTAACGGACAATGCGTTATTAGTGTAGATGGCGAAACCGCCACCTGTCTTTGTAGAGCGGGCTTCTCAGGTGTCAACTGTCAAGATACTGTTCCTTGTGAGACCCTTGATTGTGCCAATGGCTCTGAATGTGTAATAGATAGTCTTGGAAAACCTCGTTGTATATGTCCAGAAGGCTTTATTGGAAATGAATGTGAAATTCCTGATCCCTGCAAAATTCTTGATTGCAAAAATGGAACACCTTGTATTGTTGATGAGAATTTTAATGCAAAATGTGATTGTGGAGAAGCTTACGAAGGAATAGATTGCTCGAAAGCCAATCCTTGCTTTGGTATTGATTGCCCCGAAAATGCCGAGTGTGTCAACGCTATATGTGTATGTAACCCTGGTTATGAAGATGGAGCTGAAAGCTGCGATACTGAACGACGAGCCAAGTTTTTAGGAGAATATAAAGTAACTAGTTTCCTTGAAGTAGATACTTTTTATGTTGTCAATAACGATACCTTTACTACTTTTCGCTATCCAGACCCCATTATTTATAGCTGTAATATTACCC
Organism: Bacteroidota bacterium; assembly: GCA_020631245.1. Classification (GTDB taxonomy): domain Bacteria; phylum Bacteroidota; class Bacteroidia; order Chitinophagales; family UBA2359; genus JAHDHP01. Next base: position 25,743 of record JAHDHP010000010.1, on the reverse strand, counting down.
CTGCGAGTGTTTCCAAAATACACACCATCTTCATCGAATCATTTCAAGGTTTTGATAAACCTGTGGAAGGAACCATTAGAAATAGCCTTCAATTCCAGTTATTTGAACAAAAAGATAATCAGGATCGTAGCCTTAAAGGAGCTAGTATTGGAAAAATAAATACGACTACTGGTGATATTGCTATTGATTATCGGGTTACCACTATTACCGAAACCGATACAAGTTCTATTAAATATGAATGTGTGCTGGAGCCGATGTAGAGAAAATTGTGGGATTGTGGGATTGTCTAAAATAAACTCACCAACTCAATTACCCAACAATTCAATAACTATTTTTTGGGCGTGTCCTTTCATAGTGATTGAGTAGTTGGGCAATTTTTGTAAAGACGTTGCGCGCAACGTCTCTACTCAATCACCCAACTACTCAATCACTATTCCAGGTCGGGCTTTCCGCTTGTAGTTGGCTCATATCAGCTAGTTCGGCTAAATGCCCTAGCAGTGTCTTCCGCTGTCAGCCCTGCTAGGTCAAGCCTCACAAAGCTTCTATTTCGCCAAGCTACCGCTACAATCCCTCACGCAGTCTCCTCCTGGGAGGAGATTTAGAGGTGGGTTTCTGTGCGAAGTACTAGGTGCGATGGAAGTACGTTTACCCTTCATTATACATCGTATATTTTGCAATGAATCGTTTTTGCAAATGTATCACGCGAAAAAACGATTTACATCCGACAGAGCTACCACCAGCGTCTTCGCTCTATATAAATCTGTGTTAATTTGTGGAATCTGTGGTTAGTTAAGATTTCTTTTTATTTCAAAATCGTTTTCATTAACTCCGAAAAGCCTTTCGCCTCCTCATACTTATGATCTGTATAAGGCTGGCAGACTAATTTCAAAGAAATAGGCTCTTCATCATGTATGAGATGTTCTATCGTAATATTCCCATAGAGCTGGTTTACTTTCTCCCCTGCCGCAAAAGCCGCCAAACTAAAACGCGGCTTCAAATAATGTCGCTCTATACGCTCTACATGCTTTTCTCGCACATATTGCCTTACGTCTGACATATACGCCTTATAATTCAAGGTGAGGATTTGATCTTTTAGGTAATCAAAAAAATACTGCGGATCATGTTTGTTGATCACCGCCGCTTCATCCCAAGTCCATACAAAGCCTTTGCTTTTTGGAGTTAACACAAATACAATATTCGTATTACTAGCTTCTTGCTCCTGCGAACGCCCTTGTTGGTCAAAAGTTGTATAAGCCTCCTTCAACTCTTCCAAGAAAAACTCCTGCCCCTTGATACCCAACCAGATACCATAACCATACTTATCAAAATCGGAACGACTTAATTCTTCTTGAAGATAAGGTATATTTTCCTGCTCTTGACGACGCAGCATTTTTTTGATAAATTCGAACATAACGTTTATTCAATCATATCAGCTGTTTGGATGTAACGTACTTCCTTATAATAAAAAGAGTACACCCATAAGATGATAGCGGTGACAAAAGTAAGGGCAGTAAAGAAGAGAAAATAATAAGGGCTAATTCCAAATAAGACTTCTGTTGCATCCACTCCTTCTTCTACTTTGGGCTTAGGCATTACCCAATTCACAATAGCGGTTATTAAATTACCTAATGAAATAGATAATAGGTAAAAGCTCATAATAAATGACTTCAAGCGATTAGGTGCTTGGGTGTAAGCCAAACTCAAAGCCGTAATTGACACCATTACCTCCCCTATCGTTAGCAACAGATAGGCAAAGAACTGGTTCATAATATTGGGGTTAGCCCCATTTATAATGCCATTTTGCACTTTTGCACAAATATAGAAGGAGGCCCCTGCAAGAAGCATCCCAATAGCTATTTTTCGTAAGCCATTTAATATGAAAAATCGATTCAAAAAAGGATAGATAATATAGGTACAAATAGGTATAAACAGAATAATCATCAATGGATTGAGTGTCTGTATTTGTGAAGGCAACAACTGAAAATTAAACCCTAAAAAGCTCACATTTCGATCCATCATATCGGCTTGTAATACCCAAGTAGAACCTGTTTGATCAAATAGTGAGAAAAAGATGGATACTAGTAAATAGACAGGTATCAGACTAAAAATAGCCTTTTTGACCTCTGGTGTTTTCAAGGTTGCTAAATACTGCTTAGGAGGGGTGGGTTTTACGGATATAAACTCATTTCGTCCCATCCAAAAGATGATAGTAGCAATAAACATGAGTAAGCCAGGTAAACCAAATGCGAATGCGGGACTCTGATACTTTGCTAATATAAATGGTATGAGTAGATAAGCTAAAGCAGAACCAATATTGATGGACATGTAAAACCAGTCAAATATCTTATCGAGTAAAGAGGACTGTTCTGGGCGGAACTGATCTCCTACGTGTGCTGATACACAGGGTTTTATTCCACCAGAGCCTATTGCTATCAATGTTAATCCGATGGTTAGTCCAAAGCGGGTTTCATCTAGGGCTAAAGCTAAGTGCCCCAGACAGTACACAATGGATAAGGTGATAATCGTTTTGTATTTACCTAAAAACACATCTGCGATGATGGCACCAATAAGTGGAGTAAAGTAAGTTGCAAATACAAACATATGATACCAAAAAGAAGCATCTTGTCCACTCATAGTGGCTAATTCACCACTACTATCAACCAAGTATTTGGTCATAAAAATGGTAAGGATGCCTTTCATCCCATAAAAGCTAAATCGCTCTGCAAATTCATTTCCAATAATATAAGGAATACCTCGAGGCATTCTTGCAGTAGTTTGACTCATAACTTATTTTATATATACAAATAAAAACAGGAGTGCCTAATCGCCACATTTCTACTATACATTAACCACATTTTGGTCATTCTAGTAAAGCATTTTCATTCTGTTTATTAATATCCTTATATTTATCTTATTTTTGTGAAGAAATTACAGAAAATGTCTTGAAAAGTTAATTTTGCCCATTAATACATTAACTCTCTAATTATCATCTAACCTTTAAATTAAGACAGCCCTAAGCCCATTCCATTTTTTGTCTATCTCGTGTAAAATTGGCTCTTCTGCCAATTTTTGTTAAACTTGAACTATTATCAATAGTCTATGTAAGCAGCACTACCTCAACATGAAACGGATCTGTCCCCCTAGATCGTCCCAAAATAAAAATGAATTTATTAATATTTTTTAAACCCAAAATCCAAAAAAATGAATTTTGCTAGAATGAAAACATTAACCTTTTCCTTAGTGGCGACCATGATATTTGGAGCCTTACTTTTTAATTCTTGTACAGATGACCCATGCCTTACTTTTGTTTGTGAAAATGGCGGTACCTGTATTGTAAACGAATTTGATCTACCTGAATGTGACTGTTTAGACGGTTTTGAAGGAGACAATTGTGATGTTGAAGTTTTATGCTTCGATGTAACCTGCCCTGACAATGTAACTGCTGACTCTCCACTTTATGATGAAATTGATGACGCATGTTACTGCTACTGTAATGATGGTTATGAAGGCGAAAACTGTGATCAGTTAATCCGTGAAAAATACTTAGGTCAATATTCTGGAGAAGATGTATGTGGTACAGAAACATACCCTATTTACACAGCTAATATAGTTCCTTCTACTGTTGATGATAAACGTTTTATTATTAATGGTTTTGGTGGTTTTGATTTGATCCCTGCTAACGTTATTTGCGAAATAGTAGATGCTAATCAGTTCCAACTTATTCGTCTTGTAAGCCCTGACGGTGCTGGTAACCGTGTTATTGAAGGTGTTACTTGGGGTACTATTAATCCAGACACAGGAATTATCTCTGTTACTTGGAAGGTTGATTATCCAGATAACACATTTGAAGAGTGTACGTCAATCTTGACTCCACAATAAGAATTTAAGCTTACTAATTAATTATACTACCAATATAATTAAAAGGCTGCCTTAATTTTACAGTCAGCCTCCAAAGCAAGGCGGATGCATGTTTCATGCATCCGCTTTTTTTATTCTCATATGCTCACCCCGCTTTTTAGAAAAATGATCCTCGGAAATAGATAAGGACAGCGGCTATTAATATAAAGGTCATACCTACTACTCCCTGCATCGCACGATACCGTCCTTGTCGATTAAAGATTTGAAAGGGAATTAAATTTGCAACTATGGCTAATATACAGTTGAGTTTTAGTGAAAAGCCATTAAAACTATCAAACACATAGCTGGCTAGTAACCAACCGATTCCTTTTACTAAAAAGAAGAAAAGAATGGGAATACAGATTCCCGCGATTAGTCCAGGCACGATATTGTCTCCTTGCATAGTTGTTATGTTTATAGTTATGTATTGTTCTTTGCTTTGAAACAAAGAACCAAAATTCAATTCTCTTGCTTGTTCTTTGCTTTGAAACAAAGAACCAAAATTCAAGACTTATGATATTTTTGGACAAAAACTAGCATTTGGAATGGCTTTCAGTCGTCAAACTCGCTGCGCTCAAACACGACGACTCACAAGGCCTTCGCTTCATTCCTTCATGCTGTTTTTATTGCCAAAAATATCAGAGGTCAGATGCCAACGCACAATCCCTTGACTTTTGTGCTTGATAATTGGCTGTTGTAGAAATTGCTTCGCACATAGTATATCGCACTTTTTTCCCTGTTTTTATTGCCAAAAACATTGAAGGTCAGACCAGCGCACAATGCCTTGACTTTTATACTTGAGAATTGACTGTTGTAGAAATTGCTTCGCACATAGTACATCGCACTTCGCACTTTTTTTATTTTTACTTCTTTAGTATGTCTCGAACATAAGCCATTTCTTTGTAAGCAGTAAGGTCAAATTGGAGTGGAACAACAGAGACATAAGCCTCCTCCAATGCTGTTTGATCCCCTTCATGATCCATTTTATCATTGACAAACTCGCCCGTAAGCCAGTAGTACTTTCGCCCAACTGGGTCTTCTCGTTCATAAAACTCTTCATTCCAAAAGGCATTGGCTTGGTGGCATACTTTTATACCTTTGATTTGCTCAGGAGGAAGCGCAGGTATATTTACATTGAGCAGTGTATTCCGGCCATCTCCATTTTGTAATACACTGTTTACAATTTCTCGCACATACTTCCGACACGGCTCCATATTGGCATTCGCGCTATAATTGAGTAAGGAAAAGGCGATAGATGGTATTCTCTCAATGGCGGCTTCCATAGCAGCAGAAACAGTTCCTGAATAAATTACATTAATAGCTGCATTACTCCCATGATTGATGCCTGAAACACAAAGGTCTGGTTTTTTATGAAAAACCTTGTCTACAGCAAGTTTAACACAATCTACAGGAGTGCCCGAACAGGCATAGGCATCTATTCCCCAATCTTCGAAAATACCTACCTTAACTAGCCGCAGAGGTTGATTGATAGTAATAGCGTGTCCTTTTGCTGATTGGGGGCTGTCTGGTGCCACAACGGTTACTTTTCCTAAATGACGCACCTCGTCGATAAGGGTGCGAATGCCAGAGGAGGTGATGCCGTCGTCGTTGGTAACTAGAATTGTTGGAGTCATATGTGGTGGTTGGGTGATTGAGTGGTTGAGTGGTTGGGTGGTTGAGTGATTAGTGCGTAACGCTAATTCAACCACTCAATTTCTCAACCACCCAATCACTATTTTGCGTGAAGGATAGTAGTGGTAGCTTGGTGTAGCAGAAAGGTAGTGAGGCTTTTGCTGGCAGGGCTGACGGAGGAAGACACTGCCAGCAAATGAGTAGGTATAGTACTAAAAGCTTGAAGCTGAAAATGATGGATTTTGTGCCTAGATGAGGCTCTTTTTGAGTTTCATAGCTGGAAGCTATGGGACGAAGAAAAGCCGAAATATAGGTGCAAAAGACACATTTTTTAAGCCAAGTGTTTAGTGCTATACCTACTCAAAAACCGAACACCTTTTCTGCAAGCCAACTACAAACGGATAGCCTGACCTGGAGTAGGGATTGAGGGATTGTGGGCATTAAGGTAGAGACAAGGCATGCCTTGTCTGTACGTAAGCCCGCATTCCCTTAATCTCTACGGAAGGGCACGCCCAAGAGACAATGAGTGTTTGAGTGTTTTTTAAAAGATCAGTAAAATAATTGAAAATACCAAAATCCCTAAGCCCATTAACATCAATGTGTAGGGTAAAATTTCTTTGGCTTTTAGTCCTGTGATGCCTAGAAGAGGAAGTGCCCAGAAGGGTTGTAACATATTGGTGAGTTGATCGCCATAACAGAGAGCCATAATGCACTTGGGTAGCGAAATGCCTAGTTGTTGGGCGGTTTCGATGATAACGGGCCCTTGCACTGCCCACTGCCCTCCTCCACTCGGTACAAAGATATTGACGATTCCTGCACTTACAAAAGTCCATAGTGGGAAGGTGATATCATTGGAAATGGCGATGAAAAAATCAGAAAAAATATTGACAAGTCCTGAGCCATTCATAAGTCCCATAATGCCAAAATAGAGAGGAAATTGGATGAGAATACCAGATGCTCCTGTAATGGCTTCGTTGACGGCTCTAAGAAAGTAGTGAAAATTGCCATGAAAGAGGATGCCTAAACCGAGCAGGGTAAAGTTGATATAATTGGGATTAATGAAAGCGAGGCTTATATTTTCGGGTAGGACAAAGGCTTTATAAAAGGCGTAAAAAAGAATAATGCCTCCCACCAAAGATGCCATGATGCGGGAATGATCTAATTTTTCGGCTCCAAAAGGGGCTACTTTTAGTCCTTCATTTTTGAGGGTCGTTGGTGGTAGTATTATTTCTTGCGGATTGGAGCGTTTGCCTAACCAGTAGACAAAACTGGTGAGTGTGATGACAATGGCTAGTGTTGCGACGATATTCATGGTGGAAAATACCGTTTCGGCGAAGGTAATTTGATCGGGTAAGATGGCTAGAAAATCAGCACTATCATTGTCTTTCATGATGCTTTTGAGGTGTCCTGCTTCTGCGACTTTGGTGGTTGCGGAACCAGAAATACCTCCATGCCAAACCATTAAACCGCTATACCCTGCTGCGCCGATGAGTGGATAGTTGAGTGGTATACCTTCTCGTAGTGCTTTTTCACCTACTTTGCGGGCGAAGATGGCTCCGAAGATGAGTCCTAAGCCCCAATTGAATAGGGCAACAAGTAATGTGAGTAAGGTAACAGTAAAAGCGGCGGTGGCGGTGTCTTTGCACCAAGTAAGTCCTTTTTCGATGAGGTAATTAACAGGTTTTGTGAGTGCTAAGACATGTCCTAAAACGAGCATCAGCATCATTTGTAGGCAGAATACCATTAGTCCTTTGTGCCAGAGTCCTGCTTCCCATTTACCTAAAAGGGTGAGGGCATATCCTCCTAGTCCTTGATCTGATTTTGAGGTGAACAGTAAGGCTAAAATGAAGGTGAGAAAGGTAAGGAGAATGGCAATGGTAAAGGGGGAAGGAAGTATTTGCCGAAAGGCTTTGATCATTTTTTCGGAAAAGGACATAGGGTGATGTTTTGTGGAAATGTACCACAAATTACGCAGATTTTTTTAACATTTAGATATTACAAAATAATTCTTAACCCACATATGAACATAAATCATTCTACATTTCAATATATCTTAACCCACCCCCAACCCCTCCCGAGGAGGGGAGTTTTGTAGTGCGTAATAGGAATAGTTTTGTCGAAAAACTTATGCCCAAGTAATTAGCTTCTAAACCTCTTACCAAACATCCGCCATTTTCTTATCCCAGTCGTAAATGTCATCTCTAAAATTGATGGCTCCTGTTTCGTCTACATATACGGTCCAGTAGTAGATATAAATGGGAACAGGTGTTTTGAGATGTACGGTCTTTTGTTCTTGACTTTCGACTTGTGCTTCTATTTTAGACAAATTCCATTCTTTGACATCGTAGAGTAAATAGTCAGCAAATTTGAAAGGCTCGTTGATACGAATACAACCATGACTATGAGAACGGAAGGTATAGTCAAATAAATGTTTAGTGGGTGTATCGTGTACATATACATCAAAACTATTAGGGAACATGAACTTGATCGCCCCTAGTGGATTAAAGGCATTGACCCCATGACGAAAACGGTATTTATCGCTGTCAATCGTCGTAAAATCGAGGGTTGAAGGGTCAATGGTTTCGCCTCCTTGAAAGACTGTAATATCATTATTTACGATAAAATCTTTGTCTGCTAATATCTTAGGAATCAACTCTGTTTTGGCAATACTTTTAGGGAGATTCCAATATGGATTAATGACGATATACTTCATCGTATCTGCAAAAGCAGGTGTTTGCCATTTTTCTAAACCGACAATAACACGCTCTCGATAATCGACTGCTCCACCTACCATCATGGTTACTTCAAAGCCAGGAATATTGATCATTAAATAATCGGTTCCCATATCTTCAGGCATCCATCGCCAACGATCAAGGTTGGCTTGAATTTGTTGAATCCGCTCTTCAACAGGTTTGTTGAGGACATCTAACATACGCGGGCGAATATAACCATCTACTAATAAGCCATTTCGTTTCTGAAATCGTGCAATCGCAGATTCTAACTCCCGATCAAATTCTTCTTTGATAGGTGCGCCTGGTCGTAAATCACCTGTCGCCTTTAATCGCTGGCGTACTTTGGTGACAATAGGTGCTTTTGCTCCTCTTTGTAAAAGAATTTTAGGTGGTATTTCTATTGGTTCCCATTTGGCATTTCGGTATATACGAAGTGCGTCTACTAGTTGTTGGTATCCTTCGTGAAGTGGTAATAACAATTCTAAAGAATATCGAATGTGTTTATCTTTTAGAGCTTCAATCAGGTATTTATCTGCTTCTTTTAACTTACGTGTTTTATGATGCCATTCTAAGCCTAGTTCCTTAGCGTTGGTTTTTCCCGAATAGAAATGGTGGGCTAGGGTTAAATAAGCATCTGTCGTTAATATTTCTAGGGCAATTATATCGTCAGGACTTAATACATTTCCCTTTTGTTGATAATTGATAATCTGCTCAATGAGCTTGAAGTGATAGTCACTTGGAGTAAGCCCATGTTCTTCTATCAATTGCTTACAAGCAATAAATGAAAGTGCATGTCTTGCTACTTGCCTTCCTTCACTCCATGCAGGTTGAAATGCTCTTTTACTGTAAAAGCTTTTTACTTCTTTACCGTATTGTACTGTTCTATCTGCGATAACTTGGTTATTGCTCATTGCTTGTACGCGCTGTTGTAGTAGCAATTGTAAATTAACATCTGCTTCTTGGGCATAAGTAGTAGGCAATGCCAGTAAAAAGAAACAAACAGCAATAGATATATTGAGATAAAACCATAGTGATTTGTAACGACTTTGTCGATAGCTATAATTATTCATAAGAGTTATGATTCGTTAGCGGAATGACTCGTATATAAAGAGAAGTATGTTCTTGTTTGAAATAGATTGTCTGTGAGGCAGACTTAAAATTGTGAGTATTGCTCCTCAAAGTAACCGATTTATAGCAAAAATACAAGTATTGTGAGTAATTGTAAAGTACTATATTCTAAAAACAAGGAGTAAGGCAAACTAAAATAAATAAATTCACAAACAAACTTGATTATGTATTAAGTGTTGTCTGTAAGTTTTTGATATAATTGGCGGCTAATAAAAGCCGACTACCATACCAAGAAAACAGTTCTCCATCTACAATTTGAACGTTTGTTTGTGGGAAAAAAGTGCGCATTTCCTGCACATGTTTTTCTCTGAAAGGAAATGGTTCTGAAGAAAGTAGTAATACATCTGGCTCTAGTACTTTTACTTCCTCTAATGTTATACTTGGATACCGTTCTTCCTGTTCAAAAATATTGACCCATCCAGCTTGTTGAATGAGGTGATCAATAAAAGTACCTTTTGCAGCAACCATATAGGGTTTTCGCCAAATAAAATAAGCCACTCTTAATGGTTTTGAGACTCGTTTAACTTGGCTCCAATTGGTTTCGATTATACTAACTAATTCACTTGCCTCTTCTTCTTTTCCTGTTAACTTTCCCAATTGCAGCATCATGTTATAAGCATCGGTCAAGTTCATAATATCACTCATCCACACGGGAAACTGTTGTTGTAATGCTTCAATTCCTTTTTGCTCATTTTCTTCCTTATTTCCAATAATTAAATCGGGTTGTAAGGCGGCTATTTGATCTAGTTTAAAATTCTTAGTTCCTCCTACCTTGCTTACTTGTTTACACTTTTGGGCAGGGTGAATACAGAATTTAGTAATACCCACCATTTCTTTTTCTAGTCCTACATCAAATAAGAATTCGGTTTGTGAAGGGACTAAAGAAACAATACGCTTGGGCAAATTGACTAATTGAATCGTGTGCCCTATCTGATCGGTAAAAGTCGGCATGGTTTATAGCAGTATAAATCATAAATTAGTCAAAAAACAGTTACATATTACGTCGATACTGCCCACCTACTTCATATAAGGCATTTGTAATTTGCCCTAATGAACAATACTTGGTTGCCTCCATCAATTTCTCAAAAATATTCGCATTCTTAATGGCAACTTCTTGTAATTCTTTCAACTGCTTAGTCGCTTGAGAAGCATTCGCCTTTTTTAGATTTTCCAAGGTGGTAATCTGTGCTTCTTTTTCTTCTTTTGTAGATCGAATGACCTCATCAGGAATAATTGTTGGAGAACCTTCAGAAGACAAGAAAGTGTTCACTCCTACAATCGGATATTCTCCTGTATGCTTACGATGTTCATAGTACAACGACTCTTCTTGAATCTTTCCACGCTGATACATCGTTTCCATTGCCCCCAAAACTCCTCCACGCTCCGAGATACGCTCAAATTCAAGTAACACAGCTTCTTCCACTAAATCAGTTAATTCTTCGATAATAAAGGCTCCTTGTAATGGGTTCTCATTCTTAGCCAATCCTAATTCCTTATTGATAATCAATTGAATCGCGACTGCTCTACGAACTGATTCTTCAGTAGGGGTAGTGATAGCTTCATCATAGGCATTGGTATGCAATGAATTGCAGTTATCATATATCGCATACAAGGCTTGCAAGGTAGTACGAATATCATTGAAGCTTATTTCTTGGGCATGTAGTGAGCGTCCTGATGTTTGGATATGGTATTTTAGTTTCTGAGAACGGTCATTTGCTTTGTATTTATGCTTCATTGCTTTTGCCCAAATACGTCGAGCTACTCGCCCAATGACCGCATATTCTGGATCAATTCCATTGGAGAAAAAGAAAGATAAATTGGGAGCAAAACTATTGATATCCATTCCTCTAGACAGATAATACTCTACAAAAGTAAAACCATTCGCGAGCGTAAAGGCTAATTGTGAAATGGGGTTTGCTCCCGCTTCTGCAATATGATACCCAGAAATAGAAACAGAATAGAAGTTTCGCACATGGTGATCCGCAAAGTATTGTTGTACATCTCCCATGAGTTTCAACGAAAACTCTGTTGAAAAGATACAGGTATTTTGTGCTTGATCTTCCTTTAAAATATCAGCTTGTACTGTTCCTCTCACTGCTGATAAGGTCTTCGCTTTAATTTCCTCATATACCTCTTTATCTAATACTTGATCGCCTGTTACTCCTAACAAAAGTAAGCCTAAACCGTCATTTCCTTCAGGTAGAGGTGCATTGTATACTGGAACAGGAACGCCTTTGTCTGCATAAATAGCTGCAATTTTAGCCTTGACTTCTTCTTCTATTCCTTGCTCTCGAATATATACCTCACATTGTTGGTCAATAGCTGCATTTAAGAAAAAGGCAGTAATGGTAGCTGCTGGACCATTGATGGTCATTGAAACAGAGGTACTACGTTTAGCGAGGTCAAAACCCGAATAGAGTTTTTTCGCATCATCCAAACAGCAAACAGAGACGCCTGAATTACCTACTTTCCCATAAATATCTGGACGATGATCAGGATCTTCCCCATACAAAGTCACTGAATCAAAAGCAGTTGATAAGCGATCAGCAGCCGTATCTTTGGAGAGGTAATGAAAGCGCGTATTGGTTCGCTCTGGTCCTCCTTCTCCTGCAAACATTCGAGTAGGGTCCTCCCCTTCTCTTTTAAAAGGAAAAACACCTGCTGTATATGGAAACTCCCCAGGTACGTTTTCTTGCAAATTCCATTGTAAAATGTCGCCCCATGCTTCATAACGAGGCAAAGCAATTTTGGGAATCTTATTTTGAGAAAGCGACATCGTATAAGTCTGTACCGAAATATCTCGATTACGCACCTTATATACAAAGGTATCTTGTTGATATGCCTCTTTCTTTCCTTGCCAATTTTCTAGTAATAATTTATTGCGATTGTCAAATTGTAATAGCTGCCCCTCATATAATTTTTCTAATGCTTCTTTCGTCGCTTCATCTTCCAAAGCCTCTATCGTTTGTCGAATACTATACAACTTTTGAGCAATGGCCGCTTGTTCTTTCACCCACCGATCATACTGCCGATTATTCTCTGCAATCTCTGCCAAATAACGAACTCGATTAGGCGGAATAATGTATATTTTTTCACTAACACCCAATGGTAACTCCACAGTGGAGGCAAAGTCTGCCTTCGTTAATCCATTCACTTTTTCGATCAAGGCCTTATACAAGCGATTCGTACCAGGGTCATTATACTGAGCCGCAATTGTTCCATAAATGGGTAAGTCCTCATCTGGTGTTTCCCACAAATTATTATTGCGTTTGTACTGTTTTTTCACATCTCTCAATGCATCTTGTGCGCCTCTTTTATCAAACTTATTGAGTACCACCATATCCGCATAATCCAGCATATCGATCTTTTCCAATTGAGTGGCTGCTCCATATTCGGGTGTCATTACATATACACTAAAATCTACAAAATCAGTAATAGAGGTGTCTGATTGACCAATACCCGATGTTTCTACAATAATCATATCATAGGAAGCCGCTTTCAATAAAGAAATTGCCTCCTTAATGCTCTCTGCAATGGCTGCATTTGCTTTTCTTGTTGCCAGAGAACGCATATATACCCGCGGATGATTAATGGCATTCATACGTATACGATCACCCAATAAAGCCCCTCCCGTTTTACGCTTAGAAGGATCTATCGAAATGATTGCCAAGTGTTTATCTTCAAAATCAATCAAAAAACGACGTACTAACTCGTCAACCAAAGAGGATTTACCTGCTCCTCCTGTTCCTGTAATTCCAAGTACTGGAATATTCGTTTCTTTTACTTTTATCTTCCCTATCCAATCGCTCACTGTTATAGGATAATTTTCGACTGCTGAAATCAAGCGTGCGATAGCAGATTTATCCTTATCTTTTAACACGTTCAACTCTCCATTTACCTTTTCTCCCACTGGAAAATCACTTTGCTGCAACAAATCATTAATCATTCCTTGTAAGCCCATTTCTCGCCCATCATCAGGCGAATAAATATGGGCAATTCCATAAGCATGGAGTTCTTCAATCTCCGAGGGGAGAATCGTTCCTCCTCCTCCTCCAAATATTTTAATATGACCCGCATTTTGTTCTTGTAATAGATCATACATGTACTTAAAGAACTCAATATGCCCTCCTTGATAAGAAGTAATAGCTATAGCTTGTACATCTTCTTGAACCGCTGTGTTTACAATTTCCTGTACCGAACGATTATGCCCCAAATGAATAATTTCTGCGCCCGATGCCTGCATAATTCGACGCATAATATTAATCGCAGCATCATGTCCATCGAAAAGTGATGCAGCAGTTACAATCCTTATTTTATGTTTAGGTTGATATGGTGCGACTTGTTGCATAGAATATGTATTTGAAAGCTAATGACTATAGACTACAAATTTAACAAAGTTAAACTAACAACTGTTTACATCCTATTTTTATTTATCAGAACGTACCTGTTACCCCTAATGGATAAATGGTGTTATTCTCTCACCCCTAACCCAATCATCCTGTCACCCTATCAACCAGTCATCATTAACTGGGCGTGTCCCCATTTTCTCGTTTTGCCTGTTCCTGCGAGGACGCAGGAAATCAGGAAAAACGAGAAAATGGGGTCAGGCTATCCACTTGTAGTTGCTTCACAGTAGCTAGTTCAGCTAGACGCCCAGCAGTGTCTTCCTCTCGTCAGCCCTGCTAGTCGTAGCTTCACAAAAGCTCCTGTTTCACCAAGCTACCGTTACTATCCTTCACGCGAAAACAATGACTGAATGAGTGGATGACTGAATGATTGAATAGCGTTACGCGACTATCTTATGGAATCTGTCGTTAAAAAATGTGTCCTAACACCTTACTTTTCTGTCTAAACAACAGCACCCAACAAATAGCACAAAATTCGAATCATGCAAAAACACATTTTTTGTTTATTGACAATTATTTTATTAGCCTTTATCAGTCAGACTTCTTGGGCACAAAAAGCCGAGAATGTCGAGGTAACAGCTACTAAAGAAAAGGTCATTGTCACCTATAATTTACCTGGCAAAAAATCAGCCATTTATGATGTCTCTCTCCGTTTTGACATGGATGATGGGAAAGTTATTCGTCCCAAAAGTGTACGAGGCGATATAGGAAAAGTAATGGCCGGCGAAGGCAAAGCCATTATTTGGGATGTATATAAAGATGTAAGTGGTTTATCAGGTAAGATAAATCCGATTATTGAGGTGAATGAAGTCATTAGTAAAAATAAGAAACAAAAAGAGGCAAAAAAACAGCCTACGCCTGTACCTCCTCCCCCTAAAAAAACAAATCCTCCCGTCAAAAGTAACAATCCTGTTATTAATATGATGGATAGTATTTTCAGGAATAACGTCAAGAAAAAACGTCGTAGAACCAAAAATCGATTTGGTTATAAAATAGGATTAGGGTCTTCTTTTGTAGAATCTAGTCTTCGAACTAATTTTTACCAACGTAAATTTAGCTGGCAAGCAGGAACCTACTTCCGCTACAATTTTCACCGACGTTTTTATATTCAACCCGAAATCTATTACCACAATCAATCCTATACCGAAGTACTCAACCAAGCAGAAAGTGCTACACATCGTTATCACTATGTACGCGGATTGGCTTTGGCAGGTTTTAACCCACTTGGCTTAGGTCTCCATTTAAATACGGGAGTCTACTACGGGCAATTAGTAGGCGGTAAGGAAAAACAATTTTTGATTGATGGTACTCAAGAATTTAGTCTCTGGGATTCACCTGTTCAAAATGGGGAAAGTTCGCCATTTTTAGGTGGCGACTTTGGTTATGTCATAGGCGGCTCTCTTAACTTCAATAAAGGAGCCTTTGCTATTGGGGTATTATATGGTCAGTCATTTAATAATGTGGTAAATAATGCTTATCACGCAGGATTTTCCGAAAAAGAAAACCTCAAACTACGTAACCGTAGCATTCACTTCACCCTCCAAAAATCATTCAGATGGAAAAAGTAATTCTATGGGGGATTCTCCTTTTCTGTACTATACAAACGAGTTATGCACAGGTAGAAATCAACTTTCCCGAAAAAGATCAGGCTGACCTAGAGCGTATTCGTTCTAATGATGCTGTTGATTTAAATGGTTTGTGGGAAGGGGAAGTCAGCCAACTTAATTGGCTGGGACGCCCTGAATTTGAGGGAGTTACTGGCAAACTCCATGTCGAAATCAAACAAAAAGGATCGAAAATAAGCGGCTTGATTGTATGTCGAGCAAAATTTGCAGGAGATAATGGCTACCTTTCCTATGAAAAAACCTTTACAGGGCAATGGGATGGTAATGTACTATATTACGAAGATGTAAAAGTGCAAAACTATATCAATACCAATAAACAAATCCGCCATCTGGAAACCTGTTTAAAAAAGGCTAATCTTCAATTTTATAAAATAGGAAATCACTACCACCTCGAAGGCGATTGGCAAGGAGTCGGACATCTTAGTGAGGTATCTTGTACACCTGGCAAAATTCACCTCACCAAAGTTCTTGAAGAAGACATTGTTTCAGAAGAAGCACTTACTTTCAATGTGAACTTCTCCAATTTGCCAAAAGGTCCTGTAGATATTAGATGGGATCGCAAAAATAAGATTCGTAAGCTACGCAATCGTAAAGTGGAACCAGGAAGCGTTGTAAAAGTTGATAGTAATTGCTTGCGTATTACGGTTTATGATCACCAAAAAGATGATGGAGATATCATCTCTCTCAACTTTAATGGTCAATGGATTTTGGAGCGTTTTGAATTGGATAATGAGGATCATAATATCGACATTTGCTTAGAAGCAGATACCAATTACCCTAATTACTTGGTGCTTTATGCGCATAATTTGGGGGATGTACCTCCTAACACAGTGGCTCTTAAAGTGAATGATGGTTATCGTAGCAAACGTTTTGTCTTAAACTCGGATATGAAT
The DNA here is from genome assembly GCA_020631245.1 of Bacteroidota bacterium. GTDB lineage: Bacteria > Bacteroidota > Bacteroidia > Chitinophagales > UBA2359 > JAHDHP01. The sequence continues at coordinate 9,430 of JAHDHP010000010.1, read as the reverse complement.
ACTTGTGATGTGCTTTATTTTGAAGTGAATGATTAGACGTCCGACGATTTACGTCCGACGAGACGATGCGACGTAAATCGTCGAACGTTCCATCAAGAGCACCCACAAGGAATGACCTTACGCGTTATACATTTGTAAAAACAAAGCATTTGATAATAAATCATGCATAATGAGAGGCACAAGTACTTTCGTCGGACATCGGACGCTAATCGTCGGACGTTTTCCGCGTGAAGGATAGTAGCGGTAGCTTGGCGAAGTAGCTGCCTAGTGACGCCTGTGCTGGCAGGGCTGACAACGGAAGACACTGCCAGCACTTTGGCGAAACAGGCTGCTACAAGACAACTACAAGCGGATAGCCTGACCTTTTCCTCCTCGTGCCTGTTCATGCGTGGACGCATGAACGGGCGGGGAGGAAAAGGGCACGCCCAGATTAAAGAAAATAATATTAGCGCGTAAACCTACCTGACCACACCTTTTCATTTCCTCTTCCATCTACTACCACTAATTTCATGGTGTGGCTTCCGCGCCCTACTCGCTCATCGAAACGATAACGTAGTCGAGCAGATTTACCATCGTATTCCATCAACACCCATTTACCATCAATGTATCCATTGTAGGATTTTATCCCTGATAAATTGTCTGAAATTTTGAAGGTAATCGTACTATTCTTTGCCATTGATTTACCATTCGAAATATTGATAGGTTGAATAACTGGTGCTCTTGTATCGACAGTGATATAAAATTCACCAAAGTATTTGCTAGTTGACTTGAGATAACCTCCTTCCCATTCACCTCCAATACTGCTTACTTTACCTGTGCTACTTTTACGAGCAATTAAGACTTTATTTCGAAGACGATCGGGCACACGTGATCCATCAATGGCTACATCAAAATATTTATGAACAGGTATTTTTTCATTGTGTACTTTATGGATGTTACTATACACATATTCGCTAGTAGATGATCGGGTACTGTGTTGTAAAGGAAGATCTCGATAGAAAGAGCCTTCTTCAAATGAAAGACTTAGTCCTTTGTCCATATAATTATTGGGGGTATCATGTCGTAATAGAGCTTGGTAGTTGCCTTCATAAGGCGGCTTGAAGCCCACACTTGGATTATATTTTAAATTCATGGCTAATACTTTCGTATTTCCTGATACATCACGCACCTTGAATATAATTTTATGTATCAATCCATCACTTAGGTCAATGATTCCGTCGTTAATAGCATGCTCATAAATGGTGAGTCGATTTCCTGGATCGCGGAAACATTTCTGCATCCATCCTTTTCCTTCTTTTTTATAGGTATAATCACAGTGGGAATTGATATAACGCGATTCATGGAAGGCAATTCGATCCATTTTGAAGCTATAAACAGGATTACCGTTGTCAAGCATTTCTACACTAAAAGCTCCATTGAGGTTATTTGCAGCATCTTGCTTATCGTAGGCTTTTATCCCCAAGCCTACTCTTGGAGTTCCAACTGAAATGACATTGCGTTTGGCGGAGAAATTCCCAGAACTATTTTTTACAATTTCGATTGTTTTTGCCTTTGTTCGCTTACCTGATTGGTCGAATTGGTATAAGGCTGCTCCACTGATAATAGGTCGGCGATTATCAGCAATTTTAAATCCAAATAATAGTGGATTTAAGGCTTCTTCTGTATGCGAATCTCTAATTTCGAAATGAAGATGAGGAGCTGTAGAGCTTCCTGTATTTCCAGAAAGCGCGACTACTTGACTTTGACTAACAGGTAATACTCCAGCAGGAATTTGAATATCTAATTCGAATTGTTCTTTTGCGTATTGTTCGCGTTCTATATAGGCTCCTATCGCTCCTTTAAATTCGTTGAGATGGGCGTAAACACTGGTAAGACCGTTGTAATGAGTAATGTAAAGAGCCTTCCCATATCCACGAGAAGAGACCTTGATTCGAGAAACATACCCATCGGCAATAGCATAGATGCGGTAGTTTTCGGAACCATTGGTTTTGCAGTCAATACCTGCATGAAAGTGATTGTTTCGAAGTTCTCCAAAGTTACCTGCGAGTACCAATGGGATACCTAATGGAGATCGGAAGCCATAATCAGTCGATTCTAGATTATAACACTGATCATCATATTCTGTAAATGGCATTGTTGTTGTCTCAAAATTATTCATGGCTTCTGCACAATGCATTATACAGGCTTGTGTGATGTTGGGATTAAAAAGACCTCCAACTAATAATAGAATAAGCAAACTGATTCTGTTCATATCTTTTTGACGTTTAAGCGGTTTTTTTATTGGGTTTTACACAACCTTTTTAGTTGTATTTTTGTAATGATTGATAGTAAGTGAATTAATTTGTTAATTATCTGATTTTGACTTTCTAAATTAATACCTTAAAGCAAGTAATTTCGTTATCTTTGTGTTATTCAGATGCTAATAAGCATATAAAACAGCGATTCATAATAATATTTCTAGTAGTTTAAACCTTCTAAACATAGGCCCATCTAATGATGGGATGTATAAAAAAGGGAAGCGTTTAATATGGCTTTTTCCTTGATCCATAAGAAAATAACATCCCCCGATTTCCAAAGTAAAAGCACTGCCTTAGTTAGTTATAATAGTTAAAGTTAAATCAGCCCCTTTTAAAGGAGTCATATTTTAACTATTGTAAGTAGTTATTCTCCCTTAGTATAAAATAGTATTTATCATAAATTAAATTTAAGGACTGATGAGAAGTTTTTTCGCATTCTTATTCTTCTTGCTCGTAAGTGGAGCTGCCGTAAGTGATGCACATGCACAACTAGACTGTACCAACCTAACAGACAAGCCTGTCTGGATTGCTATCGCTTATAATTTCACCCCTCCAGATAGTGACTGGTCGGACAATGATTGGGTAACTGAAGGTTGGTTGTATATTAAACCAGGAGATACAGTTGTATTATCCAAACACATGGGATATGACAAAGAGATGGGTTTTAAAAATAACTTTTTCTTTTATGCATATCAACCTAATGGAAGGGAATGGAAAGGAATTAGAAAATTTGCTTTAGATAAGCGTCCTCCTAATCCTAAGACACCTGCTGAATTTGATTTCAAAATTCGTAGAGCGCATAGAAATCTAACGGTAGATCCTAAGCGTAATCCAAACTACGAGCGTTACTTGTTTAAAGGAGGTAATTTAGGAAAAGATCCTTATGGAATTATCGAATTACGTGATTCAGATGTTAATGATACTCCTGATAGTGCTGGTGAAGACATTATTAGGGCTCCTGGTCAATAAAATAAGTAAAACTCAATATTAATTATGAGTAAAAAGAGTTATAGCTTGAAAGCTATAACTCTTTTTTGTTTTAAGTAATGAAGATTACATTTAGCAATCTTCAACCTAATTAGAAATTAGGCTGTAAGGTACCTTCAAAGTCATTAATAATACGAACTACCTCTCCAATATCATCTGTAATTTGAATTAGGTCGATATCTTTTGGACTAATTGTTTTTTCTTGATCACGTAATACCGTTTTAGTCCACTCCATCATACCACTCCAAAATTCAGCACCCATTAGAATAACAGGTACTTTCGAAATTTTCTTAGTTTGAATTAAAGTTAAGCATTCAAATAACTCATCTAAAGTACCAAAACCTCCTGGTAAGAAAATAAATGCTTGTCCATATTTTACAAACATCACCTTTCGTACAAAGAAATAACGATGATTGAGTAATTTATCAGTATCAATATAAGGATTGTGAGACTGTTCATGTGGTAAAGCAATATTCAAACCTACCGATTTACCTCCTACTTCTGTTGTTCCTTTATTGGCAGCTTCCATAATACCTGGGCCTCCACCTGTAATAACTCCGTAGCCTTCTTCTACTAAAGCCTTGGCTAAATCAACTGCCAATTGATAATACTTATCATCTGGCTTTGTACGTGCTGATCCAAAAATAGAGATACAAGGTCCAATTTGGTTCATGGTCTCGAAGCCATCTACAAACTCCGACATAATTTTAAAAATACGCCAAGAGGATTCACCTTTTAGCCCTTGCCACGTTTTATCTTGATGTAATTTTTCCATATAAAATTCTATTTACTGTTTGTTTATAATCGTTCTAATGTTGCCTTTTCCGAAATTGCCCAAAGTCCAGCAAAAGTAAGCATTCCATTCAACAATAGAACAGCAAATCCTAGATTTATAGACGTATAAGTATTTAACAAATAACCCGTTAAAGGTGCCAATACACATATTACTGGTACAATTACTCCATCTCGGATACGTCTATCCTTCACAAATAAACCAAAGGCATACAAGCCCAGTAACGGGCCATAGGTATAAGTAGCTACCATAAAAAGCGAGGAAATAACCTCTCTTTCGAGTACATAATTAAAGATGATAATCACCAATAAGACTAGTATAGTAAACCCTATATGCACTTTATAACGTGTATTTTCCAATTGTTTTTCGGAAGTACCATCTGCTGCTTTCTTTTCAAAACCTAAAAAGTCGATACAGAAAGAGGTAGTCAAGGCAGTCAAGGCAGAATCGGCACTTGAATAGGCGGCGGCAATCAAACCGACCAAAAAGACCACCCCAATAAAAGGAGGAAAATACTCAATTGCCATCGTTGGGAACATGTGATCTGTACGAGAAGGCACAATCATAAAACCCTTTGCTTCAGCATATAAATACAATAAAGCCCCTAAGCTTACGAATAATAAATTCACAAAGAACAAGACGACACTAAAGCTAAACATGTTCAACTGTGCTTCCTGAATATTCTTACAGCTATTGTTTTTCTGCATCATATCCTGGTCAAGTCCCGTCATACAAATAGCAATGAAAGCTCCACTCATAAACTGTTTTAAGAAAAACTTATCCTGTGCCACATCTCCAAAAAACATTTTGGAATAATCACTTTCTGCCACTGCGCTAATCATTCCACTCATGCCCCAACCCAAATCTTTACCAATCCAATACAAGGTAGCAAATACCGCCAATAGCATAAAGGTGGTTTGTAAGGTATCTGTCCATACAATGGTTCGAATACCACCTTTTAGCGTATATAACCAAATAAGTAGTAGGGTAAACAATACATTTACCACAAAATGAATACCCAACTCATCAAATACAAATTGTTGTAAGACCAATGCCACTAAAAATAAGCGAAAAGAAGCTCCAATTGTGCGAGAGAGTAAGAAAAAAGCAGCTCCTGTTTTATAAGACCATATCCCAAAGCGTTTTTCTAAATACGTATATATAGAAGTTAGATTCAAACGATAATACATGGGCATTAATACCAATGCAATTACCGCATAGCCTACCATATACCCCATAGCAATCTGCATATACGAAAACTGCCCATTCACACTCGAAAAATTACCAATGACTCCAGGTATCGAAATAAAAGTAACTCCCGACAAGGAAGCCCCAATCATACCAAAAGCAACGACATACCACGGTGACTCTTTCTTTCCCAAGAAAAAAGCACTATTACTACTATCCTTCCCAGTTAACCAAGAAATAAAGAACAGCACAAGCATATACACGACAATAATACCAATAATAACCGCTGGTGATAAGGACATAAAATAGGATTTATAGAATCAGAAAAGAGATTATTCACCTAAAGTAATTATTTTTTTATATAGCGGCTAGGTTTTAGTCAAGATATTATATTATTGGGCGTCCCCAAGCCGCAATGCGGCCTAGCTACAAAGTTCAAGCGAAGACGCTTGAACAGGCTATCCTGCACACTGCGGCTTGGTCGGGCTTTCGGCTAATAGTTGCCTCATAGAAAGCAGGTTCCGCTAAACACCTAGCAGTGTCTTCCTCACGTCAGCCCTGCTAGTTGAAGCGTCACTATGTTTCTATTTCGTCAAGCTTCCGCCTCTATCCCTCACGCGATAACCGTGCGACGATTGAACGTGCGACGTGCGACGGAAGTACTTTTACTCTTCATTATACATGGTACATTTTATAATGAATCGTTTTTGTAAATATATAACGCGAGAAACGTGCGAAGTGTGACGATTTACGTGCGACGGAGGTAGACCAATCCCATGTAGAATTGTTAGTTCTAGACGAAAATGATAATGGTTAATTAATAAAAAGGCTTAGGATAAAAAAGGATAGGAAAAACAAAAATGAGGGAAAAAGTCCCGTTATCATTAGTATTGAGCTGTTCTTGAACTACGTTGTACTGCCTGATACACTACATCGTGGATACGCGTTCGGACATTGTCACGTATCAACTTGCGGTTATTACTATCAGGATAGGTTCTATTGGATAGAAATACAAACACTAAATTGTGTTGAGGATCTGCCCAGGCGCAAGTTCCTGTAAATCCAGTGTGACCAAATGTTTTATAAGATGCATACTTACTAGCAGGTGAGCGATCAGGTTTATTGGTATCGGGCTTATCAAATGCCAAGCCTCTTCGGTTTCCTTGTTTTTGTTTCTTTGTGAATGTTTCAATCGTGCTTGGTTGGAAATAAACTTGTCCACCATAGGTTCCATTATTCAATAGCATTTGCATCATTGCAGCTAGGTCATGTGCATTACTAAATACACCTGCATGACCACCAACACCACCTAACATAGCAGCTCCCATATCGTGTACATAGCCTTTCACAATTTGACGTCTCCAAGAAGCATCATTTTCCGTAGGCGGGATACGACGTTTACTAAATCGTTCATGAGGGTTAAAACCCATTGTATGCAAACCCATAGGAGCGTAAAATTTACGATTCGCATATTGGTCTAAAGGCTCCCCTGCATAGTTTTCAACAATTTTTTTGAAGTAGTAATAACCCAAATCGCTGTACTTATAATCCCCTCTATTAGGCAATTCCGAATTATTGATTTTATTGATCATGGTATTGGCATAATCATTACGGATGTACATATTATCTGCCACAGGAACCGAATGTGTACTGGTAGGAACCATTGAATAGATACTATACCGATCTGACATTGTTTCTTTATAAAAAGGAATCCAACTTTTTAGACCTGATTCGTGTAAAAGTATATCTTTAATAAGTAATGATTGTTTATTGGTACCAATTACATCTGGCAGGTACTCGTGTAGTTGCCCGTATAGATTGAGTTGGTTTCTTTCATACATATCCATAACACCAAGGGCACTGGCAGTGATTTTGGTAATAGAGGCCAAATCATATAAATCAGAATTCTGTACTGGTACTTTCTTCGAGTAGGTGTGATATCCATAGCTTTTTTCAAAAATCACATTACCATCTTTTGCCACTAGTACCTGACATCCTGGAGTCGCACGATTTCGAATAGCTTCTTCCGCTATTCGATCAATGGCTAATAAATCTTTGGACTCGATACCTATTTCTTCTGGGAGGGTATATTTTAAACGAGTACCTCCTTCTGTAAAGATACCTTGTCCGTATTGGAAGCGAGGTGAAGAACTTACGGGCAATACGCCTCTTGCAGGAATAGCTCCGAATAATACTTGAGCGGCTATGCCTTGAGAAATATAATTGTCTTCATAACCTACTAATACCGTTTGTGAACTATCAAAGTTTTTGAGACTATAAGGACTCCCAAAGACAGTCAATATAACATTGGTATGTTTCTCTAAGCTACGAATGAGATTTAATACCTTGCTATTAAGACTATAATTTTTAGACGCTGATTTACTCATATCATGTACTCCTATTACTACTGTATTATATCGTTTAAGTGCATCAAACTTTTGATTGTATCGTGTTTCACTATCTGAAAACTTAACGGTATGGTGTTGGAAGTTTGCATATTTGTCAAGTGTACGTTGAAACTCTGTTAAGGTAGACGCTCCAATACTAATAGAGGCAAAACTTTTTTGATCTAATAAATTGAAAGGAACCATTTGCAGGTCATTACGAGCCAATGTCATGGAGTTTTCGATCAAACGTCTTTTTAACAGCTCTGCTTGTGGGCTGTTCAGATCATTCATCAAATTGCTCATTTGAATAGGTTGATACCCATTTAAGCCCACACGGAACTTAGCTCTTAAAATTTTGCGAACCCGATTATCAATTTCATATTGTGTAATTTCTCCTCTAGCAATGGCTGCTTTAATTTCTTTGATCGCATTTCCAACATGTTGTGGGAATAATAGAATATCATTACCCGCTAATAATGCTTTTACATCCACAACACCAGGTTGGAAGAAAGAACTAACTCCCTTCATATTGAGCGCATCTGTAAACACAAGCCCTTGATAACCTATGTCATTTTTTAAGAGGTTGGTTACGACTTTTTTAGAAAGCGTGGTTGGCATTGCCATTGAAGAACCTGGTTTTACAGGTGTATTATCGAGTGCAGGGATAGCGAGGTGTGCTACCATCATCCCGCCAATATTTTCATTTGCCAATTGTCTGAATGGATATAATTCTATATCGTTTAGGCGTTGTTGGCTATGTCGGATAACAGGTAAGGTATAGTGCGAGTCTGAGTTGGTATCTCCATGTCCAGGAAAATGCTTGGCACAAGCCAAAATACCATTCATTTCCATCCCTTGCATGTATGAAATTCCCTTTTCCGCTACATTGTACTTATCCTCTCCAAAAGAGCGGTCATTGATAACAGGATTATTGGCATTATTATTTACATCGACCACTGGAGCTAGGTTTACATGTATTCCCATACGGCGACACTGGCGGGCAATTTCCATTCCCATATCATAAATGAGGCGATTGTCTTTGATAGCTCCTAATGTCAATTGTTTAGGGAAGCGAGTCGTACCTTTAAGCCTCATGCTAAGTCCCCATTCGCCATCAATCGCAACTAATAGAGGAGTAGCCGCTTGTGATTGATAATAGTTGGTTAATTCTGCTTGTTTGTTGGGTGTTCCTTGAAAGAAGATCAAGCCGCCAATATTGTACTTGCGTACCATATAGGAGATGTTCTTCTTGTGGTCTTCTCCTTTGTTGGAGTAAGCTGCCACCATAAATAGTTGTCCGATGCGTTGATCGGGGGTCATACTTTGCAACTGTCCTTCTACCCAATCCATTTGTTCACAAAAATGATTTTCGCGTTCTGCATTATTAAATTCAGAAGTGTTACTTTCAGAATTGATAGGCATCATGGAGGTGAGTAAAAAGAAAGGAAGTAGTACGAATAAAATACGTAGCCATTTCATATGATAAAGATTAAGATAGTTCAACTATAATTTACGGATTATTTAGGCCGTCTCCAAACAATTTAATGATTATTAGGTGGGTTTTTGACGGCTGAAAGCCTTGTGAGTTATGATTTTGAGAACAAAAACCATTCCGCAACGACAGGCAAGCTTTGTAAACATACAAAAAGTTAATTTTGTTACTTTAATAGGATAAAAAAAGGGGGGAATGGATTAATTGGTCAATGAGTGAATTAGCGTATGAGTGAATGAGTGAATGATTATAGCGTAACGCTTATTCAGTCATTCGCTCAATCACT